>JANMWN010000118.1:0-29728 GCA_031394045.1 Sporichthyaceae bacterium
TGCTGCCCGGCGAACGCGAGCGTCGCGGTCATCGTCTGGGCCCAGACCCAGTGCTGCTGCCGCTCCCAGACCTCCAGCACGATCAGCCGGTCCGACTCGCTCAGAGCGGCCAGGTCCAGCGCGGTCAGCGCCGCCATCACCGCGAGCCCGGGGGTGGCCGCGAGCAGGGCGGCCACGTCCACCGGAGCGGCGGGCGAGGTGTTCGTACACATGTTCGAAGTCTAGGAGAAGTCCATACCCAACAACGACTTTTCCCCTGGCCGAACCACGACAATGCATAGGTCGGCCACTCGGTCTAGATGGTCGTCGCGGTGGTGGTCGTCGTGGTGGCGGCGGTGGTGGTCGTCGTGGTGGCGGTGGTGGTGGCGGTGGCGGAGAGGTCGTAGACCGTGGTCCCGCCGATCGTAATCGCGGTGTAGCTCGCCTCGACCCACGCGTTGATCGCGCTCGACGTACCGCTCGAGCTCTGCCCACCGCCGCCGATCCCGCCACCGGCGATGAAGTAATGGATCTTGCCTTCAGCGGCGTACTGCTGGAACTGGGCGAGCGACGGTGCCGGGTCGGTCCCGTTGAAGCCGCCGATCGCCATGACCGGTTCACCGCTCGCGAGCTGGTAGCCGGCCGCGGAGTTGGCGCCGACCGCAGCGGCGGCCCAGGTGTAGCTGGACGCGTCGGACTGGAGCGCGGTGACCAGCTCGGCACTGGCGCTGCTGCCGTTGAGCAGGCTGTCGATGCCACCAGCGTTCCCGCCGGTGGCACCCCCAGGACCGCCCGTGGTGCCACCCTGGGGGCCGCCCGGCATGGGCGCCCCGGCGGGCGGCGTCCCGCCCGCGGGGCCGCGCGTGCCACCGAAGCCACCGCCACCGCCACCGCCACCGCCAGGGCCACCGAAGCCGGTGCCACTCACGGACGGACCGGCCGAGGGGATCGAGCCCGAGTGCGGTGTCGCCGCGGTCGCCAGGGAGTACGCGGCCGGACCCGCCAGCAGCACGACCAGCCCGGTGGCAGCCGCCGCGAGAGCAAGACGACGGCTGAGCAGGTGGCCGACCAGCATGACTCCGGCGACGGCGAGCCCGGCGACGACGATCGCGTAGCGCAGCCACGGGTTCCAGTCCGGGCTGCGGTCCAGCAGCAGGTACGACCAGACCGAGGTCACCGCCATTCCGACCGCGAGCAGGGCCCGCGAAAGGAGCAGGTGCCGGCTGCGCCACAGCGTGGCGGCGCCAATGCCGACCAGTGCCGCGATCGCAGGCGCCAGCGCCACCGTGTAGTACGGGTGGATGATGCCGGCGGCGTAGCTGAACGTCAGGCCGGTGACCAGCAGCCAGCCGCCCCATAGCAACATCGCGGCACGGAGCCGGTCGGTCCTGGGCGCGCGACGGGTCATCCACAGCAGCGCACCGAACGAGACCAGCGCGGCCGGGATGAGCCAGGCGATCTGGTCGCCCATGTCGGCGGTGAACAGCCTGGTCAGGCCGGTCGCGCCCCACATCCCGGTACCCGCTCCACCGCCACCGACGCTGCCGGTCTCGTTGCCGGTGAGCCGCCCGAAGCCGTTGTAGCCCAGGATCAGGCTGATGACGCTGTTGTCCTGCGACCCGCCGATGTACGGCCGGGCCGACGTGGGCACGAGCTCGACCACGGCGACCCACCAGCCGGACGCGACGACGAGCGAGACCCCAGCGAGCAGCAGCTGCCAGATCCGTCGGCGGAGGGGGGTGGGTGCGGCGATCAGGTAGACCAGCGCGAAGACCGGGACCACGAGGAAGGCCTGCATCATCTTGGTGATGAAACCGAATCCCACGAGCGCACCGGCGAGCAGGAGCCAGCGGGTGCCTGCACGCTCGATCGCTCGAGTCATCGCATACGCGGCGCCGACGAGGAGGAGTACGAGGAGCGCGTCCGGGTTGTTGAAGCGGAACATCAGCGTGGCCACCGGCGTCAGCGCCAGCACCGCACCCGCGATCAGCGCGGCAGCAGGTGAGAACCAGCGCCGTACCGTCGCGTAGAGGACGCCGACCGCTGCCACTCCCTCAAGCGCCTGCGGCACCAGGATGCTCCAGGCGTTGACCCCGAAGATCTTGGCCGAGAGCTCCATCACCCACAGCGAGGCCGGTGGCTTGTCCACGGTGATGAAGTTCGACGCGTCCGAGGAACCGAAGAAGAAGGCCTCCCAGCTCTTCGTCCCCGCCTGGACCGCGGCGGAGTAGAACGTGTTGGCCCAGCCGGAGGCGCCGAGGTCCCAGAGGTAGAGCGCCGCGGTCGCGGCGAGCAGGAGGAGCAGGCTCGGCCGGACCCACGACGGTTCACCGGCAGCAGGGTGGCTGGAAGCAGCCGGCCGGTCGACCGACGGCTCGGCGACGGGCAGGGTCGTGGTCATGGCCTCTTCCTTCGTTCGCGTGGACGTGCTCACGCCGTGAAGGATCGAGGCCAGACCTGAGTGCTTGCTGGGACCGCGCTGGGCGCCGGGTAGGAACCCGGTCAGCCCTTGTTGGCTCCGAGGGTCAGACCGGACACGAACTGCTTCTGCAGCAGGAAGAAGATCACCAGCGTCGGGATGGCGACGATCACCGATCCGGCCGCGACGAGGTTGAGGTTGGTGAAGAACTCACCTCGCAGGTTGTTCAGCGAGCTGGTCACCGGGAACTTGTCGCCCGACTGGAGCAGGACCGTGGCCCAGAAGAACTCGTTGTAGATCCAGGTGATCTCGAGCGTTGCGAGAGCGGCCATCGGCGGCCGGCAGAGCGGCATCGTGATCTGCCAGTACTGCCGCCAGACGCTCGCGCCGTCGACCTCGGCCGCCTCGTACAGCTCTCTGGGCAGCGTCTTCATGTAGTTGGACAGGACGAAGGTGCAGAAGCCGGTCTGGAAGGCGGTGTTGACCAGGATCAGCGCCCAGTAGCTGTCCAGCATGGTGCCCGAGTCGCTCATCCAGGTGGGCAGCGGGATCGACCGGAACAGCCGGTACAGCGGGATCAGCAACGACTGCTGCGGGAGCAGGTTGGCCGCGGTGAACAGACCCAGCATCGCGAGGTTGAACTTGAAGCTGAACCGCGCCAGGACGAACGCGACGCAGGACGACAGGAAGAGCGTGAGGACCACGGCCGGGACGGTGATGTAGAACGAGTTCAGGAAGTGCTTGGTGAAGTCGCCCTGGGCCCACGCGTTCTGGTAGTTCTTGATCGTCCAGCCGCCCAGCGAGACGTAGCCGTTGACCGACGTGTACGCGTAGTCGCGGAACGAGTTCAGGATGGCCCAGGCGATCGGGAACACCCAGGCCAGCGCGATGATCGTCAGGAAGGTGTGCAGGATGACCCGTCGCGGCGTGAAGGTCGGCTTCTTCTTCCGCACCCAGACGGGGGCGTCCGGCGCCCCCGACGTCGGGGCAGCCGCTTCGGTGACGGACGCCATTACTTCTCCTCCCTCAGCACGGTCGCCAGGTAGATCGTGATGAAGACCAGGGCGATGACCAGCATGATGGTCGCGAGAGCCGAGCCGAAGCCGATGCGGCTCGCCTCACCCACGATGTTCTGCGTCACGAGTGCCGAGATGAGCTCGAGCCCGTTGCGGCCCTTGTTGACCACCCAGACCAGGTCGAACGCACGCAGCGACTCGATGACCGTGATGACGAAGACGATGACGTTGATAGGCCGCATCACCGGGAAGACCACCCGGAAGAAGACCGTCGTCTCGCTGGCTCCGTCGACGGCCGCGGCCTCGCGGAGCGTGGGGTCGACTCCCTTGAGGCCGGCCAGGTAGAGCAGCATGACGTAGCCCACATGTCGCCAGCCGGACGCGACGAGGACGGCCCAGATGTTCACCTTGTCGTCGCCGTACCAGTCGATGTGGGTGCCGAGGACCGAGTTCAGCAGGCCCTGGTCGTAGGAGTAGAAGAGCTGCCAGATGAAGCCCACCAGCGCGAGCGACAGCACCACCGGAACGTAGATCGCAGTCTGGTAGACCCTGCTGCCCTTGATCTCCTTGTCGAGGAGAACCGCGAGGAACATCCCGAAGGGCGTGGCCAGCAGGAACAGCACGATCAGCCACAACGCGTTGTTCTGGATCGCCGGGTGGAACGGCGGGTAGTTGGTGAACACGTTCTCGTAGTTCGTCGTGCCGATCCACTTGATCGTGCTGAGGCCGCCGATGCCGTTCCAGCTCGTGAACGAGAGCAGCACGCTGGCGATGGCCGGCAGCCAGACGAGGCCGACGACCAGGAGGGTCGGGATGGTGACCATCAAGATCACGATGATGCGGTCGGCGCCGCGGAGCCGGCGGCGACCGCGACCCCGACGGAGGCGGGGAGCCTTCGTCGGGGTCTGCACGGCCGTCTGCGCGGCAACCAAGGGATAGTCCTGGGACATGGATCCCTCCCTAACCGTGCTGGCTCGTCGTCACGCGGTGAAGATCGACTTCTTCTGGCTCTCGATGCTGTCGAGGATGTCGTTGACCTTCGTCGGATCCTTGATGAACGCCTGGAGCTGCGGGATCATCACGGTCGAAGCGAAGTCCGGCCGGGTGTCCCTGTCAAGGAACTGGGCGATGTTCTTGGCCGAACCCACGAGCTCGCTGGCCTTCTTCTGCAAGGCCGTGTAGGAGCTCGTGTCGACGCCGGAGTTCGGGTATAGGTTGCCCGGGTCGTTCGCGAGAGCGATCTTCTGGGCGTCCACCGATCCGATGTACTCCAGGAACGCCTTAGCGCCTGCCTCGTTCTTCGGCTTGTTGCGCATCATCATGCCGTCGATCGGCGCGTCGAGCGCGTCGGAACCGATGGTCGAGTCGATGGCCGGGAAGGTGAAGAAGTCGATGTCGCTCTGCTCGGCAGCAGTGAACTGCTGCGCGACGAACAGGCCGAGCAGGTACATGCCCGCCTTCTTCTGCTGCAGCGTCTGAGCCGCCTCCTGCCAGGTACGACCCAGCGCGTTCGACTGGTGGTACGGCAGCAGCCCGGTCCAGGCGTCGAACACCTTCTTGACCTCGGGGCCGTTCCACGCCTTCTTGCCGGCCATCAGGTCGATGTGGAACTGGTAGCCGTTGACGCGCATGTTGAGGACGTCGAACGTACCCATGGCGGGCCAGCCGTCCTTGTCCGCGAACGCGATCGGGACCAGTCCGTCCTTCTGCATCTGCTTCGACAGCGCCGTGAGCTCGTCGAGCGTGGTCGGCACGGTGTAGCCCTTGGCTGCCCAGACCGACTTCCGGTAGAAGAGAGCCCAGGGGTAGTAGTCGTACGGGACGAGGTACTGCTTGCCGTCGTCTCCAGTGGAGGCAGACTTGAAACCGTCGGTGTAGCCCGAGAGCTTGGGCCAGACATCGCTCACGTCGCCGGCCAGACCCTGGGCGGCGAAGAAGCGCATGCGGTAGCCGGCGAACCAGGTGAACACGTCGTCCGGGTTGCCCTGGAGGTAGTTGTTGATGTTCTCCTGGAACGTGTTGTGGTCGACAGTGTTGACCTTGACGGTGTTGCCCGAGGCCGTCTGGAAGGCGGCGACCTGCGCGGCAAACGACTTCTTGGGCGTCGCGTCGGACGCGTTCGAGCCGAAGGTGACCGTTCCCTTGGCCGACCCACCGCTGGCCGCAGCGCCACTGCTGGTGCTGCCGCAGGCGGCAAGGAGGCCGGGGATGCTCAGGGCTGCGGCACCGCCGACGGCACCCTTGAACAGCGTCCTGCGGTTCAGCGATGTTGCCGCGACGGACGATGGAACCATTCGGGCCAGGTACTCAGCCTCGGACTGCGGACGGGTCATGATGCCTCCTCAGGGCATGGAACTGGCAGGCGACGAGCCGGGAGCGTTGAACACAAATCAACATGACCTCCCACAATGCAGCACACTTTTCTGTGCTCTTTGGCTCGTGTCAAGGGGGCGTTTCAGGATCGTGACCAAACTGATGCCCAACCCGGTGACCCATCAGTTCCGCCTTGCTTCGACGCACCGAGGCAACCTGCTCGAAACCTGTGGCCGGGCTGCCGGGCTTGCCTGGTCGCCGATCACGAAGCGATCACGAAGCGATCACGAAGGCACAAGGTCGATGAAGAATGTTCGAGATTGTTGACTAGTGGATGGCTTGGGGGCAGGCTGCCCTCGTGACCAACGAAGGGGTGCAGGCTGCGGCGGTCAGCGGGCCGCTCCTCCCGTGCGTGCACAAGACCTCGGCCCGGCTCGCCGACGGGCGCGAGATCATCTACTTCGACGACACCGAGCCGTACCTGTCGGGCGCAGCCACCCGGCACGTCGAGGACACCCGGAAGCTCCCGCCGGCCGGCGGTGGCTCGAGCCTGCGCTACGACGTCCTCGCCGGCGAGTGGGTGGCGATCGCCTCGCACCGCAACGAGCGCACCCTGATGCCGCCCCGCGACCAGTGCCCGCTCTGCCCGACCGGTCGCGTCACCGCCCCCTCAGAGATCCCAGCGAGCGACTACGACGTCGTGGTGTTCGAGAACCGCTTCCCGTCGTTCACGAACCGGGTCGAGGGTGAGCCCCGGCTGATCGACGGCGAGGCGCTGTGGCCCGAACGTCCGGGCATCGGCCGCTGCGAGGTCGTGTGCTTCACCTCCGACCACAACGCGTCGTTCGCCTCGCTCACCCCGCGCCGGGTACGTACGGTCATCGAGGCCTGGGCCGATCGCACGAGCGAGCTGTCCGAGCTGCCCGGTGTCGAGCAGGTGTTCCCGTTCGAGAACAGGGGCGAGGAGATCGGAGTCACCCTCATCCACCCGCACGGCCAGATCTACGCGTACCCCTTCGTGGCTCCGCGCACCGACCGGATGCTCGATCAGGCCGAGGCGCACCGCGCAGCCACCGGCGGCAACCTGCTCCGGGACGTCCTCGACGCTGAGCGACGCGCTGGCACCCGGGTCGTCCTGGCCGGCGAGCACTGGACGGCGTACGTCCCCGCTGCCGTGCGCTGGCCCGTCGAGATCCACCTGGCCCCGCACCGCGACGTCCCCGACCTGCCCGCCCTTGACGACGCAGAGCGCGACGAGCTCGCCTCGGTCTATCTCGAGCTGCTGGGCCGGGCCGACCGGTACTTCGACGGCGTCAGCGCGCTGCCGTACATCGCGGGGTGGCACCAGGCTCCGGTACGCGACCGGCGCGAGCTTGGCCGGCTGCACCTGCAGCTGTTCTCGGTCATGCGGGCGCCCGGGACGTTGAAGTACCTGGCCGGGTCGGAGTCCGGGGTCGGGGCCTGGGTCAACGACGCGAACCCCGAGCAGATCGCCGAGCGCCTGCGCGACGTAGCGTCCTGACGCCGCCGAGCACCAGCGTGTCCGGGTGAGCGCGCGCTAGGACGCGTGTGCACCAGGACTGGTCGGGCTGGCCCCGGCCTGACCGATCTCGTCGCTCCACGACACCCAGGAGTGCTGCGGTCCCGGCTGGTCCGGCAGGCGGGCCGGCCGCGCCAGCAGGTAGCCCTGGCCGTACGTGATCCCGATCTCGCGGCAGACCGCGAGCTCCTCCGGTCGCTCGATCCCCTCGGCCACCACGGTCCAGCCCATGCTGACGGCGAGCTGGTTGAAGGCGACGGCAAGACCGTGCCGAGCCGGGTCCTTGTCGATGAAGGAGACCAGGCTGCGGTCGATCTTGATCACGTCCGGCTGCAGGTCGACCACGTGACGCAGGCTCGCGTAGCCGCTGCCGACGTCGTCGACCGCCATCGCGATCCCGGTCTCGCGCAGCTGGCTCATGCCGGCCCGGACTGCCTTGTAGTCCTCGATGTTGTCGTGCTCGGTCAGCTCGACGGTCAGCCTGCAGCCGCGCGGTCGGGCCGCGAGGCAAAGGTGGATCCCCGGCGAGGCCACCACCACCGGGCTGACGTTGACCGAGAGGAAGCCGTCGAGGTGCTCGGGCGTGGACGACAGGATCGTCGTGAGCGCGAACAGCTCGAGCTCGACCCCCAGCCCGCTCCGGTGCGCCTCGTCGAACCACTCGTTCGGTGCGCGCAGGTCGGGGAAGCGGGCCAGCGCCTCGTAGCCGGCGACCATACCCGTGGCCAGCTCGATCACCGGCTGGAACACCACGGCCAGCTCGGCGCCGCCGACTCCGTCGATGAGGTCGCGCACCCGTTGGAACGTCGCCACTTCCTCGGCCAGGTTGGGCGTCAGCACATTGGCCACGAAGGCGGCGACGCTTGCGCCGACGTCCGGGGCGGCGGAGTGTACGGCCGGGTGCCACGACTCGCGGGACAGAAGCGATGTGGTCACCTGCACCAGGTCGGCCACGCCGTCGACCACCACACTGATGAACTCGGCGACGGTCGTCAGTACGGCGACGTCCTCCGCGGTCAACGCGCCCGACTCGATCGCCGTCACCTCGAGCGCGCCGACGGTTCGGCCATACCTGCGCAGCGGTACGCAGACCAGGGATCCGACGTCCAGCCGGCGGACCGCGTCGGCATCGACCCGCGGGTCGGTGCGCGTGTCGCTCGACCACTGGACCTCACCGGTCAGGATCGCGAGCCCGGACAGACTTCCGTGCCGACGGAGCCGCTCGCGAAGGTGCGGGGCGAGCGTCCCACCGCAGCACACGACGGTGAGCCAGTCGTCGTCGGTCATCAGCGAGACCGCGGCGCCGTCCGCGTGAGGCAGCAGGACCAGGGTCTCGTCGACCACCTGGCGCAATCGCACTAGAGGGTCGGCGGTGTGTCGGACTGCGTTCTGCAGACCCCGTAGGTCTTTCAGCTCGACCACAACCCTCACACCGGTCTCCAAGAGGGAGACGACCTGCTAGTCGTTTCGGCAACGCCAGTGCCCGACTGAACGAGAGCGGCACCACGGCTCGGCTTGCGTCGCATCCAGGTCGCCCTAGGCTCGTCCGCATGGTCCTGTCCGACCCCGCGCGGCGGTTGAGGCAGCTGGCTCACGCCTCGGGAGTGGATGCGGCCGACATCGCCCGCGCGCTCCCGGGCGATGACCTCATCGATCGCACCGGGCTGGTCGTCGATCGCGCCATGACGTTGCCCGCGCCGCCCGAGCGGGTGTGGCCCTGGCTCCTCCAGCTCGGCAAGGGCCGAGCCGGCTGGTACCTGCCACGAAGGGTCGAACGCTTCGGCGTACCGCCCGCGTGGCGACCCGCACGATCCTTGCTCGGCGGCTTCCAGCACCTTGCTGTCGGCGACGACATCCCCGACTGGGGGCCGGGCGAGCCAGTCTTTCGCGCCGTCACGATCGACGAGCCGCACGCCTTGGTGTACCTCTCCCTGCGTGACCGCAAGCACCACTGGCGCTGGCCACACCCCGACGACGCGGACCGTGACGGCGTCACAGCGTTCAGCTGGGCGCTCGTGCTCGACCCGGTCGCAAGCACGGCCAGCAGGCTGCACATCCGGCTCCGGATGAGAAGGAGCAGGCGACCGTTGCCAGCACCGGTCGCAGCGGTCGGCGGGTTGTTCGACTACGCGACGATCGAGCTGCTGCGGCGCGGACTGGTCGAGCGGCTCACCGACGGCTGAGCGCGCCCGAGGGTTCGAGCGGTGCGAGCCTGGGTATGACCTGTAAGCCCGGGACGTCCCGGGCTTACACATCCCTTGGAGGGAACCATGCTCGGCTTCATCATCGTCATGCTGGTCGTCGGACTCATCGCCGGCTTCGTGGCGCGTGCGATCGTCCCCGGCAAGGACTCGCTGGGTGTCGTGGGCACGATCGTGCTCGGCATCGTGGGCTCGTTTGTCGGCGGCTTCCTCGGGTACCTGCTGTTCCACAAGGACGCCACCGCGGGTGCACTGCAGCCGTCGGGTCTGCTTGGCTCCATCATCGGTGCCGTGATCGCGCTGCTGGTCTACCGTTCGGTCGGCGGCCGCAGCGGTGTCCGCGTCTGAGCCAGAGGAGTCCAGATGAGTGACCAGGAGCAAGTGTCCAGCGCGGCGCCTGACGACGAACCCAGCGGCGACAGCGGTGACCAGGCCCAGCGTCTGCGTTCGGTCGAGGAGCAGTCGGCCATCGACAGCGCGCTCGGCCTGGACACCGACAGCGGTCACGAGGTGATCGACCCCGAGTACCTCGCCAGGCTGACGGCCGAGGACGGCAACGAGTAGATGGCTCAGATCGGCCGGTTCCCGGTGCCGATCCCGTCGTACGCCCGCTCAGTGGGCCCGACGTAGATCTGCCGGGGCCGGCCGATCTTGGTCGCCGGGTCGGCGATCAGCTCACGCCAGTGCGCGATCCAGCCGGGCAGCCGGCCGAGGGCGAACAGCACCGTGAACATCTTCGTCGGGAACCCCATCGCCTTGTAGATGAGCCCGGTGTAGAAGTCGACGTTCGGGTAGAGCCGGCGTTCGAGGAAGAACTCATCGGCCAGGGCCACCTGCTCCAGCTGGATGGCCAGGTCGAGCAGCTGGTCCGAGGCACCCATCCGCAGGAGCACGTCGTAGGCGGCCTTCTTGACGATCGCCGCGCGCGGGTCGTAGTTCTTGTAGACCCGGTGCCCGAACCCCATCAGCTTGACGCCCGGCTCCTTGGCCTTGACCCGCGCCACGAACGCAGCGACGTCGCCCCCGTCGGCGGCGATGCCCTCGAGCATCTCGAGCACCGCCTGGTTGGCGCCGCCGTGCAGCGGCCCGAACAGCGCGTTGACACCGGCGGAGACCGAGGCGAAGAGGTTGGCGTGGCTCGACCCCACCAGGCGTACCGTGGAGGTCGAGCAGTTCTGCTCGTGATCGGCGTGCAGCACGAACAGCATGTCGAGGGTCCGGGCGATGACCGGGTCGACCTCGTAGGGCTCGGCGGGGACGCCGAACGTCAGCCGCAGGAAGTTCTCGACGTACCCGAGGGAGTTGTCGGGGTACAGGAAGGGCTGCCCGATCGACTTCTTGTACGCGTACGCCGCGATCGTCGGCACCTTAGCCAGCAGCCGGATGGTCGAGATCTCGACCTGCTCCTCGTCGAACGGGTCGAGGCTGTCCTGGTAGAACGCCGACAGTGCGCTGACGGCGCTGGACAGGACAGCCATCGGGTGGGCGTCCCGCGGGAAGCCGTCGAAGAACCAGCGCAGGTCCTCGTGCAGCAACGTGTGCCGTTTGACGCTGTCCCCGAAGGCCTCCAGCTGCGGGCCGGTGGGCAGCTCGCCGTAGATGAGCAGGTACGACGTCTCGAGGAAGGTCGCCTTCTCGGCGAGCTGGTCGATCGGGTAGCCGCGGTAGCGCAGGATCCCCTGGTCGCCGTCGATGAAGGTGATCGCCGAGTCGCATGCCGCCGTGTTGGCAAATCCCTGGTCGAGAGTCACCTGCCCCGTCGTCGACAGCAGCGCACCGACGCCGAGCCCGGACGGTCCCTCGCTGGCAGCGGTGACGGGCAGCTCGAGCTCGCCACCTGGGTGACGCAACGAATAGTCGGACATGGGGTTCTCCCGTCACGAGGACTTGTCGGGAACAGCGAGCACACCGATGCCGCGAGTCTGTCAAACACCCGGCGCTGCGTACGAATCGAGCTCGTCCACGAGCGAAGCTGGGATCGACATGGTGCAATCGGGTCAGGTCCGCGACGATGCTGGTGACGGCCCGCTGCACCGCGGCGCACCGCACGTCTACCGGGGCGAGGAGCTGGGCATGACCAACCCGGACGGACCGGAGGCGGACCTGCTCGAGGGCAGGCCGGAGCCTGGCGTCGGCCCGCGGCTCGGGTCGAGCTGGACGTCCGCCTCTCGCCGGCAGCGCCTCGTCGCAGTGGTCGCGGTGCTCCTGCTGATCCTGCCTGCGATCGCCGCCGTCGCCGTCTTCGGGACCCGCTCCTGGCTGGCCGAGCGCAGCCAGCGCGACCAGGTCTCGGTCACGGCCACCGTCGATGTCGCAGTGTCGACCAAGAGACCGCTCAGCGGCCGGATCGACTACTTCGTCGCCATCCGCAACACCGGCTCGAGCGATGTGCGGATCGCCGGGCTGACCCACACCGACGCGCGACTTCGCATCCGGAGCCGCGACTTCGCAACCATCCTGCTGGCGCCGGGCTCGACGGCCAACGTCCCGATCTCGGTGCGCCTCGACTGCAGCGGATCGCCGATCGGTGCGGGGGCCTTGCTCGGCACCGTCACGGCCACGCCGCCGAGCGGGCGAGCACGGGACGTCCCCACCTCGCTCGACCGGTCGCTGCTCCTGACCAACGTTGCCCAGACGCTGTGCGAGGTACGCCCCGAGCTGACCGACCGCGAGCTCTCAGGCCCGGTGGGCAGCTGAGGCCGACCGCCCCGACGTACCTCCCCTGCCCGCTCGTTCCTCGTGACCCCGTCGCAGCACCCACCCGCCTTACGAAGCGCT
This sequence comes from Sporichthyaceae bacterium, assembly GCA_031394045.1. Taxonomy (GTDB): domain Bacteria; phylum Actinomycetota; class Actinomycetes; order Prado026; family Prado026; genus JANYIP01. The sequence goes on from JANMWN010000118.1 coordinate 12,247, forward strand.
GACATCCGACCGCTCGGGGCGCACGCGGGGGTTGGAACCACGTTGACTGGGCAGGCAAGGGTCTTCCTCGACGCAAGGAGGTCCGGATGACACCGCGACGAGCGCTCGGCCTGATCGCAGCGGCGACGCTCGCCCTGCTGCTCTACCTGTTCCAGCCGTGGGCACTGTTCACCGTGACCACCGTCCACGACGCCCTTCCCGGCGCGACTGCCCCCGTGACGCTGCGGCCAGCTCCGACCACCACCTCTTCCGCTCCCGAGATATCGCCACCTCCATCGGCGCCCGTGGCGCTGACCACCCCGGGGTCGTTCCGCTCGTACGAGCACCAGACGTCCGGCACGGCTCAGCTGCTCCGGCTCCCCGACGGCTCAGCGGTGCTGCGACTGACCGGGCTCTCCACCTCGAACGGTCCGGACGTACGGGTATGGCTGTCGTCACGGACGGTCGATACGGCCGCGGACGCGGATCAGGGCGCCTGGCTCGAGCTAGCGGGGCTCAAGGGCAACCGAGGCGACCAGAACTACGTGCTACCTGCAGGGGTTGATGTTTCCAAGTACGCCAGCGTGGTGCTGTGGTGTCGACGGTTCTCCGTCGCCTTCGGGGCTGCGCCGCTGCGGCCGGTCTGACCCCTAGGGGATCCGCGGGCGCGACGGCCGAGGGACCAAAGTCTCTGGAGACCTGCGGGCGTGCTTCCTATCGTCGAGGTGATACCCGACGAGAAGGGTGGCGAAGATCATGAGGAGCAAGAGACGCATCGTCGTCGCGTACGACGGGTCGGAGTCGAGTCGGCTCGCGCTCACCTGGGGGCTCGGGGCAGGGCGTGCCCATGGCCTGGAGGTGCTCGTCGTGCACGCAGTGGACGAGGCGGCCAGGGTCGGGGACGGGCTCGCGGCCGGCGGGTACACCGGATCGGCCCGACAGATGATCCATGACTCGGTCGACGAGCTCCTGGTGGAGGCGGCTGACACCGCGCGGCTGGAGTTCCCGACCGTCTCGCTCGAGACCCACGTCGTCTACGGCGCTGCCGTCCCGGGCCTGCTCGACCTCATCGCGGACGCCGAGATGTGCGTCGTCGGCAGCCGTGGCCGCGGTGGGTTCGCCGGGCTGCTGCTCGGGTCCACGTCGGTCGAGCTGACAGCCCATGCAACCTGTCCCATCGTGGTCGTCCGTTCCCAGCAGTCCGCCGAGCCGGGCAGCGAGTCAGGCCGCGTGGTCGTCGGGGTCGACGGCTCCGACGCAGGAGCCGCGGCGGTCGCCTTCGCGTTCGAGGAGGCGTCGCTCCGGGGGGTGGCCCTCACGGCCATCCATGCCTGGGAGCTCCCGTTCGTGGAGGTCCCGCTGCTGGGCGGGCCGGACCGGGTGGAGTCGCTCTACGGCGAGAACGAGTCGTCCGAGGGTCGGCTCCTCGCCGAGGCGCTCTCCGGGTGGCAGGAACGGTTCCCTGACGTGAGCGTGCGTCGCAAGCTGCTCCGTGGCACCGCCGCGCAGATTCTGATCGAGGCGTCGCCTGGTGCGGAGCTTCTTGTGGTGGGTTCCCGCGGACGTGGCGGCTTCAGTACGTTGCTGCTGGGCTCCGTCAGCCACGCGGTGCTGCACCACGCGCGGTCGCCGGTCGCGGTCGTCCGGGGCGATCACGCCTCCGGCCTTCACCAGGACGAGTAGGAGCGGTCGGCAGCGACGTCTCGGCCACCGGGTCGTCCGGCGGGCGGCACGATTCACCACCGTGTCCACTGGACTGGGTCACGGCAGTGATGCGAAGGTGCGTCCGACCCGGACGTGACGCGCACGCAGCGGTTGAGGCGGTCCCCGATGAGCGTGGTAGCCCCTGGACGAGTGGCCGCGATGACGGCCCGCGAGTTCGAGCGCTTCGCGCGCGAACGCCCACGAAGCGCAGAGCTCACGGCTGCTGCCCGTCCGGTGATGTCCCGGGGCATGCCCATGAGCTGGATGGACTTCCTCTACGAGCACCCTCCGGTCTGGGTACGCGGCGGCAAAGGCAGCCGCTTCGAGGACGTCGGAGGACGCGATCACCGTGGCGCGCGGGCTCGGCCGGCGGGCAGACCGCCCCGCAGTTCTCCGGCATCCTGCCCGGCCAGGTCGCTGGCGTGGCGTTCGCGCGGTGGGGCGATCTCGACTCGGTCGCTGCGCTGCTGCGGACGGGCCGGGCCGCGCTGGTTCTCACCGAGCCGGCGATGACCGACAACCAGGGGGTGATCCAGCCGGCCGCCGGGTTCCACGCCGGCCTGCGAGCCGTGACGCGCGAGCACGGCACGTTGCTCGCGCTCGACGAGACGCACACCCAGATGGCCGGTATCGGCGGCCTCACGGGTCGCTGGGGGCTCGAGTCCGACTTCGTCGTGCTCGGCAAGTCGATCGGCGGGGGGATCGCCGTCGGGACGTACGGGATGACGAGCGAGCTGGCCGAGCTGATGGCGGCGCCGGGCTGGGAGGCCACCGGCGGAACCCTGTTCGGCAGCGCTCTCCAGATGGCCGCCTGCCGAGCCACGCTCGAGGAGGTGCTCGTCGAGGGGGCGTACAAGAACGCCGCCCGCCTTGGTGGACGCATCGCCGACGGCATCGATGCCGTGGCAGCCGACGCGGGGCTGCCGTGGCGTGCGCACCGGCTCTTCAACCGGTCCGGCTACTGCTTCAGCGGAACTCAGCCGCGCGACGCGGCCTAGGCCCGCGCCGACTTCGAGGCCGAGATCTGGGTGCTGCTCCGGCTCTACGCCGCGAACCGGGGCGTGTGGGAGGCGATCGCGGGCGCCGGTCCGGCTGCCGGAGTGGCTCACACCGACGCGGACGTCGACCGGTACATCGAGGTGCTCCGCGAGCTCTGCGAGGAGCTCACGCACTGACCCAGCCGTGCTGACTCGCGAGTCAGCAAGGTGCCTGATCCTCTTTGCTCCAGAACGTTTGCTGACTACCCTGAGCAGATGGCTGATCCAGTTCTCCCGCAGAGGTCCCGCGTCGTCGTGATCGGCGGAGGCGTGATCGGCTCGTCCGTCGCCTACCACCTGGCCCACCTCGGTCAGGAGGTGCTGCTGCTCGAGCGCGACCGGCTTACCTCGGGAACCACCTGGCACGCGGCAGGGCTCATGGTCACCTTCGGCTCCACCTCCGAGACCTCGACCGAGCTGCGCAAGTACACCGCCGACCTCTACTCGCGGCTGGAGGCCGAGACCGGCCAGGCCACCGGGTTCCGGCCCGTGGGCTTCATCGAGGTGGCCAGCGACGAGGACCGCCTCGAGGAGTACCGCCGGGTCTCGGTGTTCAACCGGCACTGCGGGGTCGACGTCCACGAGATCTCGCCACGCGAGGTCGGCGAGATGTTCCCGCTCGCCCGTACCGACGACCTGCTCGCCGGGTTCTACGTGGCGGAGGACGGGCGCGCCAACCCGGTCGACGTCACCATGGCCCTGGCCAAGGGCGCCCGGATGGCGGGGGCGACGGTCGTCGAGGGCGTACCCGTCATCGACGTCCTCACCAAGAACGGCGCGGTCACGGGCGTACGAACGGCGTTCGGTGACGTCGAGGCCGAGGTGGTCGTCAACTGCGCCGGGATGTGGGCCCGCCAGCTCGGCGCGCGGTCGGGCGTCAACATCCCGCTCCAGGCTGCCGAGCACTACTACCTGCTCACCGAGGAGATCCCCGAGATCTCGCGTGACTGGCCGGTGCTCGAGGACCCGTCGCACCACGGCTACTTTCGCGAGGAGGGCGGCGGCCTCATGCTCGGCCTCTTCGAGCCGGTCTGCGCACCGTGGAACGTCGGCGGCATTCCCGACGACTTCTCCTTCGGCGAGCTGCCGCCCGACTGGGACCGGATGGGTCCGTACCTCGAGAAGGCCATGGCGCGGGTCCCCATCTCGATGGAGGTCGGCATCCGCAAGTTCTTCTGCGGGCCGGAGAGCTTCACCGCGGACCTGCAGCCGGTGGTCGGCGAGGCCCCCGAGATCAAGAACTACTTCGTGGCGGCCGGCCTGAACTCGATCGGCATCCTCACCGGTGGCGGTCTCGGCCGGGCACTCGCGCACTGGATCGTCGAGGGACGCGCAGACATCGACATCACCGGGTTCAACATCGACCGCCTGCACACGTACCAGGCCAACCCCGAGTACCGGGCCACGCGCACGGTCGAGTCCCTTGGCAGCGTCTACCTGTGCCACTACCCCACGAAGTCGATGCAGACAGCGCGCGGTGCCAAGGTGTCAGCCGTCCACGACCGGCTGGTCGCGCGGGGCGCGTACTTCCGCGACGTGAGCGGCTGGGAGGGCGCCGACTGGTACGCCCCCGCAGACGTCGAGCCGGTCGTCGAGAAGCTGTCCTGGGGGCGACAGAACTGGTTCCCGTACTGGGCGGAGGAGCACCGGGCGGCCCGTGAGGACGTGATCCTCATGGACATGTCGTTCATGGCCAAGTTCCGCGTCGAGGGTCGCGACGCCGGCCGGATCCTCAACACCATCTCGGCGGCCGACGTCGACGGCGACACCGGTGTCATCACGTACACCCAGTGGCTCGACGTGGCCGGCCTGCTCGAGGCCGACCTCACGGTGACCAAGCTCGCCGACGACAGCTTCTGGGTGGTCGCCTCGGACACGGCGCACCGGCATGCCCACACCTGGATGCGCCGGCACATCGGGGACGCGCACGCGTTCGTCTCCGATGTCACCTCCGGGTACGCCCAGCTGAACGTCCAGGGCCCGCGCTCCAGGGATCTGCTGCAGTCCCTGACGTCGGCCGACCTGTCGAACGAGGCGTTCCCGTTCCGCGCCGCCAAGGAGATCGACCTGGGCTACGCGCGGGCGCTGTGCGTACGCATCACGTACCTCGGGGAGCTCGGGTACGAGCTGTACGTCCCGACCGAGCAGGCCGCCCACGTCTACGACCGGATCGTCGCGGCGGGGCCGGCGTACGGGCTCCGGCACGCGGGCCTGAAGGCACTGGCCAGCCTGCGGATGGAGAAGGGCTACCGCGACTACGGGCACGACATCGACAACACCGACTCGGTGCTCGAGGTCGGGCTGGGCTTCGCCGTGGACCTCGACAAGCCGGGCGGTTTCATCGGGCGTGACGCGGTGCTCGCCAAGAAGGCCGCCGGCCCGATGACCAGGCGACTGGTGCAGGTGCTCGTCCAGGACCCCGAGCCGATGCTCTTCCATGCGGAGGTGCTGCACCGGGACGGTCGCGAGGTCGGGTACGTCCGGGCCGCGTCGTACGGCCACACGCTCGGCGGCGCGGTCGGGCTGGCGATGGTCGAGGCCGGCGAGCCGCTCGACCAGGCCTGGCTCGACTCCGGGCAGTGGGAGGTCGACATCGCGGGCACGCGCTACCCAGCCGCGACATCGCTGCGCCCGCTCTACGACCCGAAGAACGAGCGCATCAAGGCCTAGCCAGGTAGCCGGGCCTTGATGCGCCGCCCTTCAAGTGCCGGACGTCTTCAGCGGGCGAAGCCGCCCTGGAGCGCCTGGCCGAGCGAGCCCTGCAGGTGCTCGGAAGCGCCGGCCGCGACGAGGGCGGAGGCCCGCTCGAGGACCACGGCGACGATCGGGTCGCTGATCTCGTCCACGTAGTGCGGGCGCGGGCCGTGCCATGGCCAGTACGGCGGGCAGATGCCGCCGTCCTCCCAGTCGGCTGCGGCGCTGAGGAAGCTGATCCGCTGCCCGTCCGTCGCCTCCTCGTCCCGCTTGCTGGCGTGCACTCCGGCGGTCGCCGCCTCGGCCACCTTGGCCGTGAGCTCACGCGAACCGACCACGGCCACGGCACGTACGACCGTCGACGCGATGAGGGCATCGATCTCGTACGTGTAGCGGGCCCGGATCAGCAACTGCCAGGGCACGTTGCCTGCCCCGGGGAAGTCGTCCTGCGTCCACATGGCTGTCTCCCGTTCTGACCGGTGCGGGGGTGCACCCTGGTCAGGAGAGAGAGCGGCCGGCTCCGAGTCCTGATACCTGCCGAACGGGGACGATCAGTGCTGGTTGTCCGCTTGACTGCCACTCCTGGCTTTCGACTGGCCCTGCCCTGATGATCGGGCCATGCACCGGTTGGCGGCAGTCGCTCTGGCCGCCGCCGTCGCAGTCGCCGCGTGCACGGGTACACCCAGCGCGCCGCACGTCACCACCAGCGCAACGACGCCGGGCGCTGGTGGGGCAGGCGCCGGTGGGTTGCCCGGTGTCACCAGCTCTGATTCGGTGCCCGTCCGACCGGCGGTCGAGTCGAGCCCGCCCCGGTTCCCGCTGGTCACGGCGTCAGCCGGATCGGTGACCGTACGCGCCGGGGAGGACTGGAGCATGCCGTCTTGGGCCCGGCCCGCGGCCAACTCCGGCTTCTTCTCCGAGCAGGCGTCCCCCGACGACCGGGTCGTCGTCCGCAGCGTCGACCAGTCCTGGCGGGAGCTCGCACCGAAGCCGGGCGTGCTCGACACCACTGCGGACGGCTCCGCCCAGAACATGTACTTCGACTCGCTCCGGAGCCAGCTGGCCAAGCCCGGCCCGTTCTGGATGCGGATCTTCGCCTCCGGGATCGACTGGGCGCCGGAGTGGGTGGTGGCCCAGTGCAAGCTGCAGACCTACGGCCCTGACTACGACGGGCAGCGCCACCTGCCGCTGTGGGACGAGTGCCTCTGGAAGCACCTGCTGCAGACCTACCGGCAGCTGTTCGTCGACCAGGGCCTGCGCTCCGATCCGCGCCTCCAGTTCGTGTACGTCCCCGGCGCGTTCACCTGGGCCGAGTACGACTACGAGATGATCGCCGACGCGGTCAAGTCCGGCGACCTCACGTTCGTCGCGTACAAGGCCTGGTACGACCACGCATGGAAGGACCTGGCCGAGGTCTTCGGGCCGTACAAGGACAAGCTGGTGTTCACCGGCGAGGACTACCCGTTCGGGCCGTTCGAGCCGGGGCAGCAGGACGGTCTCGCCGCTCAGGCCGTCGCGGCCGGTATCGGCATCCGCAACGGCATCAGCGAGGAGTCGAACTTCCACCTCAGCGAGGCGCCCGCGTACGGCAGCCACATCCAGCCCGACGGGCACATGGTCGTCGACGAGTCGCTGCCGGTCCACGACGGTCACCACGTCGTCGCCACCGAGAACGAGTGCTTCGACACCTGCGGGTTCACGACGAACAACGTGCCGTACGCCGTCGAGCAGTCCGACCTCAAGGCGCTGCAGCTGCGGATGAACTGGATCTACGTCGTGCCGGACCAGTCCGACATGACAGCCGAGCGACCGTTCTGGGACTGGGTACGCCTGTCCATGGGACAGACCGCGACAACCAGCCCGGACGCGTGGGCCGAGCTGCGCGATGCCGAGGACACGTACTGGAACGACGCCACCGGGCCGTTCACCAGCCGCGCCCTGTGGCCGTCGAAACCATTCGTGCGCAACCTCGAACGATGGCTGGTACAACGCGACGTGCCCGGCGGCCTGGCCCGGCGGACGACCGTGGACGTCCACACCAGGGTGTTCGCCCCCGAGAACGGCGTCGCGTACGAGGGACTGTCGACGGACACCGTTCACGGGCAGAACGGGCTGTACCTCGACCTCGACCAACGCTTCCTGACCGGGCCGGCTTGGGTTCTGGTGAAGGTCACGTACTGGAACGCCGGCCGGGGGACGTTCGTGCTGCGTTACCCCGGGGGCAGACCCTGCCAGTGACCCGCGGTGGAAGCAGGGCCTGGAAGACGGCGACGTTCCGGTTGGACCACGCCACCTTCGACGGGACGCTGCCGGGGGGCACCGACCTCGGCGTCGTACGGACCGGCGGGTCAGACCTGATCGTGAAGCTGGTACGGCTCGTACGCGTCGAGCAACCATGAGCGGCGTAGTGGCTGCGAAGCGTCCCTAGTCGTCGTCGCCTGGCTCATCAGCCGAAGACGTCTCGTCCAGGGCCACCGAACGGCGCAAGACTCCGGCGTACAGCAAGGCAAGAGCCTCACCCGCTGGGGCCTGCCACGCGTGGACGGCCAGCTCGTCGAGGCGGCGCAGTACCGCGTCTGGCGGATCCGGGAAGTCGTCCTGCTCGGCTGCTCGCCCACCGGCAGCGCGGGGGTACGCGGCCGGGACCGGTAGCGGTTCGCCCGGGCGCAAGGGCCACCAGGGCGGCAGATCGTCGTCTGTGCCTGCATCGATTGCCTGCAGTCCGAGCGCCGCGAGCACCCCGGACTGGGTCCGGCCGCGCCACTCCAGCAGCAGCCACGGATCATCATCGAGTCGATCGGCGAACAGGTAGAGCACCGCGGCGATGTGCTTGCACGGACTCGCCGAGTCAGGACAGCTGCACCGAGCCGTCAGCTCGGACCATCGACCAGGGAAGAGCGGCGCCTTGGCCCGTACGAACACATCCTCCAGCTCGGCCGGCAGCTCGCCGGCGAGAAGGTAGGCCGCCAGCCCGACGCGGCTGGCCAGCGCGGCATCGATAGTCCCCCATTGCCGCTCCGTCGGAACCGCCAGCGTGATGCTGACGAGGTAGGGCTTCGGCCGCGAACCCTGCACCTGCGCTGCGAGCAGGCCGGCCGAGATGTCCAGCGACAGGATCTGGCCCTGTCGCGCATAGCGGCGGCCACGCTCGAGTCGGCTACCCAGCCCGTACGACTCGAGGATCTCCACGAACCTGCGCGACCACCACGAGTCGGCGATCGGGCCACGGGCCCGCCCCGTCGCGAGACCACCGTCAACCTTGATCGGCGCGGAGGGTGGGAACCGGTTCCACGGGTCGCCCCAGCTCTTCTTGGCCATCAGCCCCCCCTGGCTTCGGGCCGAAGCTCGATGGCGGTGCGCAGGTCGTCGGTACTCAGATCGGTGAGCCAGGCTTCTCCAGTGCCGACCACCCGCTGCGCCAGGTCCCGCTTGCGGGCGATCATCTCGTCGATCCGCTCCTCGACGGTTCCTGCGCAGACAAGCCGGTGGACGAACACGCTCTGGCTCTGACCGATGCGGTGCGCGCGGTCGGTGGCCTGGTCTTCCACCGCCGGGTTCCACCAACGGTCCAGATGGATGACGTGCGAGGCTCGGGTCAGGTTGAGGCCGGTGCCACCGGCTCGCAGGGAGATCAGCATCAACGGGGGTCCCTGGTCGCTCTGGAACGCTGCCACCATCGCATCGCGTTGTTTGCGCGGCACACCACCGTGCAACCACAGGGGCTCGATCCCGAACCGCCTGTACAGGTGTGGCGCGAGCATGGACCCCCACGTCGCGTACTGCGTGAAGGCCAAGGCGCGGTCTCCGCTGTCGAGGATCTCCTCGAGCAGCTCCTCGATCCTGGCGAGCTTGCCGCTGCGTCCCGGCAGGGCGGACCCGTCGCCAAGCAGCAGCGCAGGATGGTTGCAGACCTGCTTGAGCTTGGTCAGCCCCGCCAGGACGGCACCCCGCCGACTGATGCCGTCAGTCGCGTCAACTGATTCGAGCAGGTCGTCGACAATAGCTTGGTACAGAACGGCCTGCTCACGCGTGAGCACGCACCGATCGGTGCGCTCGACCTTGGGCGGAAGGTCGGGGGCGATCTGCGGGTCAGACTTCACCCGACGCAGGACAAAGGGCCGGGTGACGCGCTGCAGCTGCTGGGTGGCCTCGGCGTCACCATCGCGTTCGATCGGGACGGCGAATCGCTCCCGGAACTCGCGCGCGGTACCCAGGAGTCCAGGAGCGACGACAGCCATGATCGACCAGAGCTCGGCGAGCCGGTTCTCCACCGGCGTCCCGGTGAGCGCGACCCGGCGGTCGGCCGGCAACCTGTGTACCGCCCGGGCCTGCCGGGTGCCCGCGTTCTTCACCTGCTGGGCCTCGTCGAGAACCAGCCGTCCCCATGCGATGCCGGCCAGGACCTCGATGTCACGGGCAACGAGCGAGTAAGTCGTGAGTACCACGTCCGCCGTCGACGCGGCAGTCGGCAACCCGGCGGTGTCACGACCGGCCCCGTGGTGGATGAGTACGCGCAAGGAGGGAGCGAACGTTGCGAGCTCACGCGCCCAGTTACCCAGCACCGATACGGGGCAAACGACCAACGTGGCCCCGTCAGCCGGGTCGGCGAGCACACTCCCGATGAGCTGAACGGTCTTGCCCAGACCCATGTCGTCAGCGAGGCAGGCCCCAAGTCCGAGTTTCCCCAGGAAGGTCAGCCAACCCACTCCTCTGGCCTGGTAGTCGCGCAGCGCACCCTGGAACCCGGGCGGTTGCTCGATCGGCCTGACCTGCGAGTGAACCGCCTGATCGAGCAGGTCTCCCAGCCAGCCGGTGGCCACGACGCCGTGCACCACCGTCCCGTCGAGATCCGGCAACGACTCGATCCCGAGTCCCGTGCGCAGCAGCTGGCCAGCACTCACTCGCTCGCGCCGCCCGACCCGCGCGAGGACACCTGCCAGGTCCTGCGCATCGACCTGCACCCACTGACCTCTAAGCCGCACGATCGACCGCCCGGCGACCGCGGCACCCTCCAGGTCAGATAGGTCGGCCTTCGACAGTCGTACGTCGCCGAGCGCTGCCTCCCACTGGAAGTCGACCAGCTCGTCGAGACCGAGCCCGGCGGCCACCACGGCACCGGTGCCCGGCGCCTTCCGGGTGGAAGCCTTGGCCCGCAGCCCGACCCGTCGACGGCCGGTCCACCACGAGGGCAGCAGCACTGTCACGCCGAGATCGGTGAGCGGAACCACGCGACTGGTCAGCAGGGTGGACACTGCCTGGCCATCTACGGCAACCCGCGTGGGCACGGAGGCCGCGAGGAGGCCTGCGAGCTCAGGTGCTACGCGCGTGGCCCGCGCCAGATCTGCGAGCAGGTCGCGAGTCGTGGCTGAGTCGTGAGCGGAGGCGTGCGCCCACCACTCCTCCAGTGGAACTCGAAGGCCGATCTCTTCCTTGTCCGAGACCAGTACCTCGACGATCCATGCGTCAGGATCTGCCTGGACGTCCGCTGGGTGGTCCCCCGCATCGAAGGCTGAAGCCGGCTCGTGCAGTCGCAGGCAGAGGTCCAGCCGGCCGGCGGTGACCCGGCCGGAGCGGACCCACTCACTGATCGAGCCGGCCAACGCACGGGCGCTGTTCGCGTCGACAGATGCGGGCAACCAGGGGTCACTGCGGGTCAGTGACACGAGCCATTGCTCAGGAAGGCTCCTGCGCCCCGAGCGACGCGGCAGCAGATCGACGCCGTGCAGCTGCGCCCGGACTCTGGCGTCCACCAGCTCGGCGAGCTCGTCCGCCAACCCACGGTGCGCCGCGGCCGTCGTGTCGGTGAGCAACGCGCGTAGCCCGGATCGATCCGCGGCAGCTGGCATCGGCCACCACCAGCTGCGTACCGATCCCCCGGCATCAACCGCCAGGCCAGGGACGAATCGGCCAGCTGCCACGAGTGTCGCAGCCATGCAGTCGATCGGAGCGGGGACGTCGCCAGTCCGCGCGTCCGTACTCATCTCGGCCCGTCGTGCATCCCAAGAGACTAGAGACACCCGGCAGCCGCCCAGCGAGTGCATCTGGTTTGAACTACTGCCTACAACCGTCGGCGCTATCCGGACATGACGTGAGCCGGTCCGAACAGCTACGGCTGCCAGACGGTGTGGTCGTGGGCGAAGTAGACCAGGCGGGGATCGAACTCCTGGAGGCGCTGCATCCACGGCGGCGCCGGCGGGAGCGGCCCTGCATGACCGTCTCTATCGGCTCGCTGGGCGAGCACCCCGGCGGCATAGTCGCTAGCCGTATCGTGACTTTGCCCAGCAACGATGACGGCGCCGTCGGAACGACGTACGACAAGCGACTGGTGCCCAGCCGTGTGCCCTGGCGTTGGGATCAAGAACACGCCCGGCAGGATCTCGGCCTCGCCGTCGATCTCCTCGTACTGGCCGTTCGCGACGAGTTCGGGGAGCGTGTAGCCGGCGGTCTGGCGCGCGGCCGACAGCTCGGTCCGCTGCACGAAGACTGGCTTGTCGGCCACAGCTGGATTGCCGCCACAGTGGTCGAAGTGGAGGTGACAGTTGGTCACCGAGTTCACGTCATCGAGGCTGGCATCCACCTCCGCAAGGGCTGAGGCGAGAGGTCGGCAGCGAGGTTGATAGTGGGCTTCAACCCCAGGACTTGCGCCCATTCCAGTGTCGAAGAGGAGGACACCCTTCGGGTGCCTGAGCAGGTACCCGAGACACGGCTCAACCCGAGGACCACCGGTACCTGTCTCCTCGGGAGGGCGCACGAAGTAGCCGAAGTCGAGACGACGCACCTCCGCATCCTGCATGGCATGAGTATGGCCGGCTCCCTGGATACCTCCGAGCGGGATCGACACGTTGGTAGTGAGCGGGACGACTCGGAACGGTCAGCGCGAGACGGCCCAGCTCATTCACCCCTCGCGCTGGTCGTTGACGCGCTCCCACCCTCGTCGCGGGGTCCGACTTCCGAGCTGGTCGTCACGGCTGCGGTAGACGACGTATGGCCGGGTGAGATAGCCGATGGGTGCGCTGAACACGTGTACCAGCCGAGTGAACGGCCACAGGGCGAACAGGCTGAACGCGGCCAGCGCGTGCAGCCTGAAACCGATCGGTGCGGCCGCCATGAGTTCCGGGTGGAGTGAGAAGCGGAAGATGCCGCGGAACCAGACAGAGACGCCCTCCCGGTAGTCGTAGTGCCCGAACACGTTCGCCACGACGGTATTGGCGAGCCCGAGGACGATGACCGTCGCGAGCAGGGCGTACATGGCCTTGTCCATGCGCGTGGTGGCCGAGAAGACCGGTCCGACGGTCCGCCGCCGGTAGATCAGGATGCTCATGCCGACCACGGTGCAGACGCCGGCCACGGAACCGACGCTGACGGCCATGAAGTGGTAGAGCCCCTCCGAGACGCCGACGTCCTCGGTCAGCACCTTCGGCACGCCGAGACCCATGACGTGTCCCGCCAGGACGAACAGGATGCCGAAGTGGAAGAGCGGGCTCCCCAGTCGCAGCAGCCGGTTCTCGTAGAGCTGGGATGACCGGGTGGTCCAGCCGAACTTGTCGTACCGGTAGCGCCAGGCGTGGCCAACGACGAACACAGTGAGACACACGTACGGGAAGACCACCCACAGGACGATGTCGAGGCCGCTGCTCATGCCAGCGCCCCCGTCCGCGAGGCCGTGTCACGCGACGGCGTGTACTCGGGCGGCGCGAACGGGGCAAGCCCCACCGTCTCGTCCGGGGGACCTTCTGCGATCAGCCTGGCAATGGCGACACGCTCGTCGCCGCGAAGGGGTGGAAGGGTCGTCGTCACCGCCTCGATGACGTCAGCCCAGGGGGAGTCCGTGTCCCGCAGCGCGATCCGCAGCAGCTCCAGGCCGGCCCGGTGATCCAGGAGCAGGCGCCAGGCGGTCAGGTGGTCCGCGGTGGCGCCGAACTCCAGCACGACGGACAGGTGGTCCGGCAGCTCCGCGTCGGTGAGCACCAGCCCAGCACGCTGATAGGCCTGCTTGAAGGCCAGCAGCGCAACACCGCGCTTGCGGGTGTCTCCGCTGGCGAAGTACGTGAGATAGAGGCAGCACCGCCTCGTGTGGTCGAACGTCTCGACGTAGTCGACCGCGAGCTGCGGCAGCGGGGTCCGCTCGAGGTGGTCGATGAACCGGACAAGCGGGGTGCGCAGCCGCAACGGAAGGTCCGCCGTGCCCTGGCGGAGCAGCGGCGCCTGGCTGACGAGCTGCTGGTCGGGGTAGCCGATGAGCAGCGACGCGCACTGCCAGGCGATCTCCAGCTGTCGCTGCGGAAGGGTCAGCTTCGCGTGGGTGGCGCTCATGGCGCGATACTGCCGTCCGTCGGTGGCCGCTGCGGGAAGAGCCCGGCTGGGGCTCCCGTGCCGTCCCAGTTCAGGAGGTTGACCCGGCCGCTCGTATCCGCAGGTTCCTCGACTGCGGTGCCGGTCTGTCGCTCGCGCAGCAGGTGGAAGTTCTCCACGGCGATAGGGACCGGTGCGCCCGACCCCTCGCCGAACGGACCGGAGCCACCCATCCCAGGACCACCCTCGAAGTCGAGGGAGCACTCGGTCGCGAGCTCCTCGAGCGAGTGCGCCTGCTCAGCGTGGGCCGGCGGTATGACGTACCGCTCGTCGTACTTGGCGATGGCTAGCAATCGGTACATGTCCTTGATCTCCTGGCCGGTCATGCCCACGGCAGCGGCGATGGACTCGTCCTCGGGCCGGCCCATGTTGATCTCACGCAGGTACGAGCGCATGGCCGCCAGCTTGCGGAGCACCGCATCAACCGGCGCGACGTCACCGGCGGTGAAGAGCTCGGCGAGGTACTCGATGGGGATGCGCAGCGCATCGATAGCGGCGAACAGGTTCCCGGAGTCCTCGGCGTCATGTCCGGTGTCGCGGATGATGTCGACTACGGGCGAGAGCGGTGGGATGTACCAGACCATCGGCATCGTGCGGTACTCCGGGTGTAGCGGTAGGGCCACCTTGTACGTGTTGATGAGCGCCCAGATCGGCGATCGCTGTGCCGCGTCCACCCAGTCGCGGGGGATGCCCGCCTTCTCGGCCTCGCGGACCACGACAGGGTCGGTCGGATCGAGGAACACCTCCCGCTGTGCCTCGTACAGGCCGGTCTCATCGGTGGTGGATGCCGCGGCGAGCACCTTGTCGGCGTCGTACAGCATCAGGCCGATGTAGCGGAGCCGGCCGACACAGGTCTCCGAGCAGACGGTCGGGATGCCGACCTCGATCCGCGGGAAGCAGAACGTGCACTTCTCCGCCTTGCCGGTCTTGTGGTTGAAGTAGATCTTCTTGTAGGGGCAGCCGGACACGCACATGCGCCAGCCCCGGCACTTGTCCTGGTCGACCAGGACGATGCCGTCCTCGCTCCGCTTGTAGATAGCCCCCGAAGGACACGAGGCGGCGCACGACGGGTTCAGGCAGTGCTCACAGATTCGAGGCAGGTAGAACATGAACGTCTGCTCGAACTCGAACTTCACCTTGTCGGCGATGTTCTTGAGCAGGGGGTCCTTGTGGCCGTGGTCGATCGAGCCGCCGAGGTCGTCGTCCCAGTTCGCCGACCAGGAGATCTTCATGTCCTTGCCGGAGATCAGTGACTTGGGCCGCGCGACCGGGGTGTGTTCCTGCGCGGGCGCATTGGTGAGGGTGGCGTAGTCGTACGTCCAGGGCTCATAGTAGTCCTGGATCGATGGGAGCTTGGGGTTGGAGAAGATCGTCAGCAGCCGCTTGAACCGGCTGCCGCCCTTGAGCGTGAGTCGGCCACGCTTGTTGAGGACCCAGCCCCCCTCCCACTTGTCCTGGTCCTCGTAGCCACGCGGGTAGCCCTGGCCCGGTCGTGTCTCCACGTTGTTGAACCAGACGTACTCGGTGCCCGACCGGTTGGTCCACGCCTGCTTGCAGGTGACCGAGCACGTGTGGCAGCCGATGCACTTGTCGAGGTTCATCACCATCGCCATCTGAGCCATGACCCGCATCAGTACTGCACCTCCTGCGAGCGTCGACGGATGACGGTGACCTCGTCGCGCTGGTTGCCCGTCGGGCCGAGGTAGTTGAACGCGAACGTCAGCTGGGCGTACCCGCCGATGAGATGGCTCGGCTTGATGAGCAGCCTGGTGAGTGAGTTGTGGATCCCGCCCCGCTTGCCGGACGTCTCGGTGAGGGGGACGTCGATCAGGCGGTCCTGGGCGTGGTGCATGTAGACAGTCCCCTCGGGCATCCGGTGGGACACGATCGCCCTGGCGACGACGACACCGTTACGGTTGACCGCCTCGATCCAGTCGTTGTCGCGGACACCCACCTTGGCCGCGTCCTGGGCGCTCATCCAGATGGTCTGGCCACCGCGGGAGAGCGAGAGCATGAACAGATTGTCCTGGTACTCGGAGTGGATCGACCACTTGCTGTGGGGGGTGAGGTAGCGAACCGTCACCCCGAGCACACCGGTGTCGCCGATCTCGGGCTCACCGAACAGGGCGGCCATGTTGAGCGGAGGCCGGTACACCGGCAATCCCTCGCCGAGCTCGGTCATCCAGTCGTGGTCGAGGTAGAAGTGCATCCGCCCGGTCAGCGTGTGCCAGGGCTTCAGTCGCTCGACGTTGATGGTGAACGGCGAGTACCGCCGGCCGCCGGTCTCGGTACCGGACCACTCCGGGGACGTGATCACTGGAACCGGTGGACCCTGGGTGTCGGCGAAGGTGATCTGCTTCCCCTCGTGCTCGGCGGACAGGTCCGCGAGCCGTACCCCGGTGCGCTTCTCCAGGGTGCGGAACCCCTGCGTGGCCAGGTGGCCGTTAGTCGTTCCTGACATCGCCAAGATCGCCTCGCACACATGGACATCTCGGGCGAGGAGCGGGCGACCGTCCCCGGGGCCACCGCGCACGAGCCCGTTCTTGTGCCCCAGGTAGTCGATCTCCCGGGTGAGGTCGAAGGTGACGCCCTTGGTCGTCGCGCCGAGCGTGTCCACGAGCGGTCCGAGCGCGCCCATCTTCGCGTGGACGGCGCCGAAGTCGCGTTCTACCACGACGAGCTTCGGCATCGTCACTCCGGGAACCGGCTCGCACTCACCGGCCTTCCAATCGGTCACGACCCCATGCGGGTTCGCCATCGCATCTGGGGTGTCGTGCGTCAGCGGCACGGCAACGACGTCCTTGCGGACGCCGAGGTGCGTGGCAGCGAGCTCGCTGAACACCTTCGCGATGGTCTGCCACGCGTCCCAGTCGGTGCGGGTCTGCCAGGGCGGGGCGATGGCAGGGTTGAACGAGTGCACGAACGGGTGCATGTCCGTGGTGTTGAGGTCGTGCTTCTCGTACCAGGTCGCAGCCGGGAGGACGACGTCGGAGAAGATCGTCGTGCTGGTCATCCGGAAGTCCAGCGTGAGCAGGAGATCGAGCTTGCCCTCGGGGGCCTCCGCGTGCCAGACCACGTCCTTGGGCCGGAGCGAGGGCGGCGTCTCCGTGGCGCGCACCGATGAGTCGGTGCCGAGCAGATGCTTGAGGAAGTACTCGTTGCCCTTGGCCGAGGAGCCGAGCAGGTTGGCCCGCCAGATGGACAGGATGCGCGGGAAGTTCTCCGGCGCGTCCGGGTCCTCGCCCGCGAAGTGCAACCGCCCGGCCTTGAGCTCGTCGACCACGTGCTCGGCCACGGTGCGCCCCTCGGGAGCCTCGTCCGCGAGGTCGAGCGGGTTGCGGTTGAACGTCGGGTAGGAGGGCATCCAGCCCATCCGGGCCGACTGGGCGATGACATCCGCGGTCGTCTTCCCCGCGAGCTGGCCGCCGGCAGTTGCCGCCGACAGCGTGTCTGCGGCGAACTGGTCATATCGGAACTGGTCCGTGTGCAGGTACCAGTACGCGGTCTGGATCATGTTCCGCGGCGGCCGCACCCAGTCGAGCGCGTTGGCGACCTGGGTGTACCCGGTGATGGGCCGGACCTTCTCCTGCCCCACGTAGTGCGCCCACCCGCCGCCGTTGACACCCTGGCAGCCAGTGAGGTTGGTGAGGGTGAGGAAGGCTCGATAGATGGTGTCCGAGTGGAACCAGTGGTTCGTGCCGGCGCCCATGACGATC
>JANMWN010000124.1:0-15632 GCA_031394045.1 Sporichthyaceae bacterium
CGTGCACCTCGACGGTCATGTCGGACAGGACGAAGACCTCGCTGTCCATGCCGCGGTCGATGATGACGAACTGGTCGCCGCGTGCGGGGTCCCAGCGCAGCCCGGCGTCGCGCAGCCTGATCGCCAGGGGCACCGAGATCACGACCCAAGGGTAGGTTCCGGACATGCGTGCGGTCCTGTTCGAGCAGTTCGGCCAGCAGCCGAGCGTGGTGCAGGTACCCGACCCGGAACCGACCGAGAGCGGTGCGGTGATCCGCGTCGAGGCCACCGGGGTGTGCCGGAGCGACTGGCACGGCTGGCTGGGGCACGACCCCGACATCCGGCTCCCGCACGTACCGGGGCACGAGCTGGCTGGGGTGGTCGAGTCGGTCGGCGCAGGTGTGCGTCGCTGGCGGGCCGGCGACCGCGTGACGGTGCCGTTCGTCTGCGCGTGCGGCAGCTGCGGCCCGTGCGAGGAAGGGCAGCAGCAGGTCTGTGACCGTCAGTTCCAGCCGGGCTTCACGCACTGGGGGTCGTTCGCCGAGCGCGTGGCCATCGACCAGGCGGACGTCAACCTGGTACGCCTCCCGGACCTGCTCGACCTCGTCGTGGCCGCCAGCCTCGGCTGCCGGTTCGCCACCGCCTACCGCGCGGTACGCGTCCAGGGGGCAGTGCGGCCGGGGGAGTGGGTCGCTGTCCACGGGTGCGGTGGCGTCGGGCTGTCGGCGGTCATGGTCGCCGTGGCCGCGGGTGCGCGGGTGGTCGCGGTGGACGTGCAGGCCGAGGCGCTCGCGATGGCCCGTGAGCTCGGCGCCGAGGGGGTCGTCGACGCGACGCAGGTCGCCGACCCCGCCGCTGCCGTACGCGACCTCACGGTCGGGGGCGCGCACCTGTCGCTGGACGCGCTCGGCAGCCCGGCCACCTGCGTGAGCTCCGTCGAGAGCCTGCGCAAGCGTGGTCGGCACGTACAGGTCGGCCTGCTCCCGCCGGAGCTGGGCGTGCCGCAGCTGCCGATGCACCGCGTGATCGGGCACGAGCTCGTGATCGTCGGCAGCCACGGGATGGCGGCCCACGCCTATCCCGAGATGCTCGCCGCGGTCGCCGACGGACGGCTGCGCCCGGACCTGCTGGTCACCCGGCGGATCACCCTCGAGCAGGCCCCCGACGCCCTCGTCGGGATGGGCTCGCGGGCCGGAGCGGGTGTCACGGTGGTCCAGCCCTTCGCGGCGCGAGAGACTGGCTGACATGTCCGAGACCGAGAAGCCGACCGAGCAGTCACCAGCGACAGAAGCGAGCACGCAAAGCACGCAGAGCACACCGGCGGACGACCTGCGCGAGAAGTTCCGCCAGGCGCTGGACAGGAAGCAGGGCAAGGGTGCCGCCGGTACCGGAGAGGCCGGGGGAGACGCCACGGCGAAGGCCTCGGCGCGTACCAGCAACTCCAAGGTCCAGCGCGAGTTCCGGCGCAAGAGTGGCGGCTGAGCTGGCCACGTCGCGGCGTACGTCGGACCTCGACACCGCGCGTCGCCGCGAGCTGCGGCGGATGAAGGCGATCGCCGGCGCGCTCCTGGTCGTGGCTGCACTCACGTACGTGGTCGCGCTGCGGGCCGAGCAGGGGGACGTCCCCGGCTGGGTCGGCTACGTACGCGCGGCCGCCGAGGCCGGCATGGTCGGCGGGCTCGCCGACTGGTTCGCCGTCACGGCGCTGTTCCGGCGGCCGCTTGGCCTGCCGATCCCGCACACCGCCATCATCCCGACCCGCAAGGACGCGATCGGGCAGAGCCTCGGCGACTTCGTGGGGACCAACTTCCTGGCCGAGGACGTGATCCGCGACCGGCTGCGTCGTGCCGAGCTGGCCCGCCGAGGCGGCGCCTGGCTGGCCGAGCCGGAGCACGCGGAACGGGTCACAGCTGAGCTGGCGACCCTGGTCAGGGCCGGCCTCGGGCTGCTGCGCGACGAGGACGTCCAGGCCGTGCTCGACCAGGCCATCACCGGACGGCTGCTCGCGATGCCGGCCAGTCCCCCGCTTGGCCGGCTGCTGGGCGAGCTCGTGGCCGACGGCGCCCACCAGGGCCTGGTCGACCTGACCGTCGACAACGTCCACACCTGGCTCCTCGACAACCGGGACGCCGTCGTACGCGTGGTGGCCAGGCAGGCTCCGTCCTGGTCGCCGCGGTTCGTCGACGAGGCCATCGCCGAGCGGGTGTACGCCGAGGTCCTGCGCGTCGTCGGCGAGGTCCGTGCCAGCCCTGACCATCCGCTGCGCGAGTCTTTCGACACGTTCCTCACCAAGTTCGCGGGGGACCTGCGTACCGACGCGGCGACCCAGGAGCGGGTCGAGGGCCTGAAGACCAAGCTGCTCCAGCACCCTGAGGTCCGCAAAGCCGTGGGCGAGGCCGGCGCGACCCTGCGCCGCCTCCTGCTCGAGGCGGTGGACGACCCGGCCAGCGAGCTGCGCGTACGCGTTTCCGGGGGGCTGGCCTCGCTCGGTCACCGCCTGGGGCAGGAGCCGGAGCTGCGCGCCAAGGTGGACGGCTGGGCCGAGGACGTCGTGGCGCACGTGACGACCAACTACAGCGCTGAGCTCACCACCGTGATCACCGAGACCGTGCAGCGATGGGACGGGGTCGAGACCGCACGCAAGATCGAGCTCCAGGTCGGCAGCGACCTGCAGTACATCCGGATCAACGGCACGGTCGTCGGGGCGCTGGCGGGTCTAGCGATCCAGGCCGTCAGCCAGCTGATCACCTGACCGCCGGGCGCGACCGAAGGAGCCCCATGGATCAACCGCCCGACGACCCGACCGACGACCCGGCCGAGGACGCGACGTCAGCCGGCGTGCTGGCGCAGGAGCGGCGGCTGGCCTTCGTGACCTTCGACAACAACGACGCCGTGGACCTCGGCCTGATCGCGGTGGGGCTGGCCAGGTCCCGGGCGCTGCCGATCGTCGTCGAGATCCGGGCCTACGACCAGGTGCTGTTCCGCGCGGCGCTGCCCGGCAGCAGCGTCGTCAACGACGGCTGGGTGGCTAGGAAGGCCCGGCTCGTGGAGGAGCTCGGCCACGCGACGCTCTACCAGCGGCTCGTCCACGATGAGGTCGGTACGACCTTCGCGGCGGCCACCGGGTGGTCCAAGGACGAGTACGCGGCGCACGGCGGCGGCTTCCCGCTGACGCTCGAAGGGGTCGGCCGGGTCGGCGTGATGGTGGTCTCGGGGCTGCCCCAGCTCGACGACCACAGGCTCGTCGTGGAGTGTCTGGAGACGCTCCAGGAAAGATCTTGAAGAAAGAGGACTCTTCCCTCTTGCGTGTCGCTCCCAGGTCCCGTAGAACTCTCTCCACGCCAACGGAAACAGGCGAGCCAGCAATGGCTTGCGGGGACTGGAGGCGGGTCGGTCGGAGACCGGCGCACCACGGACTCGGGGCAACCTGAGGACGGTCCGAGGGGCAACCTCCGGATGCCGCGCGTGACGGTGCGGCGAGTGCGCACGGACTGGCTGGCGGCCATGCACTTCGCGAGCAGGTCGGGCAACTGGCGGCACGCGAGGGCCGACGTCACATCGGTGCCAGACGGCGTCCCGGGCAACCGGGCCGGTTTGAGGCAGTGGTCAAGCGCAAGGCCCCTCGAACTCATACTTCGAGGGGCCTTGCTCCTTTTATAGCCCAGCCCGACCAGCCGACCACGGAGCGACACGCTTGAGCCTGGGACTGCTCGGAGCCTTCGCGACCGCTGTCTGCTATGGCATCGGGTCGGTGCTGCAGGCGGTCGGGGCCGCCCGTACGCACGCCAGCGGGACCCTCGACGCGGGGCTGCTGGTGCGGCTGTTCCAGCAGGGGCCCTACCTGCTCGGCCTGGGTTTCGACGCCGTCGGCTTCGTCGCATCGATCCTGGCGCTGCGTACGCTCCCGCTGTTCCTCGTCGAGTCGACCGTCGCCGGCAGCATCGGCGTCACGGCGATCCTGGCGGCGCGGTTCCTCGACGTCCGGCTGCGGTCCGGCGAATGGGTGGCGCTGGGAGCCGTGGCCGTGGGGCTGGTGCTCCTGGCGGCCAGCGCGCAGCCGGACGCCGGCCGGCCGGCCTCGACGCAGGGCGGCTGGATCCTGCTCGGCGGCGTCGTCGTGACCGCGCTGATCGCCTGGCTCGGCACCCAGGGCGCTGCCGCTCGCGCGGGGGCGGTGCTGGCGGCCAGTGCCGGGCTCGCCTTCGCCGGGCTCGGGGTGGCCGCGCGTACGTTGCCGGTACCCGACCCGGCCTGGCGGCTGGTGACCGAGCCGACTGCGTGGGCGCTGGTCGGGTACGGGGTGCTCGGGCTGCTGTTCTACGCCGCGGCGCTGCAGCGCGGCTCGGTCACGACGGCGACCGCGATCACCTTCGCCATCGAGACCACCGTACCCACGCTGATCGGGCTGACGCTGCTCGGTGACCGGGCCCGGCCGGGCTTCGTGCCCATGGCCGTCGCCGGGTTCGTGATCGCGCTGGGCGGTTGCCTGGCACTGGCCCGCCACGGTGACCTCTGACCCGCCGAGCCTTAGCCGGCAGGCCTCTTCCAGGGCAGAATGCAGCCATGCCCTACAACGCCGCCGATGCGCGCTACGACTCCATGACCTATCGCCGTACCGGCCGCAGCGGGCTCCGGCTGCCGGCGGTGTCCCTCGGCCTGTGGCACAACTTCGGGGACGACCGCCCCATCGACGGCCAGCGCCAGATCGTGCGGCGCGCCTTCGACCTCGGCATCACGCACTTCGACCTGGCCAACAACTACGGGCCGCCTTACGGCTCGGCCGAGATCAACTTCGGCCGGCTGATGCGCGAGGACCTGCATCCGTACCGCGACGAGCTGGTGATCTCCACCAAGGCGGGCTACGACATGTGGCCGGGGCCGTACGGCGAGTGGGGCTCGCGCAAGTACGTCACCGCGTCGCTGGACCAGAGCCTGGCGCGGATGGGGCTGGAGTACGTCGACATCTTCTACTCGCACCGCTTCGACCCCGAGACGCCGCTCGAGGAGACGATGGGGGCGCTGGACGCAGCCGTGCGCGCAGGCAAGGCGCTCTACGTCGGGATCTCGTCGTACTCCGCCGAACGCACCGCCGAGGCGGCCGCGATCCTGCGCGCCATGGGTACCCCGCTGCTGATCCACCAGCCGTCGTACTCCCTGCTGAACCGCTGGATCGAGGGCGGTCTGCTCCACGTGCTCGAGGAGGTCGGCGCGGGCTGCATCACGTTCTCGCCGCTGGCGCAGGGGATGCTCACCGACAAGTACCTCGACGGGATCCCCGCCGGGTCACGCGCAACCCAGGGCAAGTCGCTGTCGCCGGACCTGCTGACCGACCAGAACCTGGCCCACATCCGGGCGCTGGCCGACATGGCAGCGGCGCGCGGACAGTCGCTGGCTCAGATGGCGCTGGCCTGGACCCTGCGGGACCTGCGGGTGACCTCGACGCTGATTGGAGCCAGCAGCGTGGCCCAGCTCGAGGACAACGTGGCCTCGCTCGGCTCCCTCACCTTCGGCGCGGACGAGCTCGCGGCAATCGACCTGCACGCCGTCGAAGGTGGGATCAACCTGTGGGCGCGGTCCAGCGCTGACTGATCGTCAGTCGATCCGGCTGATCGTCAGTCGATCCGGACGGTGCCGTGGGCGGTGGCCAGGTGCACGGCGACCAGGCCCGGCTCGTCGCCGTCCACCCAGTCGACCTCGATGTCGTCCAGCGGATGGTCGGCCGGCTCGCCGAGCCACTCCGAGACGATGCTCGGGTCGCCGCAGATCTCCATCCGGTCGATGTGCACGTCCCGCGAGCCGCCGGCCGACGGGTGCTGCCCACGGTCACAGAGCCACTGGACGAAGAACGGCAGCTGGGGGTCGGCCATCAGATCGGTGACGCCGAGCTGACGCCAGCGCAGGTCGAAGCCGTCCGGCCGGTGCCGGTTGCCGTCGACTGCGGGCCGGCCGATCCTGGCCTCCACGGGCGCGATGTCGTCGACGGCCACCACCCAGCCGAGCCAGCCGCCACCGTTCTCGGCGCGCTGCTTGACCGCCTTGCCGAACGGTGCGCGGTCCGCGGCCGGGTGGTCGAGCGTGGCGACCACCTCGAGGTACGTACCCCCGGCGAGCGGGAGCACGAAGTTCCGGGTGCCGAAGCGAGGGTGCAGGCCACCGTCCGAGAACGGTGCCCCGAGCGCGCTGCCCAGCCGCTGGACGACGTCGGCGAGATGGCCCGGTGTGGCGACGTACGAGACGTGGTCGAGGCGCATGGCCGCATCCTGCCTCATGGGGAAGGGCCGGACCCAAACCGGGTCCGGCCCTTCACACCTCGAGCGGGCGCGGGATCGGCTGCGACCCGGTCTGACGTGGGGGACCTGGCAGTACCGCATCGCTGGGGACGGACGCCGAGCCTTGCTCATCGCTCACCGCTCCCCTAGACCATCGGCGCCCGTGCGGCCCGCGCCGTGATGCGCCGAGATGGACTTGGCAGGGTGCGAATGCACCAGCCGAGGCGTTCTGAGGCTTCTTTTGACCCGATCGGGTGATCAGGGCCCCCCCGAACCGCCCCGATCCAAGGGGCATGAGGCTGCTGCGACGGTTCACCGCGTCCACGCTCGCGATGGGCATCGCCCTGGCCGGGCTGACGGCCCTGAGCCCGACGGCGGAGGCGTCGACAGCCTCGTCCTTCGAGTCGCTCACCAACTCCGCGCGGGCGGCCGCCGGGCTCGCGCCGTACGCGATCAGCAGCGACCTGTCCGCCGTTGCCCTCGCTCAGGCCAAGCGGATGGCCGCCAGCCAGAAGCTGTACCACAACCCGAGCCTGGCCTCCGCGGTCAAGAACTGGAGCTGGGTCGGCGAGAACGTCGGGTACGGACCCAGCGTCGCCAGCCTGCAGAGCGCGTTCATGGCAAGCCCCGGGCACCGGGCCAACATCCTGGACCACCAGTTCACGCAGGTGGGCGTCGGGGCGGTGACGGTCAACGGGACGATCTGGGTCTCGGTCGTGTTCCGCCGTCCGATGCACGTCACCAGCACCCCCTCGAAGCCGAAGCCCACGGTCAAGCCGCAGAGCGGAGTCCCGGCGAGAGCGGTCCGCCCGCCGATCGCTGCCCGCGCGGCCGCGCCGGCCCTGGCCGCTCCCTCCGCGCTCCCCAAGGGGGTGCAATGCTCGGCGACCGCCGTCGCCGCCAAACAGATCCTCGGGCTGGCCGGAGAGGACCACTCGGTCCGCCTCGTGGCGCAGTCCATCCGGCTCGTGCTTGGCTACCAGTGCGGCAAGGGCCTGCCCATGACCGGACTCCTCGACCACGGGACGCTGCACGCTCTCGGTGTCTGAGCTGCCCGAGGTGTCTCGACGGCTTGTTTGTCCACAGCTCGTGACCGGACGCTGACCGTCCACAGGCGAACGATCCGGCCGGTGCGTCGACCTCGTACGGCCGCAGGCTCGTGGCATGACCGCAGAAGCGACCCAGCACACCGCCCCCGCCCGCCCACGGCTGCGCCTGTCCGGCCCGAGCGATCTCGTAGCGTGCGTGCCGTACCTCCTTGGCTTCGTCCCGACGCAGAGCGCCGTCCTGCTGGTGCTCGACGAGCGGCGTGAGCTGGTCCTGTCGGCCCGGGCCGACCTGCCGCCGGACGACACCCTCGAGGGCTGGCTTGCGGGGGCGACCGCCCTCGGTCGGTACCTGGGCGCGGCCGGTCTCCGCGCCGGGGGCGCGAGCGCCGTGTGCGTGCTGTATCCGCCCCCTGGCGTGGGCGGCGAGATCGCGCCGGACAATCCGTGGCGGGCCTTCGCCGGTGCGTTCGCCGACAGCTTCGCTCCCGGTGGTACGGCCGGCGCCCTGGAGCTGATCGAGACGGTGCTGGTCTGCGACGGGCGGTGGTGGTCGCTGCAGTGCGAGCAGCAGGACTGCTGCCCGCGGACCGGCCGGCCGCTCCCGGCCCACGGGACCACAGCGGCCGAGGCCGGCGCCGTGGCTGCAGGTATGACCTTTGCCGCGAGTCGGGACGAGGTCGCCAGCCAGCTGGAGCCGGCTCCGGACGCCGAGAGCCGCGCGGTCGAGGCGCTGATCGGGTCGGCCTGGCTGAGCCCGCGGGAGGGGCTGGCCCTGGTGGACGGGCTGCTGGCCCGTCGCTGCGAGGGTGCGACCGACCTGGCGCCCGAGGTGATCGCGGGCGTGCTGCGGGCGGTGGACCATGTGCTGGTCCGCGACGCGGTGAGCTGGTGCGGCTCCGCAGCCGAGGCCGAAGCCGCCACCGCGTTCTGGAAGCAGGTCGTGCGGGTCGCTCGCGGGCCGTGGGTCGTCGAGGCGGCGATGCTGCTCGCCGCGGCCGCGTACCAGCTGGGGGACGGGCTGCTCGCCGCGCTGGCGACCGAGCGGCTCCTTCGCGAGGACCCGGACCACGTCATGGGCAGCTACCTGGCGCAAGCCCTCGACGAGGGACTGCCGCCAGCCGCGCTGCGGCCGGTGTTCGAGGACGGGTCGGCGCAGGCGCGCGTGAGGATCACGCACGAGGATCGGGAGATGTCCTGATTCAGCCGGCCCCGGGTTACCCTCGCGGACATGCCTGGAGAGTGGACATTTCTGACAAACCATGCGCACGTGCTGCTGACGGTTGCTGCCGACCCTGAGGCCAGGCTGCGTGACATCGCTGCCCGGGTGGGTGTGACGGAGCGCGCCACCCAGCTCATCGTCAAGGACCTGACGACGGCCGGCTACCTCAGCAAGGAACGCGTCGGTCGTCGCAACCACTACGGGGTCGTCACCGGGCTCCCGCTGCGCCACAGCGCGGAGTCGGGCCACTCGGTCGACGAGCTGATCTCGATCTTCGCGGTGCGCCAGCCGGACTGACCGGGGGCGCAGGTGGGCTCAGGCCAGCGGCACCTGGTGGGTGTCCGTGGCGGGCGCGGTCGCGTCCTCCAGCGAGGCAAGCAGGTCGTCGCGCTCGGCCCGCAGCTCGGACAGCCGCTGCTCCGCCCCTGCGACCGACGCTGCTAGCTCGGAGATGGTGGGCTCCGCCTCGCGGTGCCGGATCTGCCAGTCCTGGGCCTCGTTGGCGGCGGTGCGCGCCTTGGCCTCGGCGGACTGGATCCGGGCCTGGCCGTCGGACTCGAGCTGCTGCAGCCGGGACTGGGTCTGCTGGGCGTACGTCACGGCCTGGTCGGTGCGGTTCTCGGCGGCGAGCCGCTGAGCCTCGCTCGCCTCCAGGAGCCCGCGCAAGGCCGACACATCGGCGTCGTTCGCCGCCGGCACCGCAGGTTCAGGGGCTTCCGCCTCAGGTGCGACAGGTGCGAAGGGCGCGGGCTGCTCGGCCTCGACGGGGAGTCCGACGGAGGCTGCGGCCAGCAGGTCGATCGGGGCGAACGCTGCCGGAGCTGCGTAGCCTCCATCGGCGACGGGCGGCTCGGCATCGGCGACCGCGGGGACGCCGACATCGGTCGGCCAGGCGGCGACGGGGGCGACGACGGCGTAGAACGCCTGCGCCTCCTCCGCAACCGGTGCATCGGCGCCCGGTGCATCGTCGTCGGCCTTCTTGGGACGACGGACCTGCATGCCGAAGAACTTCTTCGGCGCCTCGGCCCTTGCCTCAGGTGTGGCCTCAGGTGTGGCCTCGGGTGCGGCCGCGACCGGCGCGGCGTCGAAGGGAAGGGTCGTGGGAGCCGGGTAGCTGGCTGCGGGCTCGGTGGGCTCGGTGGGCTCGGTGGGTGCGGTGGGTGCGGTGGGCGCGCCCGTCCACGGGTTTACCGGCAGGTCGGGCGCCGGGGCGGTGTGAACCGCCACCTCGAACGCCGTAGGTGCCTGCGCGGCCTCGACGTCGGCCGGTGCCTGCTTGCTCTTGCGGGCTGCGACCACCGGGAGGATGTCGAC
This sequence comes from Sporichthyaceae bacterium, assembly GCA_031394045.1. Taxonomy (GTDB): domain Bacteria; phylum Actinomycetota; class Actinomycetes; order Prado026; family Prado026; genus JANYIP01. The sequence continues at coordinate 9,831 of JANMWN010000124.1, forward strand.
CGCCGGTTGGGCGAGCGGGCCGGTCAACTCGCCGTCGTGCAGTTCCGCGGACATCAAACCTCCACCGATGGGATTAAGGGCAGCTCTGCGCCCTACATCGGTCGAGCCGGTCCGAACCTTGACCCCCGTGGGACAGATCGCCACCTGGCTGCTTGACTTCGTCCAGAGCCCGCACCCCCGACCTTCCCCGAGGAGCAGTCCCATGACCGACCCAGTCTCATGGTCCTTCGAGACCAAGCAGGTCCACGCAGGCCAGGCGCCTGACACCGCCACCGGTGCCCGGGCCCTGCCGATCTACCAGACGACGTCGTACGCCTTCCGCGACACCGACCACGCGGCCGCCCTGTTCGGTCTGGCCGAGATGGGCAACATCTACACCCGGATCATGAACCCGACCCAGGACGTCGTCGAGCAGCGGATCGCCGCGCTCGAGGGTGGCGTGGCCGCGCTCCTGGTCAGCAGCGGTCAGGCGGCCGAGACCCTGGCGATCCTCAACCTCGCCGAGAACGGCGACCACATCGTCTCCAGCCCGAGCCTGTACGGCGGCACGTACAACCTGTTCCACTACACGCTGCCCAAGCTCGGCATCGAGGTCTCGTTCGTCGAGGACCCCTCCGACCTGGCGTCCTGGCAGGCCGCGGTCCGTCCCAACACCAAGGCGTTCTACGCCGAGACGATCCCCAACCCCAAGAGCGACATCCTCGACATCGAGGGCGTCTCGGGAGTCGCGCACGCCAACGGGGTGCCGCTCATCGTCGACAACACGGTGGCGACGCCGTACCTGATCCAGCCGCTCAAGTGGGGCGCGGACATCGTCGTCCACTCGGCCACCAAGTACCTCGGCGGTCACGGCACCGCGATCGCCGGTGTCATCGTCGACGGTGGCACGTTCGACTGGGCGGCGGACAAGGCGAAGTTCCCAGGCTTCAACACCCCTGACCCCAGCTACCACGGGCTCGTCTTCGCCGAGGCGCTGGGTGCGATCGCGTACATCATCAAGGCCCGCGTGCAGCTGCTGCGCGACCTCGGACCGGCGGTCGCCCCGTTCAACGCGTTCCTGATCGCCCAGGGTCTGGAGACGCTGTCGCTGCGTATCGAGCGCCACGTCGCCAACGCCCAGCGGGTGGCGGAGTGGCTGGAGGCCAGGGACGAGGTCGAGTCGGTGACGTACGCCGGGCTGCCGTCCTCGCCCTACCACGCGCTCGGTCAGAAGTACGCCCCCAAGGGTGCGGGCGCGGTGCTCGCATTCGAGATCAAGGGCGGGCTCGCGGCCGGCAAGAGCTTCGTGGACGCGCTCGAGCTGCACAGCCATGTAGCGAACATCGGCGACGTACGGTCGCTGGTGATCCAGCCGGCGTCGACGACGCACTCCCAGCTCACCCCGGAGGAGCAGCTGGCTTCCGGCGTGACCCCCGGCATGATCCGGCTGGCCGTCGGCATCGAGGGCATCGAGGACATCCTCGCCGACCTCGATGCCGGGTTCCGGGCGGCCAAGGGCGCCTGAACCGGATGGTGCAGGACACGACAGCAGGACGTCGCAGGGTCGACCTCGGTGATCTCGACCTGGAGCTCGGGGGCACGCTGCCCGGGCTCCAGGTGACGTACGAGACGTGGGGGGTGCTCGACGCCGAGCGCTCCAACGCCGTCCTGGTCATGCACGCGCTCACCGGCGACTCCTCGGTACCCGGATGGTGGCCGTCGCTGGTCGGGCCGGGGGCGCCGCTGGACACCGAGCAGTGGTACGTCGTCGCGTCCAACGTCCTCGGCGGCTGCCAGGGCACGACCGGGCCGTCGTCCCCAGCGCCCGACGGCCGGGCCTGGGGCTCACGCTTCCCGCGGACGACCGTCCGCGACCAGGTCGCCGCGGAGGTGCTGCTGGCCGACCACCTGCGCATCGACCGGTTCGCCGCGGCGATCGGTGGCTCGATGGGCGGCATGCGCTCGCTCGAGTGGCTGCTCATGGAGCCCGACCGGGTGGGCGCGGCCCTGGTCCTCGCGGTGGGGGCCGAGGCCACCGCGGACCAGCTGGGCACCCAGACGACCCAGCTCGCCGCGATCCGGTCCGACCCCGGCTGGCTCGGCGGCAACTTCTACGCGGGCGGTGGTCCGGGACCGGTCGGCGGGCTGGCAGTCGCCCGCCGGATCGCGCACCTGACGTACCGGTCCGAGTACGAGCTTGACCAGCGGTTCGGCCGGCAGCCACAGGAGGCCGAGGACCCGTTGCGCGGTGGCAGGTTCGCGGTCGACTCGTACCTCGAGCACCACGGCGAAAAGCTCGTCCGCCGGTTCGACGCGGGCACCTACGTCGTTCTCACCGAAGCCATGAACAGCCACGACGTCGGTCGAGGGCGAGGGGGAGTCGAGCAGGCGCTGGCCGGCATCGGCAGGCCGGTCGTGGTCGCCGGGGTGGACAGCGACCGGCTGTACCCGCTGCGGCTGCAACGCCAGCTGGCCGACCTGATTCCCACCGCGGACGGGCTGCACGTGGTGCACTCCGACTACGGGCACGACGGGTTCCTGCTCGAGGTCGGCGAGGTCGGCGGGCTGGTCCGCCGCACCCTCGAGCTCAGCGCGAAGGGTTAGCGCTGCCTAGGCTGTTTAGGGCTGCCTAGAGCTCGTCGACCCCGACCAGGGCGAACCCGGCCGCGAGCAGCCCGCCGAGCGTGTCCCCGAGCGTCGCGGCCGTGGTGCCCGGCCAGGTGTGCCACAGGACCACCGCGCCGTCGCCGATCGCCTGCGCCTGCGCGGTGATCCGCTCGGCCAGGCCCGCCAGCGGGGTCGCAGGCGCGTAGTCGACCGAGTCGACGTTCCAGTGCACGTTGCGGTAGCCGACGTCGGTCAGGGCCGCGAGCACCCGAGGGTCGTCGTGCCCGTCGCCGAACGGGCAGCGGAACCACGGCCGCGGGTCCCGGCCGGTCACCTCGAGCAGGGCGTCGTGGGCGGCCAGCACGTCCGACCGCAGCCCGTCGTCGGTCAGCTGGCTCATCCGGGCGTGATGGTGGGAGTGGTTGCCGAGCAGGTGGCCATCCGCCACGACCCGACGCGCCAGGTCGGGGTACGCCCGGGCCCAGCGGCCCTGCACGAAGAAGGTCGCGCGTACGCCGAGATCACGCAAGGTGTCCAGGATCAGCGCCGGTGCCCCGGGCAACTGGTGCTCCCGGGAGGGATGCTCCATGTCGAACGTCGCGGCCACGCGCAGAGTGGTCATCGGTCCGCGTCCAGACCGGCCGCGGGCATCTGGTGCAGCCACCAGGCCAGGGCGGGCCCGACTCCCAAGGCGAAGATCGCCGTACCCACACCGACCTTGCCCCCGAGCGCCCAGCCGAGCAGGAACGCCGAAAGCTCAAGGCAGGTGCGCACCGGGGCGACCCTCCAGCCGAACCGGTGCGTCAGCCCCGTCATCAGGCCGTCGCGCGGACCCGGCCCGAGGTTGGTCGTGAGGTACAGCGCGCCGCCGAGGGCGAGCAGCAACGTCCCGGCCGCGACCTGGGCGAGCTGCAGGGGGACGGCGGTCGGGTGCGGCAGGAACAGGACGCCGAGACCGAGCGCGGCGGCGATCACCACGGCGTTGGCGATCGTCCCGATGCCGGGCCGCTCACCGAGGGGGATCCACAGCAGCAGGATCACGGCGCTGATGGCGAAGGTCGCGACCCCGATCGACAGGGGGCTGTGCCGGGCCACGCCCTCGGCCAGGACGGTCCAGGGTGAGTTGCCCAGCCGGGCCGTGATCAGCACCGCCTCCGCCAGGCCGAAGATCACCAGTCCGGCCAGCAGGACGCCGAAGGCGAGGGGACCGGTGCGCCAACGTGATCCGGTCGACGACCAGGGCGTGACCGGGATCTGGCGGGTGGTGGTCACAACGGCGAAGCGTACGGCCTCCCGGCGCGACCATTGCCTGCCGGCAGGGAGTAGGGTCCGGCGGGTCCCCCCTGCACGATGGTCGGAAAGGCTGCGATGCGGACCCCCGCCCTGAGCCTGGCGCTGGAGAAGAACGCTGATGCGCTGCTCTCCCGCGACCCCTTCGCGCTGCTCACCGGGATGCTGCTCGACCAGCAGTTCCCGATGGAGCGGGCCTTTGCCGGGCCGTGGACGCTGGCCGGGCGGCTGGGTACGCCGGACCGGCTCGACCCGGTCGTCGTGGCCGGCTACGACCCCGAGGCGTTCGCGGACCTGATGTCCCGTCCGCCCGCCGTGCACCGGTTTCCCGGGTCGATGGCCGGGCGGATCCAGGGGCTGGCCCGGGTGATCACAGACGAGTACGACGCGAACGCCTCCGCGCTCTGGGAGACCGCGGGGTCCGGGGCCGAGCTGCTCGCGCGGCTGCGGGCACTGCCCGGGTTCGGCGACCAGAAGGCGCGGATCTTCGTGGCGCTGCTCGGCAAGCAGCTGGGCGTACGCCCCGACGGGTGGCGCGAGGTGGCCGGAGCGTACGGCGAGGAGGGCAGCCGCCGTTCGGTGGCCGATGTCGTCGATGCCACCTCGCTGGGGGAGGTCCGGTCGTACAAGCAGCAGATGAAGGCCGCCAAGAAGGCAGCGACGGCCTGATCTGGCCTGATCCGGCCTGCCGGTCGGCCGGGGAGAGTCCGACGACTTACAATGTTCACAGATGTGCGCCTGACGGACGGGACACCATCGTGGCTCACCGCATCTCACCAGCTCCTCGCCACACTGGCGGGCGAGCTCGGGCGCCCATTGACGAGAGGGTCGTTCGTGCTGCCGACTGGCCAGCCTGATATCACAGTGAAACGGGATTCGAGCGTGCTGCGCGCCTTCGCAGCGGAGGGTGTAGTCGTGGCTGATCCAGCCGAGTCCGCACCGATCGTCCCCGCCAGGCGGGCGTCGGCGGCTTCGTCGCGCGCCGCGGCGGCCAAGCCTGTCCAGGCCAAGGTCGCGGCTCCCGCGCCGGCCAAGAAGGCCGCCGTCAAGGCAGCCGCTGCAGCCCCCGCCGCGGCCCCCGCTGCGGCACCCGCCAAGAAGGCCGCCGCCAAGGCGGTCAAGGCTGTCGCCGCGGTCAAGGCCGCACCTGCCGTCCCCGCTGTCCCTGGCGACCCGGGTGTCGAGGCCGAGCTCGCGGTGCCCGGCGAGCCGGTCGTCCCCGCCGTACCCGTAGCCGACGGCGATGCCGAAGCCGATGGTGACAAGGACGAGGCCGAGACCCCCGAGGACGAGGGCTTCGTGCTCTCGGACGTCGACGACACCGACGAGCCGATCCAGCAGGTCCAGGTCGCCGGCGCGACCGCTGACCCGGTCAAGGACTACCTCAAGCAGATCGGCAAGGTCCCGCTGCTCAACGCCGAGCAGGAGGTCGAGCTGGCCAAGCGCATCGAGGCCGGGCTGTTCGCCGAGGAGAAGCTCGCGGCGGGCATCTCCAGTGCCAAGATCCGGGCCGAGTTCGACTGGATCGCCGAGGACGGCCGTCGCGCCAAGAACCACCTGCTCGAGGCCAACCTGCGCCTCGTGGTCTCGCTGGCCAAGCGCTACACCGGCCGCGGCATGCTCTTCCTCGACCTGATCCAGGAGGGCAACCTCGGCCTGATCCGGGCCGTGGAGAAGTTCGACTACACCAAGGGCTACAAGTTCTCGACGTACGCCACCTGGTGGATCCGGCAGGCGATCACCCGCGCCATGGCCGACCAGGCGCGGACCATCCGGATCCCGGTGCACATGGTCGAGGTCATCAACAAGCTGGCCCGCGTCCAGCGGCAGATGCTCCAGGACCTGGGCCGCGAGCCCACGCCCGAGGAGCTCGCCAAGGAGCTCGACATGACCCCTGAGAAGGTCATCGAGGTGCAGAAGTACGGC
>JANMWN010000215.1:0-5264 GCA_031394045.1 Sporichthyaceae bacterium
CTTCCTGGGGGATGCCCGCTTCGTCTGGGGCCCCGAGGGGCTGGACGAGGGCGCCGCCGGGCTGCTCGGGTCGGTCGCCGGGCGCAGCGTGCTCGAGATCGGCGCGGGGGCGGCCCAGTGCTCGCGCTGGCTGGTCGGCCGAGGGGCCAGGGCCTTCGCACTCGACGTCTCGTACGCCCAGCTCCAGCACTCCCGCCGCCTTGATGCAGTCAGCGCCGGCGAGCCCGACGACGGAGAAACGGTGGCGGTGCCTGTGGTCCAGGCGGACGCCTGCGCGCTCCCGTTCGGCACCGGCTCGTTCGACCTGGCCTGCTCTGCGTACGGCGCGGTCCCGTTCGTCGCCGATGTGACCGTCCTGCACCGCGAGGTCGCGAGGGTGCTGCGTCCCGGCGGCCGCTGGGTGTTCTCGGTGACGCACCCGTTCCGCTGGGCACTGCCCGACGTCCCCGGTCGCGCCGGCCTCAAGGTCAGCCACTCCTACTTCGACCGCAGGCCGTACGTCGAGACCGACGAAGCGGGCGTCGTGACCTACGTAGAGCACCACCGGACTGTCGGCGACCAGGTACGCGCGTTGACCGCGGCCGGCTTCCGGGTCCTGGACGTGGTCGAACCCGAGTGGCCTTCGGACAACGGCCAGGTGTGGGGCGGCTGGTCCCCGCTGCGCGGGGCCCTGGTGCCGGGGACCGCGATCTACGTATCGGTGCTCGGCACCTGATCGCGGCGGGCACCGACCGTGAGGAACAGGCCGAGGCCCAGCAGGATCAGGCCGAGGAGCAGCCCGACGAGCGGGATGGTCGTCTGCACCAGACCGAGCTTGCTGGCCGCGTCCTTGGCACCGTCGGCCGAGGCCTTGATGTTGGCCTCGGTGAAGGTGACGGTCGCGTCGAGCAGGGTCAGCTTGTCGCTGCCGTCAGAACCACGCAGGGTCTGCTTCTGCTGCTCCGAGCCCTTGACGATCGCCCCGGTGACAGGCTCGACCCACAGGGTCCGGATGTTCGAGTAGAACCGCGGCGCAGTGACTGCGGCGGCGGACGAGCCGACCAGGTTGCCGGGGACCTGGAGGGTGCCGGTCTGGGTGGGTTCGATCGTCTGGACGAACTTGTAGACCTCGACGCCGGAGATGGTCTCGACGTCCTTGAACTCTGCTGGCGTCGCCTTGTTGATCGTCCGGTCGAAGTACAGGTAGGTCTGCTTCTGGGTGTCGAACCCGAACTTCAGCGGGTTGATCCCGCTGTAGTCGGCGATCGCGACACCGTTGGTGTTGCCGCCGCAGCAGTTGATCATCTGCGAGGTCTGCCCGTTGAACGGGATCCGCATCGTGGCGGCGTCGATCAGGGTGCCCTTGTCGTCGGCGAGGGTCTGCGACTCGTCGTAGACGGTGCGGTTGTCGGCACCGGTGCTCGCGGCGACGTCGGCACGGACGCGCTCGACGCCGACGAGCGGCACGTTGGTGCGGACGCTCAGCTTCGCCGGGTCGAACAGCGAAGCGGCGGTGCCTTCGGACGGCGAGAGGTTGACGCGGTCCTGGCAGATGACGCTGTTGCCACCCGTGCAGCCGATGGGTGCCACGGCCACGCGTGGCGCGACGTACCACTTCGCCAGCGGGGCCAGGGCGAGCAGGAACGCGCCCAGCCCTACCAGGACGTAGCCCAAAGCTCGCCGCATCTGCGGGCCTCCTCGTTCCGATCCGGCGCACCAACGCGGGAAACGTACCGCACTCGGTGGCCCGTGCCCGGAGTTTTTGTGCGGTGTCGCTCAGGTGTACGACACCGAATGTGCTCTCAGTCCTGGAAGAGCGCGACCTCCACCGCCTCGGCGAACACGTGGGCCCACATCTGGTGGACCTCCTGGACCCGGCCGGTGTGGCTCGACGGCGCGACGAGCACCAGGTCGGCCACGTCGCGCAACCCTTCCCCCTCGCGCCCGGTCAGGACCAGCGACCTGATCCCCAGCCTGCGGGCCGCCGCCAGACCCTCGAGGACGTTCGGTGAGCGCCCGCTGGTCGTGAAAGCCACCGCGAGGTCCACCGGCCGGCCGTGCGCCTCGAGCTGACGGGCGAAGACGTGCTGGTAGCCGAAGTCGTTCGCCAGTGCGGTGACCGTGGCGGTCGCGTCACCCAGAGCGATGGCCGGGAGCGGACGGCGGTCTCGCGTGCAGCGGCCCACGAACTCGGCGGCCAGGTGCGAAGCGTCCGCCGCGCTGCCGCCGTTCCCGAAGATCAGGGCCTGGCCCCCAGCTCGGTAGACGTCGACGAAGAGCTGGGCCGCCGTCGCCACCTGCGCCACCAGAGTGGGCTCGCAGCCGGCTGCGGCGACCGCGGCGTACTCGGCGACCCGCGCGGCCGCCAGCTGGGCCACGTCGGTCGCTGGTGGCGGTCCCGGCTGCGGCGCCGGACGCAGCGACCACTCACGCACCGAGACGCCAGGTGGTCAGGCCGGTGAGGTCGAAGGTGACCTCCGTGACGGTGAACCCCATCTTGATCAGCTCTTCAGCGACCAGGTGCCGACGGTCGAACTGGCAGTAGAAGACCATGTAGCCACCGCCGCCTGCGCCGGTGACCTTGCCACCGAGGGCACCGTTCGCGATCGCCACCTCGTACGCCTCGTCGATGTACGGAGTGGCGATCTTGGGGCTCAGCCGGCGCTTGGCCTGCCACGCCTCGTCCAGCAACCGCCCGAAGTCCTCGTGCCGACGCCGCAGCAAGGCGTCCTTCATGTCCTTGGCCAGGCTTTTCTGCAACCGCAGGCCCTCGATGGAGTCCGGCTCGCCGGCGGCGTACCGCGCCATCTGGTCGTCGATCAGGTGGTCCGAGAGCCGGGTCCGGCCGGTGTAGACCAGGAGCATGTTGTGCTCGAGCTCGTTCACGGTGTCGGGGTGGATGCGCAGCGGGTTGACCACGACTCGGTCGCCGGCGAACTCGATGTAGTTGAACCCTCCGAACGTGGCGGCGTAGTGGTCCTGGAGCCCGCCCTTGATGCCGAGGTCCTCCCGCTCGACCTGATGGGCGATCTCGGCGATCTCGTAGTCCGTCAGCGCCAGCCGGTACCGCTCGGCCAGCAGGCCGACCAGCGCGACGACCATCGCTGAGGACGACCCGAGGCCGGAGCCGGGCGGGGCGTTGGAGTGCAGGAACAGGTCGAAGCCGGTGAACTGCCGGTCAAGCAGTCGCTTGACCGCGGCCTTGGCCAGGTCCAGGTCCCCGTCGAAGAGCACGGGCTCGTCGATGCCGAACTCGACGGACAGGCCGTAGTCGAGCGACTGCACCGTGACCTGACGGTCGGCACGACTGCGCAACGAGGCGAAGGCGTACCGGTTGATGGTCGCCGACAGGACGGCGCCACCCTCCTGCGCGGGAAACGGCGGGACGTCGGTCCCGCCCCCGGCAAAGCTGATCCGCAACGGGGCCCTGGCCCGGATCAGCGGCTCACCGGTCATGCATCAGTCCCTCGTCCGTCGCTGCGGTCCCGCGTCCGTCTCGTCTGCGACCTTACGGCAGACCCGCCGCCCACGAGGTCCGATTGCGCTGCCCGCGCGAAGGACGTGGCTGTGGCAGGGTGACCGCCGTGACCGAGCGAGCCGTCGCCCGCGCGCAGGACCCCGCCGGTCCAGCGATGCAGCCGCACGACCTGCCCCTGCTGGACGGGCTTCGTGCTGTCGCCGCCCTCATGGTCGTCGGGACGCACGTGGCGTTCCAGACCGGCGCGGTGGTGAACGGAGCGTGGGGGGCGGTGCTGGCCCGTTTCGACTTCGGCGTCGCGCTGTTCTTCGTTCTGTCCGGTTTCCTGCTCGTACGTCCGTGGCTCGCTGCCGTGACGGCGGGAAGGCCCGGTCCGAGCACGCGTACGTACCTGCGCCGTCGGGCCGCCCGGATCCTGCCGGCGTACTGGCTGGTGCTGCTCGTGGCCCTGGTGACGACGGCGCGAGGGACCGGGGCGACGGCCGTGCTGTCCAACGTCAGCCTGCTGCAGGTCTACACCGGGGACCTGCTCGCGGGTCTCACCCAGACCTGGTCCCTGTGCACCGAGGCTGCGTTCTACCTCGTGCTGCCGCTGGTCGCCGCCTGGCTGTCCTTCCGCGTGCGCTCCGGGCAGATGAGGGCCAGTGCGGTGGCCGCGGGGCTCGGGGGGCTCGTGCTCGTCGCCTGGTGCTGGACGGGGCTGGCGGCGGGCGGGATCCTGCCTGTCCGGTCCTCGGTGTGGCTGCCCGGGCACCTGGACTGGTTCGCGGTCGGGATCGGGCTGGCCCTCGTCGACCGTTCGGTCCGCGACCGCCCGCGCTCGCTGCTGGCGCTGCGGGTGGCCGAGGTCGGTCGGGCCCCCTGGACCCTGCTCGGGCTGGCCGGTGCCGTGTTCTGGCTGGCCTGCACCCCGCTCGGCGGCCCAGCGACGTTGGCCGCGGTCGCGCCGGCCACCGCTGTCCTCAAGGAGGCCCTCTACGCGGTCACCGCGGGGCTGCTGCTCGCGGCCGTCGCGTTCGCCCCGCAGCGCTCCGGCAGCCTGGCCCGGGTGCTCGGGAACCGGGTCGTCGCGGCGCTCGGACGGATCTCGTACGGCATCTTCGTGTGGCACCTGCTGGTGCTCGCCGGCGTTGTGAACCTGCTGGGCGTCCGGCTGTTCACCGGCGGCTTCTGGCGGGTGCTGGCCCTGACTGTCGCGGGCAGCGTCGCTGTCGCTACTGCGTCGTGGCTGGCCCTGGAGCAGCCGGTCCTGGCTTGGGCGCACCGGGCTCCGTCGTCACCCGGCGCCGCTCCGGGGTCGCCGCCAACACGAGCAGGATGACCGCGAGCCCCTGAAGGACCGCCTGCCACCAGCCCGGCATCGACCGGATCGCGGCCAGTGCGGCGCACAGCGCGAGCCACGCGCCGGTGCCGGCGATGGCCCAGGTCCGACGTCGGCGGCCGAGCAGGCGACCCAGCCACCACCCGGCGAGGCCGAGCGGGCCTGCGAGGAGCACAGCGGAGCCGGCCGGCGCCAGCACCGGACCCCACGCGCTCGACCGACCCGGACCCACCGGAGCCGGGCGGTTGCGGCGTCGCCGTACCGGCAGGAGCACGAGGACCAGCAGAGCGAGCAGGGCCACCGCTCCGACCGCGAGCCCGGCACGATGCAGCGGCCCCGGGCGGAAGGTCACGTCCGCCTCGCCTGTGGTCCCGGGCGGCAGCACCCAGCCCTGGCGCCAGCCGTCGACACGGACGGCCGTCAGGGTGCGTCCACCGACGGTCGCGACCCAGCCGCGGTTGAACCCCTCGTCGAGCGCGAGCGTTG
>JANMWN010000206.1:0-2685 GCA_031394045.1 Sporichthyaceae bacterium
TGGTCCGACGTTGCCGCGCTCGAGGTCATTGCGGCGCACGCCCAGCAGCGCGGCCCGCTGCTCCCGGTGCTGCACGCGCTGCAGGAGGCGTTCGGCTACATCGACGCGCGGGCGGTACCGCTGGTCGCCAAGGCGCTGAACCTCTCGCGCGCCGACGTCCACGGTGTCGTGACGTTCTACAAGGACTTCCGCTCCGAGCCGGCGGGTGCCGTACGCGTGCAGGTGTGTCGCGCCGAGGCCTGCCAGGCGGTCGGCGGGTACGAGCTGGCCGACCACGCCAGGCGAAGCCTGGGGGTCGAGTTCGGCGAGACGACCTCCGACCGGGCGGCCACGCTGGACCAGGTGTTCTGCCTCGGCAACTGCGCGCTGGCGCCGTCGGTCGTCGTCGACGGCCGGCTGCACGGCCGTGTCGACCCGGCCCGGTTCGACGCCGTGCTCAGCGACGCGATGGCCAGGCAGCGATGACCGACCCCGCAGGAGCGGCAGCGGCGCCGGTCACGGTCTACGTCCCTTGCGACGCGTCCGCGCGGTCGGTCGGTTCCGACGAGGTCGCCGACGCGGTGGTTGCCGAGGCGGCCGGTCGCGACATCGACGTGACCGTGGTGCGCAACGGGTCCCGCGGCCTGCTCTGGCTGGAACCGCTGGTCGAGGTCGCCACGCCGGCTGGCCGGTTCGCGTTCGGCCCCGTACGCCCGGACGACGTACCCGCCCTCTTCGACGCCGGGTTCCTCGAGGCCGAGACCGCGGTGCACCCGTCGGCCCTGGGGCGGACGGAGGAGATCCCGTGGCTGGCCCGGCAGGAGCGGCTGACGTTCGCCAGGGTCGGCGTGGTCGACCCGCTCTCCCCGGCCGACTACGTCGCGCACGGCGGCCTGGTGGGCTTGCGCAAGGCCCTCGAGATGACCCCCGAGCAGATCGTGGCCGAGGTCACCGAGTCCGGGCTGCGTGGCCGCGGCGGCGCCGGCTTCCCCACGGGGATCAAGTGGAAGACCGTGCTCGAGGCGCCGTCGGGCCTGAAGTTCGTCTGCTGCAACGCCGACGAGGGTGACTCCGGGACCTTCGCCGACCGGATGCTGATGGAGGGCGACCCCTTCCTGCTGATCGAGGGCATGGTCATCGCGGGCTTCGCCGTCGGTGCGGCCGAGGGGTTCGTGTACATCCGGTCCGAGTACCCCGACGCGATCGCGACGCTGGGCCGTGCGATCGAGCTCGCCCGGGAGGAGGGCTGGCTCGGCCAGCAGATCCTGGGCAGCGACTACGGCTTCGAGCTCGAGATCCGGGTCGGCGCCGGTGCGTACATCTGCGGCGAGGAGACGGCCATGCTCGAGAGCCTCGAGGGCAAGCGGGGGATGGTGCGCGCGAAGCCGCCGCTGCCCGCGATCGAGGGTCTGTTCGGTCGGCCGACGATCGTCAACAACGTGCTCTCGCTGGTGGCGGTGCCGACCATCCTCGCGCAGGGTGCCGCGTTCTACCGCGACTACGGCGTCGGGCGCTCGCGCGGGACCCAGGTGTTCCAGCTGGCCGGCAACATCGCCTGCGGAGGCATCGTCGAGACGGCGTTCGGCATCACCCTGGGCGAGCTCGTCGACGACTTCGGCGGCGGTACCGCGAGCGGCCGACCCGTACGCGCGGTGCAGGTCGGCGGGCCGCTCGGTGCGTACGTCCCCACCAGCAGCTTCCACCTGCCCATGGACTACGAAGCGTTCGCCGAGGCTGGCGCGATGGTGGGGCACGGGGGCATCGTGGTGTTCGACGAGACCGTCGACATGGCCCGCCAGGCGAGGTTCGCGATGGAGTTCTGCGCAGAGGAGTCGTGCGGCAAGTGCACGCCGTGCCGGGTGGGTGCCACCCGCGGCGTCGAGGTCATCGACACGATCATGCTGGGCGGCGGCGCGGCTGCGAATCCCGACAGCGTCGTCCTGCTCCAGGACCTCTGCGAGCTGATGACCGACGGCTCGCTGTGCGCGATGGGCGGGCTCACGCCGATGCCGGTGCGGAGCGTGCTCCAGCACTTCGCGCAGGACCTGGAACCCAGCGAGAGGAGTCGGCCATGACGCTGCTCAAGGAGCCCGACCTCGGGACGCCGGCCAAGCCCGGCGCGGCAACGGTGGAGGTCGAGGTCGACGGGCACACCGTCGCCGTACCCGCAGGTACGTCCGTGATGCGCGCCGCCGCGATGGCCGGCATCGACGTACCCAAGCTGTGCGCCACCGACTCGCTGGAGGCGTTCGGCTCGTGCCGGCTGTGCCTGGTCGAGATCGACGGGCGCAAGGGCACGCCGGCCTCGTGCACCACGCCGGTGGCCCCTGGCATGAAGGTCGCGACGCAGACGACCCGGCTGGCGAAGCTGCGCCGCGGCGTCATGGAGCTCTACATCTCCGACCACCCGCTGGACTGCCTGACCTGCCCGGCCAACGGCGACTGCGAGCTGCAGGACATGGCCGGCGTGGTCGGCCTGCGCGACGTCCGGTACGGCTTCGAGGGCGAGAACCACCTGCACGCCGAGAAGGACGAGTCCAACCCCTACTTCACCTTCGACCCGGCCAAGTGCATCGCGTGCTCGCGGTGCGTACGAGCCTGCGACGAGGTTCAGGGGACGTTCGCGCTGACCATCGAGGGGCGCGGGTTCGAGTCCAAGGTGGCGGCCAGCAACGGCGTCAGCTTCATGGAGTCGGAGTGCGTCTC
>JANMWN010000265.1:0-15103 GCA_031394045.1 Sporichthyaceae bacterium
GAGACGACGTTCGGCGACGACGGCGCCGTGGAGCAGGACGCGACGAGCTGGTGGGTCGCGATCCGGGCCGCCGTCGCCGAGCTGATCACCGAGCCCCTGGTCACTCCCGACGACCTGATCGCCGTAGGCATCACCGGGCAGTACGCCTCGACCGTGCCCGTCGACGCGGCCGGCGAGGCGGTCGGGCCGTGCATGACGTGGGCCGACGACCGAGGCGGGCCGCTGAGCAGGGCGGCCTTCGGCGGGCCGGCCGCCGGCTACAGGCCCACGGCGATCCTGCCGTGGCTGCGTTACACCGGCGGGGCACCCTCGCCTGGCGGCGCCGACCCCAGCGGTCACGCCCTGTTCCTCAAGCACGAGCGCCCGCAGACGTACGCGCGGACGGCGGTGCTGCTCGCGCCGGTCGACTACCTCGGCCTCCGCTTCACCGGCCGCGCGGCCGCGACCCCGGCCTCGATGGTCGCGTCCTGGCTCACCGACAACCGAGCCGGCCGGCAGCTGCACTACGTGCCGTCGTTGGTACGCAGGGCCGGGCGCGACGCCGACCGGTTGCCGGAGCTGTTGCCGTCAGGGTCGGTGCTCGGCGGCATCAGCGCGACCGCAGCAGCCGAGCTCGGGCTGCCCGAGGGCCGGCCCGTCGTCACCGGGGTGCCCGACCTGCACGCGGCCTACATCGCCTCGGGCGCGGTGCACGACTACGGCGCGCACTTCACGATCAGCACCACGTCGTGGGTGTCCTGCGCGGTGCCCTTCAAGAAGACCGACATCCTGCACCAGATCGCGTCCGTGCCCGGCGTACGCCCAGGGCAGTACCTGATGATCGACAACCACGAGACGGCCGGCGTCTGCCTGCAGTGGATCCGCGACGGGGTCCTGGCCCACCCCACCGGGTTCGGCGAACAGTGGTCGCCGTCCTACGACGACCTGGTCGCCCTCGCCGCCGCCGCGGATCCCGGCTCCGGCGGCGTAATCTTCACCCCCTGGCTCAAGGGTGAGCGCTCCCCCGTCGACGACCGCACGCTGCGGGCGGCCTTCCTCAACGTCTCCCTCACCACCGACCGCGCGGACCTCGTCCGCGCGGTGCTCGAGGGCGTCGCGTACAACCTGCGCTGGCTGCTCGAGGTCGCCGACACGTTCGCCGGCCGGCGGCTGGAACCGCTGCGAGTGCTCGGCGGCGGGGCGCAGTCCGACCTGTGGTGCCAGATCCACGCGGACGTCCTGGGCCGTCGGGTCGAGCGGGTGGCCGACCCCGCGGTGGCGCAGCTGCGTGGCGCCGCGCTGTACGCCCTCGTCGGGCTCGGCCGGATCGACCTCGACGACGTACCCGGCCTCGTACCCGCCGCGCAGGGCTTCGACCCCGACCCGGTCGCCGCGGCCGTCTACGCCCCGCTGTACGCCGAGTTCACCCACGTGTACGGGCGGCTGAAGGGGATGTACCGGCGGCTCAACGGCTGACCACCGCACCGCCTCGGGCATGAGAGCGCGTCCCGACTACGATCCGACCACTCGAGCAGGAACCCGGAACCCGAGGGAGCACCCGTGCGCAAGGTCCTCATCGCCAACCGCGGCGAGATCGCGGTTCGCGTCGCACGCGCCTGCCGGGACGCCGGTCTCGGGTCGGTCGCCGTCTACGCCGACCAGGACCGGGACGCCCTGCACGTGCGGTCCTGCGACGAGGCCTTCGCCCTCGGTGGCCAGACGCCGGGCGAGACCTACCTCTCGGTGCCCAAGCTGCTCGGCGTCGCGGCTCGCGCCGGCGCTGATGCCGTCCATCCCGGCTACGGCTTCCTGGCCGAGAACGCCGACTTCGCCCAGGCAGTCATCGACGCGGGGCTGACCTGGATCGGTCCCCCGCCCGCCGCGATCGTCGCGCTCGGCGACAAGGTCCAGGCCCGGCACATCGCGCAGAAGGTCGGCGCTCCGTTGGTCCCTGGCACGTCCGACCCGGTCGCCGGCGCCGACGAGGTGGTCGCGTTCGCCAAGGAGCATGGGCTGCCCGTCGCAATCAAGGCGGCCTACGGCGGCGGTGGTCGCGGCCTGAAGGTGGCACGGAACATCGAGGAGATCCCTGAGCTGTTCGAGTCCGCGGTGCGCGAGGCGGTGACCGCATTCGGGCGCGGCGAGTGCTTCGTCGAGCGGTTCCTCGACCACCCGCGCCACGTCGAGACCCAGTGCCTGGCCGACCAGCACGGCAACGTCGTCGTCGTCTCCACCCGCGACTGCTCGCTGCAGCGGCGCAACCAGAAGCTCGTCGAGGAGGCCCCGGCGCCGTACCTCTCGCAAGCCCAGCTCGACCAGCTGTACACCTCGTCCAAGGCGATCCTGCGCGAGGCCGGGTACGTCGGCGCGGGCACCTGCGAGTTCCTCGTCAGCGTGGACGGGATGATCTCGTTCCTCGAGGTCAACACCCGTCTGCAGGTCGAGCACCCCGTGTCCGAGGAGGTCTCGGGCGTCGACCTCGTACGCGAGATGTTCCGCATCGCCGACGGTGAGGCGCTCGGGTACGACGACCCCGTGCTGCGTGGCCACTCGATCGAGTTCCGCATCAATGCCGAGGACGCGGGCCGTGGGTTCTTACCTGCGCCCGGCACCATCTCCTTGCTGCGCGAGCCCTCGGGTCCCGGCGTACGGGTCGACTCCGGGTACGAGCAGGGCGAGTCGGTGCCGCAGTCCTTCGACTCGTTGCTGGGCAAGCTGATCGTCACCGGAGCCACCCGGCAGCAGGCCCTGGAGCGCGCGCGCCGGGCGCTGGCCGACTACGTCGTCGAGGGCATGCCGACCGTGATCCCGTTCCACCGCGCCGTCGTCGCCGACCCGGCCTTCGCCACTGACGACGACACACCGTTCACGGTGCACACCCGGTGGATCGAGACCGAGTTCCAGAACACCATCGAGGCGTACGCCGCACCTGTCGCCGAGGCCGCCGAGGCCGCGTCCCGCGAGCGGGTGACCGTCGAGGTCGGAGGTCGACGGCTCGAGGTCGTGCTGCCGGCCGGCCTGACGGGAGCGGGCGGGGCGCCTGCGGGCGGCGCGGCCCGTGCGCCGAGGCGGAAGGCCGGGCAGAAGGCGAAGGCCGCGACCGGTGACGCGCTGACCAGCCCGATGCAGGGGACCATCGTCAAGCTGGCCGTCGAGAACGGGCAGGCGGTGGCCGCAGGCGACCTCGTCGTCGTCCTCGAGGCGATGAAGATGGAGCAGCCCCTCACCGCCCACAAGGCCGGCACCGTCACCGACCTGACCGCCGAGGTGGGCGCGACGGTCGCCAGCGGCGCCGTCCTCTGCGAGATCAGGGACTGAGCGTCCCACCGGGCCCACCCGTACGGCGCAGCAGCAACCCTGGGGTGGCGCCGATCAGACAGGGGTGAGCCCCTCGCGCAGCTTCCGTGCTGCCGCGGCCGGGCTGGTGACCGCTAGCGCACTGTGTGCCGCTCTCGCCGTCATCCCCTCGGCCGCGGCTTCCCCCGCCCCACGGCACAACCCCTTGCCCAGCCGCGTGCTGCCAGGGCCGACCTCGCGGAACCTGCCGGGGACCAGCTGTCCGGTCTTCCCCGCCGACAGCATCTGGCACGCCGATGTGAGCCGGCTGCCGGTCAGCCCGCACAGCGCCGCCTGGCTCGACCACATGCAGGTCGCGACCCGCAAGCTGCACCCCGACTTCGGACCATCCGGTGGGGTTCCGTACGGCATCCCCTTCACGGTGGTTGCCGGCAGCCACGCCAAGGTGACGGTCGCCTTCGACTACGCCGACGAGAGCGACCACGTCGGGTACCCGCTCGGCAGCGACACGCTCATCGAGGGCGGGGCGAACTCCGGTGGCGACATGCACGCGATCGTCGTGGACTCGTCAACCTGCCAGCTCTACGAGACCTGGGACACCCGGCAGTCGGGCTCGGCCTGGCTGGCCGGGTCGGGCGCCACCTGGAACCTCGGCAGCGACGCCCTGCGTACTGCGGGGTGGACCTCCGCCGACGCCGCCGGGCTGCCGATCCTGCCGGGCCTGCTGCGCTGGGACGAGGTCCTCGCCGGCAACGTCGACCACGCGATCCGCTTCACCACCAACGTCTCCAGCCAGGCGTACGTGTGGCCGGCCCGGCACCAGGCCGGCTCGACCACCGACCCGACGTACCCGCCGATGGGGGCGTGGTTCCGGCTACGCGCGTCGTACCCGACGGCCGGCCTCTCGGCTCAGACGATCACGATCATCAACGCGATGAAGAAGCACGGGATGATCCTGGCCGACAACGGCTCGCCCTGGTTCTTCCAGGGCACCGCGGACAACGCCTGGCCCGACACCGTCATCAGCCAGCTGAAGAACATCCCGGCCAGCGCCTTCCAGGCGATCGACGTGTCCCCGCTGCGGGTCTCGGCGGACAGCGGAGCCGCGGCCGCACCCAAGGCGGTCGACCCCCGCCACAACGTCGGCTGGTAGCCCGCCTGACGCCTCGAGAAGAGTCGCCCTCAGTAGGCTGGCAGCGGGTCTGACCTACCGACAGGCAACTCTGTTGAGGCTGCGCTACGCCTTGCTCGCCGGCCTCGGTACGGCCTGGGTGGTGACGCTTCTGGCCAGTGTCGGACTGCTCGTCTTCGGCTACCACGTCATGGCTGTGCCCTCGGGCAGCATGGAGCCGACGATCACCGTTGGCTCGTTCATCGTGGTCGACCAGCGCGACCGGTCGGGAGGGCTCGGCGACGTCGTCACGTTCCACGCGCCGGGCTGGCTGCTGGGCGACAACACGTTCGTCAAGCGGGTCGTCGGGGTCGGTGGCCAGACCCTCTCGTGCTGCGACGACGGGTACCTCACCCGTGACGGCTCGAAGGTGGTGGAGCCCTATGTGAACAGGGCCGACCAGCCGGATCTGGGGCCGGTAGTGGTCCCCGCGGGCCGGGTCTGGGTCGCGGGCGACAACCGTGCGAAGTCCATGGACAGCAGGGCACACGCCAACGACCCTGACGGCGGTGCCATCTCGTTGACCCAGGTCACGGGCACGGTCGTCCACATTGGGACGCGGGCCGAGGCGTACGGCTTCATCCTCCGACGCGCGGCCATCCTCGGGCTGATCCTCGGGATCATCGTGACCCTCGTCCTGATCGGGCGTCAGCGTCGGCGCGCCGGTAGGTCAGCCGGATGAGTGGAGCTGGGCGGCGGCCTCGGCGATCGAGCCCGACAGCGACGGGTAGACGGTGAAGGTGTGCGCGAGCTCGTCGACGGTCAGGCGCGACTCGATGGCGACGGCGATCGGGAAGACCAGCTCGCTCGCCCGTGGCGCGACCACGACCCCGCCGACGATGGTGTGGTTGCCCGGCAGCGCGAACACCTTGACGAAGCCGTCGGTCAGCCCCTGCATCTTGGCTCGCGCGTTGGTGGCCAGCGGCAGCTTGACCGACAGCGCGACGATGTCACCGCGATCGACGTCGGCCTGGGTGACGC
Source organism: Sporichthyaceae bacterium (assembly GCA_031394045.1). GTDB lineage: Bacteria > Actinomycetota > Actinomycetes > Prado026 > Prado026 > JANYIP01. The sequence continues at coordinate 5,429 of JANMWN010000265.1, forward strand.
CGACGGTCGCGATCTCCGGGTCGGTGAACACGTTGGACGACACGGTCTTGAGGTCGAGCGGGCGCACCGCGTCGCCGAGCGCGTGCCACATCGCGATCCGCCCCTGCATGGCCGCGACGGACGCGAGCATGAGGACCCCCGTGCAGTCGCCCGCCGCGTAGACCCCTCGCGCTGCGGTACGCGAGACCCGGTCGACCTCGACGAACCCGCCGCTGCCGAGCCTGACGCCGGCCGCCTCGAGCCCTATACCGGAGGTGTTGGGCACCGACCCGACCGCCATCAGGCAGTGGCTGCCCTCGACCTGGCCACCGTCCTGCAACGAGACCACGACCCCGTCTCCGACCCGGCGTACGCCCGTGGCCCGCGTACGCGACAGGACCTCCATGCCGCGCCGCCGGAAGACGTCCTCGAGGACGAGCGACGCGTCGGGATCCTCGCCAGGAAGCACCCGGTCGCGCGAGGAGACCAGGACGACCTGCGTCCCCAGTGCCTGGTAGGCCGACGCGAACTCCGCACCCGTCACGCCGGAGCCGACCACGACCAGCCGCTCCGGCAGCTCGGTGAGACCGTAGACCTGTTCCCACGTCAGGATCCGCTCGCCGTCGGGCGTTGCCTCGGGGAGCACCCGCGGGTGCGCCCCTGTCGACACCAGCACGGCGTCGGCCGCAAACGTCTGCGACGACCCGTCGGCCGTCTCCGCCACCACGGTGGATGCGTCGGTGAGGCGTCCGGTGCCGTCGATCCAGGTCACGCCGGCACGGTCCAGCTGGGCCTGGATGTCGATCGACTGCGCCATCGCCAGGCGGCGCACCCGGGCGTTGACGGCGCCCAGGTCGACGCCGACGCCACCACCCCCCTCGCCCCCCGCAGGTAGCCGTACGCCGAGCTCGCCGCTGGCGGCCAGCACGGTCATCACCTCGGCGGTGGCCACCAGGGTCTTGCTGGGTACGCAGTCGGTGAGCACCGCGGAACCGCCGGCGCCCGAGCGCTCGACCAGGGTCACCTGAGCCCCCAGCCGGGCCGCGACGAGGGCCGCCTCATAGCCGCCGGGGCCACCACCGATGATCGCGATACGGGTCACCGCGGCATTGTCTCGCAGAAGTCACAGGCGGCAGGCGGCGGCCCGTACGCTTGCCCCCATGGGGCTCTATGCGGCGTACGCAAGCAACCTGGACCCCCAGCAGATGCTTGAGCGTGCCCCCCACTCGCCCCCGTCCGGATCGGGCTGGCTGGTCGGCTGGCGGCTGACGTTCGGCGGTGAGGACCACGGCTGGGAGGGCGCCCTGGTCACCCTCGTCGAGGCGCCGGGCCACCAGGTGTACGTGATGCTCTACGACGTACCCGTGATGGACGTGAAGGCGCTGGACTTCTGGGAGGGTGCCGAGTCCGGCCTGTACTCCAAGATCAGTGTGCTCGTCCACACCCTCGACGGCCACCAGAGCGCCTGGATCTACGTCCTCGACGCCTACGAGGGCGGCCTGCCGTCGGCGCGCTACCTCGGGATCATCGCCGACGCCGCCGAGGAGGCCGGTGCGCCCAAGGACTACGTCGACGAGCTGCGCTCGCGCCCCTGCCGCTCCATCGGCGGGTAGGGGTACCGTCCCGGCTTGTGAACGCATCAGTGCTCGACGACCCGTACGTCGCGGCCAAGCTCGCGGCGCAGTCGCTGTCCGAGCTGACCGGGGTGGACCGCCATGACATCGCCCTGGTGCTCGGTTCCGGGTGGCTACCCGCCGCCGAGCTGCTCGGCACCGCCAGCCACGACCTCCCCGTCACGGACCTGCCGGGCTTCGCGCCGCCGTCGGTCGAGGGGCACGCCGGCCGGGTCCGCTCGGTCGTCGCCGGCGACAAGCGGCTGCTGGTGTTCCTCGGGCGTACGCACCTGTACGAAGGCCGAGGGGTCGCAGCAGTCGCCCACGCGGTCCGCACCGCCGCCGCCGCCGGTTGCCGGACCGTGGTGCTCACCAACGGTTGTGGCGGCCTCGACCCGTCGTGGTCACCGGGCACCGCCGTCCTGATCGCGGACCACATCAACCTCACCGGGCGCTCACCCGTCGACGGCCCGAAGTTCATCGACGTGACCGACCTCTACTCCGCCCGGCTGCGCGCGCTCTGCCGCGAGATCGAGCCGTTGCTGCCCGAGGGTGTCTACGCGCAGTTCCCGGGGCCGCACTACGAGACCCCCGCGGAGATCCGGATGGTCCGGGCGATCGGCGGGCACCTGGTGGGCATGTCGACAGGGCTCGAGGCCATCGCCGCCCGCGAGGCGGGCATGGAGGTTCTCGGCATCTCGCTGGTCACCAACTTCGCCGCCGGGATGACCGGCGAGCCGCTGAACCACGAGGAGGTCCTGGCCACCGGACGCGACTCGGCCGTACGCATGGGCGACCTGCTGGCCGAGGTCATGGCCCGGCTGTGACTCCTTCCGCCCAGCGGCCGTTGCGGCCCGCCGGCCGGTCGCGGCGGGTCCTGGTGACGGGGTCCTCAGGGGCCGTGGGATCCGCCCTGTGCGCCGGTCTCCCGGCCGCTGGCTGGCTGGTCCGCCAGATCGACCGGGTACCGCCTGCGGTCGTCCCGGAGGACCCGCGCGACTCGGTGGTCGGCGACGTGTTCGACCCGGCGACCCTGCAGCGCGCGATCCGCGGCTGCTCAGCCGTGGTGCACCTGGCCGCCGTACCCGGCGAGGCGTCGATCGAGGAGATCGCCGCGTCGCACCTGGTGGGGACCGCGGTCGTGCTCGACGCGGTACGACAGGCCGGCATCAAGCGTCTCGTCTTCGCCAGCAGCAACCACGCGGTCGGGTTCACCCCGCGCACGCCCGCCGGCGCGGAGCTCGGCAGCGACATCCGGCCGCGGCCCGACACCTACTACGGCGTCGGCAAGGTCGCCGGCGAGGCCCTGTGCTCGCTGTACGCGGACCGGTTCGGCATCAGCACCGCATGCGTACGCATCGGCTCGTTCGAAGATCGGCCGCGTACCCGGCGGCACCTGTCGACCTGGCTGTCCCCCGGCGACCTGGTCCGCGTGGTCGACGCCTGCCTGCGAGCCCCGCACCTCACGTACGCCGTCCTGTGGGGCATCTCGGCCAACACCCGCCGGTGGTGGGACCTGGCGGCCGGCTACGAGCTGGGCTACGAGCCGCAGGACGACGCCGAGGACTACGCGCAGGTGATCAGGGCCGTCACCCGCGAGCACGACCCCGACGATCCCGAGCACGCGTACGTCGGCGGCTCCTTCACCCAGCCGGAACTGCCGCCGCCCCTTGGTCCCGCACCGACCCCGCAGCAGCCCCCGACAGTGTCAACTGTGTCGACCAAGGGGCCGAGCCGTACCGGGAAGGTTCTCCAGTTCCCGGACCGGGGAGGCCGATAAGCAGCCATGAGGCCGACGAGGGAGCAGCCGTGAGCGGAGACCTCTTTGCCCGCGCGCGCGAGTGGCTGGCCGAGGACCCGGACCCGGACACCCGGAGCGAGCTCGAGGCGTTGCTGGTCGCCGACGACGTCGAGGAGCTGGCCGACCGGTTCGACGGGCGGCTGGAGTTCGGCACCGCAGGCCTGCGCGGCGAGCTCGGGGCCGGCCCCAACCGGATGAACCGGGCCGTCGTGATCCGGGCGGCGGCAGGGTTCGCGGCATACCTCCGGGAGCGCGGCGGTGGCACCGTCGTGATCGGGTACGACGCCCGGCACAAGTCCGACGTGTTCGCGCGGGACACCGCCGAGGTGCTGGCGGGCGCCGGGCTCGGCGCGGTCGTGCTCCCCCGGGCGTTGCCGACCCCCGTGCTGGCGTACGCGATCCGGGCCCTGGGCTGTGCCGGCGGGATCATGGTGACCGCATCGCACAACCCGCGGCAGGACAACGGCTACAAGGTCTACCTCGGCGTCGGCTCGCAGATCGTCACGCCGGCCGACGTCGAGATCGCCGCCCACATCGACGCGGTCGGGCGGCTGGCCGACGTCCCCAGGGGCGAGGGCTGGAGCATGCTCGGCGACGACGTCCTGGACGGGTACGTGGACCGGGTCGCCGGCCTCGTCGACCCGACGGTGCAGCGCGACCTCCGCATCGTCTACACCCCGATGCACGGGGTCGGGCGGGACGTGGCTCAAGCGGTGTTCGAGGCCGGCGGCTTCCCGCCGCTGATCGTCGTACCGCTCCAGGGCGACGCCGACCCGGACTTCCCGACCCTGGCCTTCCCGAACCCCGAGGAGCCGGGCGCGATGGACCTCGCGCGCGCTGTCGCCCGCGAGTCCGCAGCCGACCTGATCCTGGCCAACGATCCCGATGCCGACCGCTGCGCCGTGGGTCTGCGCGACGAGGAGACCGAGGGTGGCTACCGCATGCTGCGCGGGGACGAGGTGGGCGTGCTGCTGGCCGCGCACCTGATCCGCCGCGGCGCGAAGGGCACGCTGGCCTGCTCGATCGTCTCGTCGTCCCTGCTCGGCAAGATGGCCATGGACGCAGGGCTGCCCTTCGCCCTGACGCTGACCGGGTTCAAGTGGATCGCGCAGGTGCCCGGCCTCGTCTACGGGTACGAGGAGGCGCTCGGCTACTGCTGCGACCCCGACGCGGTCCGCGACAAGGACGGCATCTCGGCCGGCCTGCTGGTCGCCGAGCTGGCCGCGCAGCTCAAGGCCGACGGACGGACCCTGGCCGACGAGCTCGACTCGCTCGCCCGCCGGCACGGGGTCCACGCGACCGATCAGGTAGCGGTACGCGTCGACGACCTGACCGTGATCGCGAGCATGATGGAACGCCTGCGAGCGGCACCGCCAGCCTGCCTCGGCGGGCGCGCGGTCGAGTCGGTCGACGACCTCTCCGCCGGGTCGGAGCGGCTGCCGCCGACGGACGGCCTGCGCTTCCACCTGGCCGGCGACGCGCGCGTGGTCGTACGCCCGTCGGGGACCGAGCCCAAGCTCAAGTGCTACGTCGAGGTGGTCATCCCGGTGACCGCCTCGGTCGCGTTGGCCCGCGAGCTGGCCGGCGACCGGGTAGCCGCGATCAAGCACGACCTCGCCACCCTCTTCAGCCACCCCTGAGTCGATCTTGGGTCGATCCTGAGTCGATCTTGAGAGATAACTGGGCGACACGCCGTGCGGACCAGTTATCTCTCAAGATCGACACGGAGCAGCGAGTACGACGCGAGGTCGTGGACGCCGTCAGCCCGGCCCTGCGCCGACCGCAGGATGCCCTCCAGGGTGAAGCCGGCCTTCTCCAGGGCGCGCCGCTCCGCCACGTTCTCGATGTCGGTGCTGGCCTCGACCCGAAGTACGTCCGTCGTCGCGAACAGGTGCTCGGCGAGCAGCCGCTGAGCCCGTGACCCGATGCCCCGGCCGCGGAAGTCCTCGCCCAGCCCGATCCCGATGTTGTACGCGCGGGAGGCCAGGTTGGGGCCGTAGAAGACCGGGTGCCAGCTCACGTTGCCCACCGGCGAGCCGTCGAGCTCCACCACGAGCCGACTGAGATCAGTCAGCGGTGGCGCGTCGCGCAGCCCCCAGTCGTCCCACGGTGAGTCGTCGCTGACCTGGACCTCGCCCTCGAGCCGGGGACGCAGCACGACACGTCCGGACGCCGGGGCCGTCAAGAGACGAGCACCGCCAGCCCCAGCAGGACCACCGCGGCCGCAACTGCAGCCAGCGCGTCCGTGGCGAAACGGGTCGACAGGCCGGCCGAGGGCTCGGTGGACCCCGCAGCCGCCCCTGCCCCGGAAGACCCCGCAGACCCCTTGGCGGGGGCGCGTCGCTCCACCTGCGCGAGGAGGTGCGCCGAGATCGCGTCGGCGCGGCTGATCGCCGGACCGCGGGCCGCTTCACCGACCTTGGCGAACGGTGTTGCGGGGAAGCCGTAGTCGACCGCGCTCGAGGTCCTGGGCGGCTTGGGCCGGCGGCGGGGGATGGCGAAGCACCGGACGACCCCGGCGCCGGCGTGGATGCGCAGCACGTCGGTGACGTCCACGCGGGTGACCGAGCCCCAGTCGACCGTGGTGGTGCGCAGCGGGTTGCGTACGTCGATCCCCTGGATCCCCTCGAGCACCCCGGGGCGTACGCCCAGCACGTACGCCAGCGACGCGACCGCGAGGGTACCCAGCACGAGACTGCCCTGGCGACCGGCGTCGCCGCTGACGACGACGTCGCCGACGCCGACGAGGCAGAACGCGATCACGACGAACGCGACGAACCGGCCGCTGGTCAGGTAATAGGCCTGGTAGTCGGGTTCGGTCTGCGCCACCTGCGTATTCTGCCCCGCCAGGCTGACCGCAGCTGCCAGACCCGCCCCTCGGCAGCCGCGGCTAGGATCGATCGGTGACGTCGACGGTGATCGCACCCGAGCTCGCCGCCGCGGGCCTGGGCGACGTCACGAGCTCCGCCGCCTCGCTGCGGCGCTTCCTGCTCGGGCTCCCGGGCGTCGACCAGGTGGGAGCAGAGGCGCGGGCCGCCGACCTGGCGACCCGGTCGATCAAGACCACGGCCAAGGCGTACGCGCTCGACCTGGCCATCACCATGATCGACCTGACCACCCTCGAGGGCATGGACACCACGGGCAAGGTCCGCGCGCTCTGCGCCAAGGGCATCCGGCCCGACCCGACCGACCCGACCGCGCCGCCCGTGGCTGCCATCTGCGTCTACAACGACCTGGTGGGCGTCGCCAAGGAGGCCCTGTCCGGCAGCAGCGTGCGCGTCGCAGCGGTTGCCACGGCGTTCCCCTCCGGCCGCGCGTCCCTGGCCGTGAAGCTGGCCGACACCGCCGAGGCGGTCAAGGCGGGGGCCGACGAGATCGACATGGTCATCGACCGCGGGGCCTTCCTGTCCGGGCGCTACCTCGACGTCTTCGCCGAGATCACGCAGGTGCGCGCGGCCTGCGGCGACGGCACCGGCCGCGCGCACCTCAAGGTGATCCTCGAGACCGGCGAGCTGCAGACCTACGACAACGTACGCCGGGCCTCGTGGCTGGCCATGCTCGCCGGCGCCGACTTCATCAAGACCTCCACCGGCAAGATCGTCCCCGCGGCGACGCCTCCGGTCACCCTCGTGATGCTCGAGGCGGTACGCGACTTCCGCGAGGCCACTGGTCGCCAGGTCGGCGTCAAGGCGGCCGGCGGGATCCGTACTGCCAAGGACGCCGTGCGCAACCTGGTCATGGTCAACGAGATCGCCGGCCCCGACTGGCTCCGCCCCGAATGGTTCCGGCTCGGCGCGTCCAGCCTGCTCAACGACCTGCTCATGCAGCGCACCAAGCTCGCCACCGGCCGCTACTCGGGCCCCGACTACTTCACCTTGGACTGACGTGACCACCTTCGACTACGCACCCGCGCCCGAGTCGCGAGCGGTTGTCACCCTCCGGTCTTCGTACGGGCTGTACATCGACGGCGTCTTCGTGGACCCGGTCGGCGGCGGCTCGTTCAAGACGACGAACCCGGCCACCGAGGAGGTCCTCGCCGAGGTCTCCGAGGCCGGCAGCGCAGACGTCGACCTCGCCGTCAAGGCGGCCCGTCGGGCGTACACGCGTACGTGGAGCAAGCTGCCCGGGCGCGAGCGAGGCAAGTACCTCTTCCGGATCGCGCGCATCATCCAGGAGCGCTCGCGCGAGCTTGCGGTGCTGGAAACCCTCGACAACGGCAAGCCCATCAAGGAGTCACGCGACGTCGACATCCCGTTGGTGGCGGCCTACTTCTTCCACTACGCGGGGTGGGCCGACAAGCTCGACCACGCGGGCTACGGCCCCGACCCCAAGGCGCTCGGCGTCTGCGCGCAGGTCATCCCGTGGAACTTCCCTCTGCTGATGCTGGCCTGGAAGATCGCCCCGGCCCTCGCGGCCGGCAACACCGTCGTGCTCAAGCCGGCCGAGACGACACCCCTGACCGCTCTGCTCTTCGCCGAGATCTGCCAGCAGGCCGAGCTGCCCCCGGGTGTGGTCAACATCGTGACCGGGGCGGGCGCCACCGGCCAGACCCTCGTCGAGCACCCGGGCGTCGACAAGGTGGCGTTCACCGGCTCGACCGAGGTCGGCAAGCAGATCGCCCGCGCCGTCGCGGGATCGCACAAGAAGGTCACCCTCGAGCTCGGTGGCAAGGCCGCCAACATCGTCTTCGACGACGCGCCCATCGACCAGGCGGTCGAGGGCATCATCCGCGGCGTGTTCTTCAACCAGGGTCACGTCTGCTGCGCAGGGACCCGGCTCCTCGTCCAGGAATCCGTGGCGGACGAAGTGATCCGTGCGCTCAAGCGACGACTGAAGACGTTGCGGCTGGGCGATCCGATGGACAAGAACACCGATATCGGCGCCATCAACTCGGCGATCCAGCTGGGTCGCATTCGGGCGATGACCGACATCGGCGATGCCGAGGGGGCCGAGCGTTGGTCACCCAAGTGCGAGTTGCCCGAGCGTGGTTTTTGGTACCCACCAACGATTTTCACCGGCGTGACGCAGGCCCACCGCATCGCGCGGGACGAGATCTTCGGCCCGGTCCTTTCGGTGCTGACGTTCCGGACGCCGAAAGAGGCGCTCGAGAAGGCGAACAACTCGCCGTACGGTCTCTCGGCCGGTGTCTGGACCGAGAAGGGCTCGCGGATCCTGTGGATGGCGCAGCACCTTCGGGCCGGAGTGGTGTGGGCCAACACGTTCAACCAGTTTGATCCGGCGTCGCCATTCGGTGGCTACAAGGAATCCGGGTATGGCCGCGAAGGTGGCCGGCCCGGCTTGGAGGCGTATCTCAATGGCTGACGCGCGGATCGACGTGCGCAAGACGCACAAGCTGTACGTGGGTGGAAAGTTTCCGCGCTCCGAAAGCGGTCGGACGTACGAGGTCACCGGGGCGGACGGCAGTTTCCTCGCGAACGCGGCGCTCGCGTCGCGCAAGGATGCGCGCGACGCAGTCGTTGCCGCCCGCGCTGCATTCCCCGGCTGGTCCGGCGCGACCGCGTACAACCGAGGGCAGGTGCTGTACCGAGTCGCCGAGGTGATGGAAGGTCGGCGCGAGCAGTTCGTCGGCGACGTGTGCGCCGCCGAGGGCTTAGCTCGCCGGGCCGCGTCCGGGCTCGTGGACGCCACGATCGACCGGTGGGTTTGGTACGCGGGCTGGACCGACAAGCTGGCCGCGATCGTCGGGGGCGCCAACCCAGTAGCGGGGCCGTACTTCAACTTCTCGGTCCCCGAGCCGACCGGCGTCGTGGCCGTCGTCGCACCGCAACGTTCGTCCCTGCTCGGCCTAGTCAGCGTGATCGCGCCCGTGATCGCGACGGGCAACACGGCCGTCGTCCTCACGTCGCACACCATGCCGCTGCCCGCGGTCACGCTGGCCGAGGTCCTGGCGACGTCCGACGTCCCGGGGGGCGTGGTGAACCTGCTGACTGGCAACCCGGCCGAGACGGCACCGTGGCTGGCGTCGCACATGGACGTCAACGCGATCGACCTGGCCGGGGCTGGGCTCGACGGGCTGGAGCTCGAGAGCGCTGCTGCCGAGAACCTCAAGCGCGTCCGTCGCCCCGAAGACTCCGACCACGATTGGACGGCCGATCCCGGCATCAGCCGGCTCACCAGCTTCCTCGAAACCAAGACCGTCTGGCACCCCGTCGGCCTCTAACCCAGGCCGGAGCTGTGCTTCACCCCCATCCCCGCCGAGCTCCCGCTCGGGAATCCGGCCAGGAGGCGAGCTTCACCCCCCGAAACGGGGTTGATGGCTCT
>JANMWN010000318.1:0-14099 GCA_031394045.1 Sporichthyaceae bacterium
GTACAGGTTGAGGACCGCGTATACGACCTGTCCCCTCGCCACGATCAGGCCGTCCTCGTCCGACCCTCCCGGCGCGCGGCAGAACGGGCAGCCGTCACCCTCGGCCGAGTCGACCGGCTTGTTCTCGCCCCGGATGTACGCGAGCCGGTGCGGCGTCCAGAGCCGGTCGAAGGCGTCCGTCACACCTGCACCCGGGTCCGTACGGCCTCGAGGATCTCGGCCACCGCCTCGTCGACGGGTACGCCGTTGCGCTGGCTGCCGTCGCGGTACCGGAACGAGACAGCCCCGGCGGCGACGTCCTCGTCGCCGGCCAGCAGCATGTAGGGGATCTTCTGCTTCTGGGCGTTGCGGATCTTCTTCTGCATCCGCTCGTCCGAGGAGTCGACCTCGACGCGGATGCCCTCGGCGCGCAGCCGCGATGCCACGTCATCGAGGTACTCCACGTGCGCCTCGGTGATCGGGATCCCGACCGCCTGGACCGGCGCCAGCCACGGCGGGAACGCACCCGCGTAGTGCTCGACCAGCAACCCGAAGAACCGCTCGATCGAGCCGAACAGCGCGCGGTGCAGCATGATCGGCTGCTGCCGGGTGCCGTCCGGCGACTGGTACTCCAGGTCGAAGCGCTGGGGCATCTGGAAGTCCACCTGGATGGTGGACATCTGCCAGGTGCGCCCGATCGCGTCGCGCGCCTGCACCGAGATCTTCGGGCCGTAGAACGCCCCGCCACCCTCGTCGAGGACCAGTTCGAGGTCCTGCTTGGCCGCCGCGTCGCGCAGCTGCGCGGTCGCCTCGACCCACTCCTCGTCGGTGCCGACCGCCTTGGTCTCGGGCTTGGTCGACAGCTCGAGGTAGAAGTCGGTCAGGCCGTAGTCGCGCAGCAGGTCGAGCACGAAGGTCAGCAGCGAGTCGAGCTCAGCCGGCGCCTGCTCCTTGGTGCAGAAGATGTGCGCGTCGTCCATGGTCATCCCGCGGACCCGGGTCAGCCCGTGGATCACGCCCGACTTCTCGTAGCGATAGACGGTGCCGAACTCGAACATCCGCAGCGGCAGCTCGCGGTACGAGCGGCCACGGCTGCGGAAGATCAGGATGTGGAACGGGCAGTTCATCGGCTTCATGTAGTACTTGACGGCCGGCTTGCGGAGCTCGCCGTCGGCGTCGTACTCGGCGTCCAGCTCCATCGGCGGGTACATGCCGTCGGCGAACCACTGCAGGTGGCCCGAGGTCTCGAACAGGGTCGACTTGGTCAGGTGCGGCGAGTACACGAACTCGTACCCGGCCTGCTCGTGCCGCATCCGCGAGTACTCCTCCATGACCCGGCGCATGATGCCGCCCTTGGGGTGGAAGACCGCGAGGCCAGAGCCGATCTCGTCGGGGAACGAGAACAGGTCGAGCTCGGTGCCGAGCCGGCGGTGGTCCCGCTTCTCGGCCTCGGCGAGGAAGTCCAGGTGGGCGCGCAGGGCGTCCTTGGACTCCCAGGCGGTGCCGTAGACCCGCTGCAGCTGAGGGTTCTTCTCGCTGCCCCGCCAGTACGCCGCCGCGCTGCGGGTCAGCTTGAAGCCGTTGCCGATCAGCCGGGTCGACGGCAGGTGCGGGCCCCGGCACAGGTCCGACCAGCAGCGTTCGCCGGTCCGGTCGAGGTTGTCGTAGATGGTGAGCTCGGTGCCGCCGGTCTCCATGACCTCAGCGACGTCGCCCCCGCCCTTGAGCCCGATCAGCTCGAGCTTGTACGGCTCGCCGTGCAGCTCTGCGCGCGCCTCGTCCTCGGTGACGACCCGGCGCGAGAACCGTTGCCCGGCCTTGACGATCTCCTGCATCCGCTTCTCGAGCCGGACCAGGTCGTCCGGGGTGAACGGCACGTTCACGTCGAAGTCGTAGTAGAAGCCGTTCTCGATCGGGGGCCCGATTCCCAGCTTGGCGTCCGGGAACAGCCCCTGGACGGCCTGGGCGAGCACGTGGGCGGTCGAGTGCCGCAGGACGGCGCGCCCGTCGGGGCTGTCGATGCGTACGCCCTCGACGACGTCGCCGTCCTGCAGCTCGGCGGCCAGGTCGACCAGGGTGCCCCCGACCCGCGCCACCACGACGGCCCGGTCCTCGGCATACAGCTCGGCCAGCGTCGTCCCCGACGGAGCCGCTCGCTCAAGGCCGTCGAGGGTGATGTGGACGTCGGCTGGCACCGGGGGCTCCTCCGCACGCTGGGATGGGTCACCCGATGGTATCGACCAGGGTCAGCGCGCCGTCATCTGATAGAGCCCGCCGGAGAGTGTCGTCGCCCAGACCTCACCGGCCTGGTCGGTCCCGAACGACGTCACCTGCGACAGGTGACCGGCAACGGTCGGGCTGCCACCGCCCGGCATCGTCCACACGGTGCCGGTCACGTAGTCGCCGAAAATGTACCTCGGACCCATCAGTGCGGCGTACCTGGCCCCGCGGTAGACCACCCCGCCGATCATGGCCTCGGCGGTCGGGTGTGCGATGACGGCCACCGGCGCGGCGTAGTGGACTCCCGCTACACAGCGGGACGAGTTGTACGTCGAGTTGGCCTCCCGGCAGGACCAGCCGAAGTTGACGCCCTTGGCCGTCATCGGCGAGACGTCGATCTCCTCGTACCTGTCCTGGCCGACGTCACCGATCCACAGGGCCCCGGTCACCGGGTCGACCGAGAACCGCCAGGGGTTGCGGAAGCCCACGTCCCAGACCTCCCCGCGGTACGGGGCGCCGAGCGACGCGACCGGGTTGTCCGCCGGTACGCAGTAGAGCGGGTGCCCCGGGCACGAGTGCTGGATGTCGATGCGCAGGATCTTGCCGGACAGGGAGCGTGCGGTCTGCGTCTGGTTGAACGGGTCGCCGGCGCCTCCCCCATCGCCGGTCGAGATGAAGAGCTTGGCGTCCTTGCCGAACGCCAGCATCCCCGCGTTGTGGTTCTGGTACGTCGGGTGCGGTACCACGAGCATCACCTGCTCGATGGCCGAGGACACATCCGGCGCAGCCGGCGAGCTGGCCGTGAACTTCGACACCACCAGCGCACCGTCCGCCCGCGTGTACGAGACGAAGAAGATCGGCACGCTCCTGAAGCCGGGGTAGAACGCGGCACCGAGCAGGCCCTGCTCGCCGCCCGAGGCGTTGACCTTGGATCTCATGTCGAGGTAGACGTGACCTCCGGCGGCACCCGGGACGTACGAGATCAGCCGGCCCAGCCGGTCGACGACGAAGAGCCGGCCGGACGAGTCGTGCGCATTCGTCACCAGCACCGGCTCGCCGAAGCCGCTGACCCGCAGCGTGAAGCCCAGCACGGGCGGTCTGGTCGCCGGGGCGGCTGACGCAGGACCTGAGGTGACGCCGGCGAATGCCAGCACGAGGGCGACGATGGCAAGGAATGCAGCGGGACGGGCGCGCCGAACGGTCATGAGAGCTCCGAGTGTGGAGGGACCTCGACCGTAACCCGGCTCGTACGCCGAGGGTAGGTCCGGTCAGGCGAGGCGGACCAGCGTGTCGACGACGTCCTCCGGCGCGGGCATCGCCCGGATGTCGTCGGCGATCCCCCTGGCAGCCTGCCGGAAGACGTCCTCGACCAGGAGCCGTCGCACCGCGGCGCCGATGGCCTCGGGGGTGGCGTCGTCGGGGTGCAGCGCCAGTCCTGCGCCCGCGCCCACCACACCGGCAGAGTTGCGGAACTGGTCGGCCGCCTGGGGCATGCACAGCTGCGGCAGCCCCGCACCCAGGGAACCGAGCACCGTCCCGGAGCCGGCGTGGGAGACCACCGCAACGCAGTGCGGCAGCACCTCGGTCTGCGAGACGTAGCGCTCGACCGTCACATGGGACGGCTGAGCACCCAGGGCAGCCACGTCCCCACCCGGACCCACCGTCACCAGGATGCGTACGTCGAGACCGTCGAGGCTGTCGATCGCGGCCTGCAACACCGCCGGGTGGTTGGTCGACTGCCCCTGCACCGAGCCGAGAGTGATGTAGACCAGCGGATCCCCTTGCCGGGCAAGGACTTCTGGCAGTACGCCCATCGGTTCACCGGTGTACGCGACCGGCCGGAGCGGCTGCACCGTCTTGATGTGACCGAGCGGCACCGTCTGCACCTTAGGCGGGCAGATGTCGAGGTAGGTCGAGGCGAAGCAGCCGGCGTGCTCCGGGACGGTGCGGCCGTGCTCAGCCCACATGGGCGCCAACCGCTCGCCCGCCTCGTCGACGAAGGCGACCGGCACTGCGCCACCGAAGGCGTGGGTGACCGCCGGGATGCCTAGCAGCGCGCCGACCAGCGGAGCAGCCAACTCGGCCTGCTCGTGCACGAGCAGCTGTGGTCGCCAGTCCTGGGCGATCGGCAGCAGGTCGGCGAGCGTGGCCGGGGCGACGGCTGCTCCGAACATCCGCGGGAAGACGAACGCGGCCTTGTCCTCCGGGCGGATCTCGGCCATCGCCGGGCGGGACCGCTGCTGGATCTCGCCCAGCGCCTGGTGCGACAGGCTGACCGGAACGGCGTCGATCCCGGCAGCAGCGACGATCGGGCAGCTGTCGACACTGGTGGCCCACCGCACCTCGTGCCCGGCCGCGACGAAGGCCCGCGCGAGCGGGATCATCGGGAAGATGTGGCCGTAGCCCCAGGTGGACGAGAACAGAACGCGCACCGTGGCCCCTTTGTTCGTACCGGCACAGTCGCCGGGCGTCAGTCTCTGCGGTCCCGACGCCCCCGACAAGCGCCGCCTCCTCCCGACATTGTGCTACATTGAAGCACATGAGTGAAACAGGCATTCGCGCCCTCAAGCAGAACGCGTCAGCCGTGGTCGCCAGGGCCGTCGCCGGCGAGACGGTCACGATCACCGACAGAGGTCGACCGGTCGCACAGCTCACGGCTATCCCGGCCTCTCGACTCCGGCGCCTGATCGACTCGGGCCACGCTCGACCGGCACGGCACGGCATCAACGACCTCGCAGCTCCCGAACCGGGTCCGAGCCTGACCGAAGTGCTGGCCGCCATGAGAGTTGCGGAGCGGTACTAGCCGTGGCCTACTACCTCGACACCTCGGCTCTGGTGAAGCTGGTCGTGGCCGAGCCGGAGACCGCCGCACTTCGCATCTGGCTGGCTGCCCCGGACCGCGACCTCGTGTCATGCGACCTCGCGCGCACCGAGTTGCTGCGAGCGGTCCGGCGGGCGGCCCCGGACAGGGTTACCCAAGCAAGGTCGGTGCTTGACTCAATCACCTTGATCGAGGTCACTGCACAGACATTCGAAGAAGCCGGCCGGCTCGACCCGACCATGCTGCGCACCCTCGGCGCGATTCACCTCGCAGCAGCGCTTGACCTGGGCGACGACCTCGACGGGATCGTCACCTATGACGATCGGCTTGCCGAAGCCGCGCAGTTCAACGCTATACGGGTGACCGCTCCCGCCTGAAAGCCGAGCGCCATCCCTCCGGCGCCGGCCGGTCTCAAGTTCAAGACGGGAGTCAGGCCAAGTGGTTGCTGGATCAGAGTTGCGTGATTCCACCGACGCGAGGCCGGGGCTGCCGCTCCTAGCGTGACGGTCGTTGACACTCCGCGACCGACCGAGGGCTGAACCGATGAATCGCACCCCGTCCGCTCTCGCAGCAGGTCTCGCCCTCGGGCTGATCCTCACCGCCTGTGGCGGCAGCTCTACTGGTTCGGCAGCACCCGCGACTCGCGCGGCGGCGCCGGCAGGATCCGCCCCTGCAGGCTCCGCACCTGCGAGCACCGATGTCCGCGCGGATGCCTCCGGTGCCTGCGGCCTGGTCACGGCCGACGAGGTAGGGGCAGCGATCGGCAAGCCGGCCAAGCTGACCGGGGGCGCCGGCGCGATCTGCACCTTCGGCGAGATCGCCGACCCCAGCGTGTTCGTCTACGTACAGACCTATGCCGACGAGGCTGCGATGGCGGTGCCCAAGCAGCTGGACGGTACGGGCGCCGAGCACATCGACGGGATGGGTGACGACGCCTTCTGGGTGCCGGTGGCCGGGACACTCTTCGTCCAGACTGGCAGCAGGGGCTTCAGCTTCTCGCTGCCGTCGCTGGCCAACCTCACGGACAACCCGGCAGCGATCAAGGCGAACATGGTGGCGCTGGGGCAGGACGCCCTCGGGCGCTTCTGACAGGGCGAGTCCCCGCACCACGACCTGGCTCGACAACCTTGGATCCGCGACACCCCTGGTTTCGCGGAGACGGTCACGCCCTTGAGCCGCTTCTTGATGCGAGGACTCCCCCGCGACTTACCCGGTTTGCCACGTCTGCAAACCTCAGCTGCACCCTTCAGAGCCGGCCGGCGGCTGTCGTCGCGAGGGCCAGTACCTGCTTGCTGGGCGGTGTGGCCGCAGAGCGGATCTCGACCATCACGAGGACCATCGAATCGCCCTTGTCGACGTAGATGCTGGCCGTTCCGTGCCCGGAGATCTCGAAGGCCCGGTCGCCGAGTCCCGGAACGTCAGCGACGACGCCAGCCTCACTGATCTTCGGGTTTTTGTGCATCAAGTCGTAGGCCGACTGACCCAGTGTGGGCGTGAGGTTCACCAGGACGAAGGTGGTCTGCATCTCGCCGTACTGGCACTGGCTGGCCCCGTGGCTGCTGAAGGACTTGCCGGCGCCGGGATCCTTGCCCAGGACAGCGCTCACGTCTTCCTGGGTGACCAGGGAGCAGGCATCAGTACCTCCGGCTGCTGCTGGGGTTGGGGCAGCGCTCGCGGGGTCGGTCGGCGCCGCTGCGGAGGGCGCGGGAGCAGTGCTTGCCGGGTCCGTCGCCGCGGGGGTCACCTGACCCACCGGCGTGCTCGCGCCTCCCGCTGCCGTTGTGCCGCCGCACGCGACCAGGAGGAGACATCCGGCGACCCCGAGGGTGGCAGCTGCCAGGGTCCGTCGACGTGGATCAGTCATGGCGATGTCTCCGTAGGTCCGGTCGTGCGACGCGGTCAGGGCCAGTGAGGCCATGCCCACGAACGTACGAGCGGCCGTCTCGGGCTCGCTTCCGTCGAACCACGCAAGTTTGGTCAGGCCCCCACGCAAGGGTCGGCTGACTGGTTTGGCACCCCAACGGCGCGATCGGGCGGTCCCATATGCGACATCCAGCGCGATACCGGACGCGATTCGGACTCCCCGGCCTCGTTTGAGTGCCATTTCAGTCACGCCCCTTGGTGGCCACGCACGTCGGTGCCGCTCAGGTCGGAGCTCCCGGGGGCCGAAGGCAGAGTCAACGACTAGATCACGGGGAGACCGACGCATGGACCAGCCGAGCGTTCATCAGACCACGACACCCGCGGGCTGGTTCGTCGATCCAAGTGGAACCATGCGCTGGTGGGACGGCAGTGCGTGGACCGAGCACACGGCCCCGCCGGCGCCCATCGGATCCGCCGCGGGCACGCAGGTGCTGCCCACAGCTGGTCAGGCAGCGGGAGTGAATGTCGCGGCCATCGTGGCACTGGTATGCGGCTTGATCCCCCTCCTGGGGATCCTCGCGATCGTCCCCGGCATCATCGCCCTCAAGCAGATAAAGCAGACCGGGCAACGAGGACGAATCCCCGCGATCATCGGCATTACCTTCGGCTCGCTCTGGCTACTGGACTTCGTCCTTGCCGCCATGAACGCGGCTGCAAAGCACGGCTAGCGGCACGCGAAGCCGAGGGAGATCGGGGAAGTCTTTCGATACCAACGACTGCTTACCTGCGTCTTTCACGAAGGCGTGCCGAGTTCGGTGTGTAGATGTACGGAAGTGCCTGTCCTGTACGGGAAACTTGGGCTTGCGACAGTCCAGGATCCGTTCACAGGAAGGCACTCCGTGGGTGAAGAGTAACGCGGGGTCGAGACGGGTCAAGGTCAGCGCGGATGGTGTCGGGGTGGTCTCCCACGCCGGGGTCGGGTTGCTAGGGGAGATGGCCGAGTACACCGGTCTGGTCGACGGGGTCAGCGATGCCTTGATCGACACCTACGCCGGGGTGCCGATCCACGCGCCGGGGCGGGTGTTCACCGACCTTGCGGTCGCGATCGCCGACGGCGCGGATGCGGTGTCGGGGATCGCAGTACTGCGCGACCGGGAGGAACTGTTCGGGCCGGTTGCCTCGATGCCCACCGCATGGCGGGTGCTCGACCGGGTCGACGAGCACCACCTGGAAGCAGTGCGCCGGGCCAGGGCCGACGCGCGAGCCAAGGCGTGGGCGGCCGGCGCCGGGCCTGACCTGGAGGGCGAGCTTCGGATCGACTTCGACGCCACGATCACGATTGCGCACAGCGAGAAGGAGAACGCCGCCGCGACCTGGAAGAGGACGTTCGGATTCCATCCGCTGCCGGCGTTCCTGGACCGTCCCGACATCGCGGCGGGGGAAGGGTTGGCCGGGCTGCTACGTCGGGGCAACGCCGGATCCAACACCGCCGCGGACCACATCACCGTGTTGGACATGGCCCTGACAAGCCTGCCGAATTCTGCCCGCCCCCGCCGGGGTGACCCCGACTCGGTGCGGCTGCTGGCCCGCTCGGACTCGGCCGGCGCGACCCACGCGTTCGCCGCTGCCTGCCGCGATCGCGGTGTCGGTTTCTCCTTCGGCTTCCCCGTCGACGCCCGGATCAAGGACGTCGTGGACCTGATCCCCCAGTCCTGCTGGGCCCCGGCGATCCAGACCGACGGGCAGATCCGCGACGGCGCGTGGGTTGCCGAGGCGACCGGGATGATCGAGTTGGACAACTGGCCGCAGGGGTCTCGGTTGATCCTGGGCAAGGAACGAGCCCACCCCGGCGCGCAGTTGACGTTCACCGACGCCGACGGGATGAGAGTCACCGCGATCCTCACCGACACCCCAGCCGGGATCATCCCCGGCCAGACCGCCGGACTGGAGCTGCGCCACCGCCAGCACGCCCGCGTCGAAGACCGGATCCGCGAAGCGAAGGCGACCGGGTTGCGGAACTTGCCGTGCCGGGCCTGGAACGAGAACGCCGCCTTCCGCTACCGGGTCCTGCACGTGGCCGCGCGACTGACCCGCAGCGCCAGAACAACCCGGCTACGCATCGACGCAGCTTGGCGCTGGGCCACCGCGATCGCAACGGGCTACCAACGATTGCGCGCCGCTTTCGGCTGACCGCCACCCCGACACCCCGACACCCAAGGACCTCGGAAACCGACCCCGGCTCGACAGCCGGGTCTCAACCCTGCCCCCGACCGCCCGAGCCCCCACCGGCACGATCACACGGCCATCACGCGCCACTTCGAGCGCCCACGTGAAAGACCGAGGCTAGGGACCGCGTCCTGTGCTGCGGGGACCTGTTCGTGCCCCGGTCAGGGCACCCCTCCGACTCTCCTGGCGCTCATCGGTGCCCCACCCACCGCCGAAGGGGACGCACCATGACACGCGGGGATGACTCGTCCCACCTAGGTGTCGCTGTTCAGGACGGCCGCGACGGCTAGCCGTTGATTCGGGACCGCTACGCAGACGGTGGGGGCGGTCATCCGCCAATCGCGATAGCTCTCGCGGACGCCTGGCAGCCTCCGAGGAGGGATGGCAGGCGGGCAGGACACATACGTGGAGCAGGTCGTGGATGAACGTTCAGTCGATGAGGTTGGCCAGTGGTTCGCCCGGGTTGGCGAGCCGATCCGGGTCGACCTGTTGGCGGGACAGGATGAGTCGCTGGATCGCGTCGGTGACGTCCCACACGTTGACGTTCATCCCAGCCAGGACCCGCCCTTCGCGGAGCCAGAACGCGATGAACTCTCCGGCTGCGCTGTCACCGCGGACGACGACTTGGTCGAAGCCGTCGGGGTCGGTGTAGCCGGTGTACTCCATGCCCAGGTCGTACTGATCGGTGTAGAAGTAGGGAAGCCGGTCGTAGCTGGCTTGCTGCCCGAGCATGGACTTGGCGGCGGTCGCGGGTTGGTTGAGGGCGTTAGCCCAGTGCTCGACCCGGATGTGACGGCCCAGGAACCGGTGGTAGGCGTTGGCGACGTCTCCGGCGGCGAAGACGTCCGGGTCCGAGGTCTGCAGATGCTCGTCGACGGTGATGCCGTTGTCGACGGCGAGGCCGGCCGCGAGGGCGAGACGGGTGTTCGGGGTGATCCCGACGCCGACCAGGACCACGTCGGCGGGCACCTCGCTGCCATCGGCCAGCCGGATGCCGGTCACGGCCCCATTCGCGCCGCCGATCTCTGCGACCTGCTGGTCTAGGCGAAGGTCAACCCCGTGGACACGGTGCAACTCCGCGAACACTCTGGCAACCTGGGGGCCTAGAACGCGTACCAGCGGCAGCTCGGCCTGCTCCAGAACTGTGACGTCGAGTCCGGCGCCGCGCGCGGCCGCGGCGGCCTCCAGGCCGATCCACCCGGCGCCGATGATCCCAACGCGGGCACCCCGGTCGAAGGCGGCTTTGATCTGTTCACTGTCCTCGATCCGCCTCAGGTAGTGCACGCCGGCCAGTTCTGCACCGGGCAGCATCAGCGGACGCGGCGATGAGCCGGTGGTCAGCAGCAGCTTGTCGTAGGGGATCGCGCGGCCGTCGGCCAGGGCGACCTGTTTGGCGTCGCGGTCGACCGCAGCGACGGCGACTCCCATCTGCAGGTCGATGTCGTGCTCGGCGTACCAGCCCTGGGGGTGGACGAAGACTTTCTCCCGCTCGGACTTGCCTTGCATGTAGTCCTTGGACAGCGGTGGACGTTCGTAGGGTCGGTGCGCCTCGTCACCGATCAAGGTTATCCGCCCGTCGAAGCCCTCCTCGCGCAGGGCCTGCGCGGCCTTGGCACCAGCCAGGCTGGCGCCGACGATCACGAAGCTCGGTCTGTTCGTCATGGTGCGGTTGCCTCCTGGTTGACGGGAAGAGTGTGGAGTGAGGACCGGCTGATCGGTGAGGCTTGTGCAGCCACCAGTCGCTCGGTCAGCTGGTCGGCCACCAGCGCCCACGAGGCCTCGAACTTACCCACGCCGTCCTCCTCGAGCAGTGCCACGACGTCGGTGTAGTCGATACCGACTGCGGCCAGGTCATCGAGCACCTGTTGGGCGCCGGCGTAGTTGGCCCGGATGGTGTCCTCGCGGATGAGACCGTGGTCGGCGACGGCGTTCAAGGTGGCCTCGGGCATCGTGTTGACCAGAGCCGGAGCGACGAGCTCAGCGACGTACATGGTGTCAGGGTAGGCCGGGTCCTTCACACCGGTGGAGGCCCACAGCGGGCGTTGCGGGCGGGCTCCGGCGCTCATCAGCGTCCGCGCGCGCGTGGTGGCGAAGACTTCCTCGTACTGCTTGTAGGCCAACCTTGCGTTCGCGACACCAGCCTTGCCCATGAGCACTCTGGCTTCGGGTGAGCCGATCGCAGTCAGGCGGCGGTCGATCTCGGTGTCTACCCGGCTGACGAAGAACGATGCCACTGAGGCGAGGGTGGACAGGTCACGTCCGGCCGCTCGGGCCCGCTCCATGCCCTCGAGGAACGCGTCCATCACCGCGGTGTAGCGCTGCAGCGAGAAGATCAGCGTCACGTTGACGCTGATCCCCTCGGCCAGGCAGGCCGCTATGGCGGGCAGTCCGGCCTGGGTGGCGGGGATCTTGATGAACAGGTTGGGGCGGTCGACCATCCACCACAGTTGCCGGGCCTCGGCGACCGTCGTGTCGCTCTCGTGGGCCAGCCGGGGGTCGACCTCGATGGAGACTCGTCCGTCCTCACCGCCGGTGGCGTCATAGACCGGCCGCAGCACGTCGCGGGCCCACCGTACGTCGAAGGTCGTCATCATCCGTAGTGCCTCATCAACCCCCACGCCGCGCCTGGACAGGTCCTGGATCTGCACGTCGTAGGTGTCGCCGTGGGTGATCGCCTTGGCGAAGATGGTGGGGTTGGAGGTGACACCCACGACGTGCTGGTCGCGCACGAGCTGGTGCAGGGCTCCGGACGCCAGGCGCGACCGGCTCAGGTCATCGAGCCAGATGGACACCCCGGCTGCGGACAGCTCGGCAAGTGGGTCGACGCTGCTGGTCACCCCATGCCGCCCGGGTGTCGGCTTGCAGCCAGTGAAAGGAACTCGGCCCTGGACCGCGGGTCGTCACGCAGGTGACCCTTCAGCGCCGAGGTGACGGTACTGGCCCCGCCCGCGCGGACTCCACGCATGGTCATGCACAGGTGCTCGGCCTCGATGACGACGCCGACGCCGCGGGGGTTCAGGTTGTTCCGCAGCCAGTCGGCGATCTGGGTGGTGAGTCGCTCCTGGACCTGTGGGCGGCGGCCGAACATCTCAACCACACGGGCTAGCTTGGACAGGCCCAGGATGCGATCGGCGGGTAGGTAGCCGGCGTGCGCTACGCCCACGAAGGGGAGCATGTGGTGCTCGCACACCGAGTGCACGGCGATCGACCGGGCCAGGACGAGCTCGTCGTAGCCCTCGTCGTTTGGGAACGTGGTGAGGTCGAACGGGCGTGGGGTCAGCATCTCGGCGTAGGCGCGCGCCATCCGCCCCGGCGTCCCGCGCAGGCTGTCGGAGTCCACGGGCAGACCTAGCGCGGTCAGGAGCGCCGCCGCCGCCCCCTCGGCGGCCGCCAGATCGGCTGACATCGGCTCGCTCACGACCCGCAGCGGAACAAAGTTCCGGACCTCCAGCCGATCCTCGGGTCCGGACACCTCCTCCGACCAAGGCAGCCTGGTCACGACACCCGCCCCTGGTCCACCGCAGGCTTTGCAGGCCGGAACGCCGTGGCCAGCCGCGCCAGGGCGAGCGCCGCCACGAAGAGGCCGAAGTCGCGGAGCGCGACGTCGTAGAAGCCCGGGATCAGCAGCAGGTTGACGATGATGCCGGCGAGCCACGCCGCCACGACGTAGCCGCCGATGTGCGGTCGCAACACGACCAGGACCCCGGCGGCGATCTCCACGACCCCGACCATGAGCATCGCCTGGTGAGCGGTCCCCGGGATGATGGCGTTCAGACGGGGCGCGAGGTAGTGGTCCCAGTTGGTCAAGATGTTGAAGAACTTGTCGAGCCCGAACACGATCGGCGCGAGGGTGAACGCGGTGCGCAGCAGCAGGAACGCCTGGTAGCCGGGGTCGTGCAGGTCGTGTCCGCGGGCTAGCAGGTCGGGCCGGATCGTAGTCGCCATCTCGTTGCCTCCAGGTCTAAAGAACAGTAGTCTGGACGTTAGAGCCCCTGGTTTGTTTAGTCAAGAGATCCGTCTCTTAGAAAGGCGCCGGGTGGACAAGACCGACTTCGCCGCGCAGATCTCGGGCGTAGCTGCGCTCGCCGAACCGATCCGGCGCGAGCTCTACCTCTACGTCGCAGCGCAGCCCGAGCCGATCAGCCGCGACCAGGCCTGCGAGGGGGTCGGCGTCGCGCGGCACACCGCCAAGTTCCACCTCGACAAGCTCGTCGAGGAAGGGCTGCTCGACACAGACTTCAAACGACTGTCCGGCCGCCGCGGCCCGGGCGCCGGGCGCCCCACCAAGCTGTACCGACGATCAACCCGCGAAGTCGCCGTCGCCCTACCCGAACGCCACTACGACCTCGCCGGCCAGCTCATGGCCCAAGCTATCGACGACTCGATCAAGGACGGCACCAGTGTCCTTGACGCTCTGCACCGCGCAGCCGCCGACCGGGGAACCGCCCTGGGCGAGCAAACCATGAAGGCCGCCGGCCGCCGGCCGAACCGCGAACGGCTCGTCACGGCGACGTGCGAGACCCTCGCCACCCACGGATACGAGCCACGCCGGGAGGGCCACACGGTCACGCTGGCCAACTGCCCCTTCCATGCCCTGGCTGCCGAGCACACCGCACTGGTTTGCGGCATGAACCTCGCACTTGTCGACGCACTAGTCGAGCCGTTGGGTGAGAACACACTGACGGCCCAACTCAGCCCAGCACCCGACCGCTGCTGCGTGGTACTCACAACTCCGAACAGATGACGATGAAGACCCCTCGTCCGGGCTTCAGCGCCGCGAACGCCCCCCCCCCAAGAAAGACGTTGAAGACCGACCAACGGTCACGCCGTTGGCTTGGGCGTGACCGTTGCCGCCTACGAATGCGGTCTGGCACAGCACCTGTTCATGACGAACAGCAGGCTCGCGGACTGCTCCCGCGTGGCCTTACCTGATGCTTCGAGTGCACTGACCTCGGCCGTTCACAGTGATCCTTCGATGACGTCGACAAGG
>JANMWN010000228.1:0-7407 GCA_031394045.1 Sporichthyaceae bacterium
GACCGACCTCATCCTCAACATCAAGCAGCTGGTCGTCAGTTCCGAGCACGACGAGCCGGTCGTGATGTACCTGCGCAAGCAGGGCCCCGGCGTCGTCACGGCAGCAGACATCGCACCGCCCGCTGGTGTCGAGGTGCACAACCCCGAGCTGCACCTGGCCACGCTCAACGGCAAGGGCAAGCTCGAGATCGAGCTCACCGTCGAGCGCGGGCGTGGGTACGTCTCCGCTGCGCAGAACAAACAGGTCGGCCAGGAGATCGGCCGGATCCCGGTCGACTCCATCTACTCGCCGGTCATGCGCGTGACCTACAAGGTCGAGGCCACCCGGGTCGAGCAGCGCACGGACTTCGACCGACTGATCGTCGACGTCGTCAGCAAGCCGTCGATGCGTCCCCGCGATGCGGTCGCCAGCGCCGGCAAGACGCTGGTCGAGCTGTTCGGGCTGTTCCGCGAGCTCAACATCGACGCCGAGGGCATCGACATGGGCCCGTCGCCGACCGACGCCGCACTGGCCGCCGACCTGGCGCTGCCGATCGAGGACCTCGAGCTCACGGTCCGCTCGTACAACTGCCTCAAGCGTGAGGGCATCCACACGGTGGGCGAGCTGGTCTCGCGCAGCGAGGCCGACCTGCTCGACATCCGCAACTTCGGCGCCAAGTCCATCGACGAGGTCAAGGCCAAGCTCGTCACCATGGGCCTTGCGCTCAAGGACAGCCCGCCTGGGTTCGACCCTGGGCTCGCAGTCGACAACTACGGCGCCGACGACGACGACTACGCGGGCTTCGCCGAGGACGAGCAGCTCTGACCGAGCTGCTCCACCCCCGACGTCCCCCGCCCATCTAGGAGAGCGACACCATGCCTACGCCCACCAAGGGTCCACGCCTCGGCGGCGGTCCCGCGCACGAGCGGCTCATCCTGGCGAACCTCGCCACCTCGCTGTTCGAGCACGGCAAGATCACGACCACCGAGGCCAAGGCCCGTCGGCTGCGCCCGCTGGCCGAGCGGCTCATCACCAAGGCCAAGCGTGGTGACCTGCATGCTCGTCGTCAGGTGATGACGATCATCCGCGACAAGACGATCGTGCACGAGCTGTTCACCGAGATCGGCCCGCGCTACGCCACCCGCCAGGGCGGCTACACCCGGATCATCAAGGTGGGCCCGCGCAAGGGTGACAACGCGCCCATGGCGGTCATCGAACTGGTCGAGGCGCTGACGGTGGCCGAGCGCGCGGTCGGCGAGGCTGAGGGCGCGACCAAGCGCTCGGTCAAGGAGTCGGCGGCGAAGAAAGCTGACAAGCCGGCGAAGGCTGCTCCCGGTTCCGAGGGTGACGAGGTCGCTGCGGCCCTGGCTCCGGCGGAGGCACGCGAGAGCGAGCCGGCCGAGTCTGCAGCGGTCGTCGAGTCTGCAGAGGTCGTCGAGGTCGAGGACAGCTCGGCCGACGGCCCCTACGGCCCCGGTTCGGCGGCCCCGCTGGAGGATGGCTCGGCTCCCGAGGGCTTCACCGTCAAGGGCAACGTCGACTCGATGATGTACCACACGACCGAGTCGCGATGGTACGAGCAGACGGTGGCCGAAGCCTGGTTCGTCGACGCGGCTGCGGCCGAGGCGGCCGGATTCTCGGCGCCCGGTGCTGCTGCAGATGACTCTGCCGACACCGACACCGACACCGACACCGACACCGACACCCACAGCGACGAGACCGCCGGCTGATCCCGCTTTGTCGAAGCTGAACGAAGCCGAGCCCGCCTCCCCGACCGGGGACGGCGGGCTCGCGCGTCTCCGGCTCGACCTGGCGTACGACGGGACCGACTTCTCCGGCTGGGCGCGGCAGCCCGGTCTACGTACGGTCCAGGCCACGGTCGAGGACGCGATCGAGTCGGTGCTCCGGCTACCACAGCGGGCCCCGCTCACCGTCGCCGGGCGTACCGACGCCGGCGTGCACGCCCGCGGTCAGGTGGCGCACGTCGACGTTCCGGCTGACATCTGGGCGGTCCGTACCGACCCGGTCGCGACGCTGGGGGCACCTGGAGTACTGGGGGCGCTGGCGAGGGCGCTGCCCCGCGATGTGGCGCTGCGTGCCGTGTCGGTCGCCCCGGCCGGCTTCGACGCCCGCTTCGCCGCGCTCTGGCGGCGCTATGCGTACCGCATCTGGGACCACCCCGGCGGGCCTGACCCGCTGCGGCGGCACGAGATCCTGTGGCACCGCCGCCCGTTAGCCCTCGACCGGCTGAACGAGGCCTCGCGCGCTCTGGTCGGGCTGCGCGACTTCGCCGCGTTCTGCCGGTTCCGGGAGGGCGGAACGACCGTCCGCGAGCTCACCGAGCTGTCCTGGACCCGGCAGCCGGGCGGGCTGCTCGTGGCCACCGTGGTAGCCGACGCGTTCTGCCACTCCATGGTGCGAGCACTGGTTGGGTCGCTGATACCAGTCGGCGAGGGGCGGCGGCCGGAGCAGTGGCCGGCCCTGGTGTTGACCGCCGGCGTACGCGACCCCGCGGTCCAGGTCGTGGCCGCGCTCGGGCTGACGCTGGAGGAGGTCTGCTACCCGGACGAGAATGGGCTCGCCGAGCGCGTGGAGATCACCAGGCGGCCCCGTCGCGGGCAGTAGGTTGCCGCCATGCGCGTCGTCGTGGCTCTCGGAGGCAATGCCCTGCAACGTCGCGGTGAGCCGATGACCGTGGAGAGTCAGAGGCTCAACGTCCGCATCGCGTGCGAGGCCCTGGCACCGCTGGCCCTCGAGCACGAGCTGGTGATCAGCCATGGCAACGGCCCCCAGGTGGGGCTGCTCGCCCTGCAGGCTGCGGCGTACGGGGACGTCGAGGCGTACCCGTTTGACGTGCTCGGCGCCCAGACCGAGGGCATGATCGGCTACTTCATCGAGCAGGAGCTGGGCAACCTGCTGCCGTTCGAGAAGCCGCTGGCCACGGTGCTGACGATGACCGAGGTGGACCCCGCGGACCCGGCGTTCCTCGACCCGAGCAAGTTCGTGGGGCCGGTCTACACCGAGGAGGAGGCCAAGGCGAAGGCCCTGGGCCTCGGCTGGACGGTCAAGCCGGACGGCGCCTCGTGGCGGCGCGTCGTCCCCTCGCCGCTGCCACGGCGGATCTTCGAGATCCGGCCGATCCAGTGGCTGCTCGAGCACGGCTCCGTGGTCGTCTGCACGGGTGGTGGCGGGATACCGACCATGTACCTTGAGGGCACCCGGCACCTGGTCGGGGTCGAGGCGGTCATCGACAAGGACCGCTCGAGCGCCGTCCTCGCTCGTGACGTCGGCGCGGACAGCATGGTGATCGTCACGGACGCTGCCGGGGTGTTCGTGGACTGGGGGACGCCGGAGCAGCGGCAGATCGACACCGCGCACCCGGACGCGATCGCCCCGCTGAGCTTTCCGGCGGGCTCGATGGGACCCAAGGTCGAGGCCGCGTGCGCGTTCGCCCGCCAGTCCGGCGGTGTCGCGGCGATCGGCGCGCTGGAGGACCTGCCCGCGATCCTGGCGGGTACGGCCGGTACCCGGATCGCCGCCCACTTCGACGGGATCACGTACCGCCCCCGTTGATCGAGCCCATGATCAACGAAGGTAGGCGGGCGCTTTCCCAGGGAATTCGCAGGTTCTACCCGGCTCCGCCGAAGGTTGCCGGCGCCATCCTGGGCGGGTCGGAGTCGGTCTGGCTCCGGCCCAGCGAACCTCTGTGCACCTCTGTGCACCTCCGTGCACCTCCGAGCACCTCCGATTACCAGGAGCACCAACGATGAAGATCGGACACAGCAAGCCGGTGATCGTGGCCGCCGCAGCAGCAGGTGTGCTGGCCGTCGCGCTCGGTATCACCGCGTCGCAGTCGGCCTCCGCCGCCAGCGGCAGCCCGTCCCCGGTCCCCAGCGGCCGGCCCTCGGGTGTCCCGGACGGCGATGGGCCTGGCGGTCACGGCCTCGGCGGCCTCGGCGGCCTCGGTGGACCTGGTCGACCTGGTGGACCTGGCGGATTCGGTGGACGGGGTGGGCACGGCCCCGGCGGTCCAGGCGGGCAGCTCCTGCACGGCGAGGAGGTCGTCCAGCAAGGTACGAAGGTAGTGACGATCGAGGAGCAGGCCGGCAAGGTCACGGCGGTCAGCGCCACCTCGATCACGGTCAGGAGCACCGACGGCTTCACCGCCACGTACGTCGTGTCCGCCACGACCAAGGTCGGCAAGGACCGTGCGGAGGCCAAGATCAGTGCCGTCAAGGTCGGCGACACCGTACGCATCGAGGGCACCAAGTCGGGCAGCACGGTCACCGCCGACCGGATCATGGACGGCGTACCCCCGCCGCGTCCCGCCGACGGCAGCCGCCCGGCCGACCCGAACGGCGCCTCTGCGGCCCCCTCGCCGGGTGGTACCGCCTAGCGATCGGGCGAGCCGCGCGGTCCGGGCCTGTCTGCTTGAGGCGTCGTCCACAAGGTGTGCGCGGTGCCTGACATAGTCAGGCAGGATGGCCCGATGAAGATCATCGCCGGGACTACCCCGCCGACCGCAAGGACCTCGAGATCGCGTCGCTCATGGCGGTGATCGCTGGGAATGCCGCTATCCGCTACTTCGGCCGGGTTGCTCCTGCCGGTGCCACGGGAGCCCGCGGTCCGCTGGTCGAGACCGAGTTCAAGAGCGGCCCGGCCGACCTGGTGAGCGAGGCCGATCGAGCTGCCGAGGCCGCCGCGATCGAGATGCTGCGCGAGCATCGCCCGGACGATGGCTACGTCGGGGAGGAGGGCAGCCGCTCGGCGGGGGATGCCTCCAACGGCCGCCGCTGGCTCATCGACGGCATCGACGGGACGTTCAACTTTTTGCACGGCGTGCCGTACTGGTGCACGGCCGTGTGCCTGGTTGACGAGCACGGTCCCGCTGTCTCGGCGATCTGGGACCCGATGGCGGAGGAGCTGACGGTGGCTGGGCGTGGGCTCGGGGCATCGTGCTCGAACAGGTGGGTGCCCGTCGACCAGGGCCTCGAGCGGCTCAGCCTGGTGACGTACCTGAATCCTGACTCGGTGCGCGATCCGACCCTCTTCGCCGCGTTCGGCCGGGTGATGCGGGCCTGCGCGACCGTTCGGATCATGGGCTCCGGCTCGCTCGACCTCGTGCAGGTCGCTGAGGGACGCGCTGGGGTCTGGGTCCAGCACGAGGTCGACGACTGGGACTGGTGGCCCGGTGCGCTGATCGTGACCGAGGCGGGAGGTGTCGCGGAGCGGCTCTCGATCGACGGGCACGAGTGGTCGGTTGCCGGCCAGCCTGAAGCGGTGGCCGCGGTGCTGTCGGCTCTGACCGGCTGACTGGCGCCGGACCGCCTACCGCGCGAAACCGGTTGGTGCGAGGGCGGGCCGGACCGGGAGGATGCTCCCGTGGGCCACGTGGATATCAGCAAGCTCGGTCATGTCCTCCCCGACGGGCGCCTCCTGCTCGATGACGTGTCGCTGCGGGTGGGCGACGGCGCCAAGGTGGCCCTGGTGGGCGCGAACGGCGCGGGCAAGACGACGCTCCTGCGGATCGTGGCCGGCGACGACACCCCGCAGACGGGGGCGGTGACCCGCAGCGGCGGGCTCGGCGTGATGCGGCAGTTCGTCGGCTCCGTACGTGACGCCTCGACGGTCCGCGACCTGCTCGTCTCGGTGGCGCCGCCGGCGATCCGTACGGCCGCCAAGGCGGTCGAGGTCGCCGAGCTGGCGATGATGGAGCAGGACGACGAACCAACCCAGATGCGGTACGCCCAGGCGCTGGCCGACTGGGGCGACGCGGGCGGCTACGAGGCAGAGGTCAGCTGGGACGTCTGCTGCACCGAGGCCCTGGGTACGCCGTGGGCGCGGGCCCAGTGGCGTGAGGTGCGCACGCTGTCGGGAGGCGAGCAGAAGCGGCTGGTCCTGGAGGCGCTCCTGCGCGGGCCGGACGAGGTCCTGCTCCTGGACGAGCCGGACAACTACCTCGACGTCCCCGGCAAGCGATGGCTCGAGAGGGCGCTGCGCGACAGCCCCAAGACGGTGCTGTTCGTCAGCCACGACCGTGAGCTGCTGGCGCGGACCGCGACCCGGATCGTCACGCTCGAGGGCGGTACCGCCTGGACGCACGGCGGTGGCTTCGGGACGTACCACCAGGCGCGCAAGGACCGGCACGAGCGCCTCGAGGAGCTGCTGCGGCGCTGGGACGAGGAGCACGTACGCCTCAAGAACCTGGTCAAGACCTTGCAGCAGCAGGCCGCGATCTCGCCGGACATGGCCAACCGCTACCACGCGATGCAGACCCGGCTGAAGCGGTACGAGGACGCGGGGCCGCCCGAGGCGCCACCCAAGGAGCAGAACGTACGCATGCGCCTGACCGGCGGGCGTACCGGCGTACGCGCGGTCACCTGCGCCGCGCTGGAGCTCACCGGCCTGATGAAGCCGTTCGACCTCGAGGTGTTCTACGGCGAGCGGGTCGCGGTCCTCGGCAGCAACGGGTCTGGGAAGTCGCACTTCCTGCGGCTCCTCGGCGGCCGGCCGGTCACGCACTCGGGGGACTGGAAGCTGGGTGCGCGGGTGGTCGCCGGGCACTTCGCCCAGACGCACGAGCACCCGGAGCTGGTCGGCCGGCCGTTGGTCGACATCCTCTGGGAGCACAAGGCGCTCCAGCGCGGGCCGGCGATCGCGGCGCTGCGCCGGTACGAGCTGGACCAGCAGGTCGAGCAGCCCTTTGACACGCTCTCGGGAGGCCAGCAGGCGCGGTTCCAGATCCTGCTGCTGGAGATCGACGGGACCACGCTGCTGCTGCTCGACGAGCCCACCGACAACCTCGACCTGGCCAGTGCCGAGGCGCTCGAGGAGGGGCTTGAGGCGTACGACGGGACGGTTCTGGCGGTGACCCACGACCGCTGGTTCGCCCGGGGCTTCGACCGCTACCTGGTCTTCGGCTCGGACGGCACGGTCTACGAGGCCCCCGAGCCGGTCTGGGACGAAGGACGGGTCGAGCGCGCCCGCTGACAGGCTCAATGGCCAGGTCAATGGCCACGGCGCAGCTAGGACGGGTGGGTGGTGCCGATTCGGGGGAGCAGATGTCGGTTCTTGCTGTCCTGACCGCTAGAACCGACACGATCACCACTTGGGCGGACTCCCGAGACCTCGTCGGTGCGCTTCTGGGGTTTGCTCGGGCCTGCCCGCTTTGACCCCCTGGCGACTCCCCGGGTACTCTGACGAGTCGTTGTGCCGCGCGGTGACCCCTCGAAAGGTTCGATGGGCTGCTGAGCGCGCCGCGACCGTACTTCCCCCGCATGTCCGCGCCCCCACTCGGGACCGCGTCAAGATTCGCAGCGACCAGAAGGCCTACGACCGTGCGCACGTTCAGCCCCAAGCCCAGCGACGTCGACCGTCAGTGGTACATCATCGACGCGTCTGATGTCGTCCTCGGCCGTCTGGCCACC
>JANMWN010000335.1:0-7992 GCA_031394045.1 Sporichthyaceae bacterium
GTCGTCGGGCAGGTCGGGGTACCCGGCACGAACCTCGGCCAGGGTGTGCGTCCGCGGGAAGCCGGCCGGGTAGGGCTCGACGCCCTGGTCGAGCAGGTGCTGGCGCTTCTCGCGACGGATCCGCAGCTGCTCCGGCAGGTCGTCGGGCGCGGAGGCCGGGAGGTCGCTCATGCGCGCAAGGCTATCGGGCCCTTTTCGGGTCGATCCCAGGCTCGAGAGTCAGAGGTTGCGCTCGTAGACCAGGCGCAGGCCGATAAGGGTGAGGTCGGGGTCGTGGTGCGTGATCGTCTCGGACTCGGCCACCACGATCGGGGCCAGGCCGCCCGTGGCGACGACCGCGGTGACCGGCCCGATCTCGGCGATGATGCGGCGTACGAGCCCGTCGACCTGACCCGCGAAGCCGTACAGCACCCCGGACTGGAGGCACTCGACGGTGTTCTTGCCGATGACCGAGCGCGGGCGTACGAGCTCGACCTTGCGCAGCTGGGCCGCCCGCGACGCGAGGGCGTCGACGGAGATCTCGATGCCCGGGGCGAGCGAGCCGCCGAGGAACTCCCCGCGCGACGACACGACGTCGAAGTTCGTCGAGGTACCGAAGTCGACGACGATCGACGGCCCCCCGAACAGGTGGTGCGCCGCCAGGGTGTTGACGATCCGGTCGGCGCCCACCTCCTTGGGGTTGTCGGTCAGCACGGGTACGCCGGTCTTCGTCCCCGGCTCGACGATGACCGTGGGCAGGTGGCCGTAGTAGCGGGTCAGCATCCCCCGCATCTCGCGCAGGACCGCTGGCACGGTGGAGCACATCGCGATGCCGCTGACCTCGGGCGACGACGCGAGCAGCCCACGGAAGGTCAGGGCCATCTCGTCCCCGGTCATCCGCGCGTCGGTCTTGATCCGCCAGGACTGGGTCAGGTGGTCGCCGGCGAACAGGCCGAGGACGGTGTTGGTGTTGCCGACATCGATGGCCAGCAGCATCAGCGGTGCTCCCTCAGGTCGAGTCCGATGTCGAGGACGGGTGCGGAGTGCGTCAGCGCGCCGACGGCGATGTAGTCGACGCCGGTCTCGGCGACCTCGCGCGCGGTGGCCAGGGTCAGCCCGCCGCTGGCCTCGAGCCGCGCGCTCCCGGCGGTCAGGGCCACCGCCTCGCGCATCAGCGCCGGCGCCATGTTGTCGAGGAGCACCAGGTCGGCGCCGGCCGCCAGGACGGACCGCAGCTGGTCCAGGGAGTCCACCTCGACCTCGACCGGCAGGCCCGGCCACATCGCGCGTACGGCCGCGAACGCCGGCCCCACCCCGCCCGCGGCGACCACGTGGTTGTCCTTGACCAGCGCGGCGTCGGACAGCGACATCCGGTGGTTGACGCCGCCTCCGCATCGCACCGCGTACTTCTCCAGCGCGCGCAGCCCCGGGGTGGTCTTGCGGGTGTCGCGCACGGCGGCGCCGGTGCCCTCGATAGCGTCGGCCCACAGCCGGGTCAAGGTGGCGATGCCGGACAGGTGGCAGAGCAGGTTCAGCGAGGTACGTTCCCCGGTCAGCAGGTCGCGCGTACGCCCGCTGACAGTGAGCACCACCTGGCCGTGGCCGACCCGCGCACCGTCGACGACCGGAGCGGCATCGACGCGGACGGTGCCGTTGGAGACCACCTCCATCACGGCCTCGGCCACGGTGAGCCCAGCGACGACCCCGTCGCCACGGACGACGTAGTCGGCGGTGGCCTCCTGCTCGGCCGGTACGGTCGCGGCGGAGGTGACGTCGACCCCGCCGGCCAGGTCCTCTGCGAGGGCCGCCCGGATCAACGACTCCACCGCCAGCGGGTCGAGCCCGGTCGATGCCAGCCGCGCGGACAGCTCGGGGGGCAGGCTCATGCGGTCTCCTCGAGTGCTGCTGGTGGGGATGCGGGCCCGGTCGGCTCGAGTGGGGTGTAGCCCAGGTCGACGCCGCCGCCGCCCGGGCGCTCGCCCAGCCGCCCGACCAGGTGCCCGCCCCAGCCCGCGTCGTCCCTGTCGGGGAAGTCCTCGCGCCAGTGGCTGCCGCGGGTCTCCTCGCGATCGCGCGCCGCGACGGCCACGAAGGACGCGATCGTGTGCAGGTTGGTCGCCTCCCACGCGGCGGTGCTCGGCTCCTCGGTGGTGAGCAGCCGGAGCTCGACGAGGCGGCCGAGGGTGCGGCCGAGGCTCTCACGACTGCGCAGCACGCCGGCGCCGTCGGTCATGGTGGCCGCGACGTGCTCGCGGATCGAGGCGGCGTACAGCATCATCGGGCGCTCGTCGCCGGCCGGCTCGCGCGCCGACGGGAGCGCCCTCGCAAGGTCCGCCCCGATCCGCTCGGCGAACACCAGGCCCTCGAGCAGCGAGTTGGAGGCCAGCCGGTTGGCGCCGTGGACCCCGGTGCAGGCGCACTCGCCGCAGGCGTACAGCCCGGGTACGGACGTACGCCCGTCCACGTCCGTACGCACGCCTCCGGAGGCGTAGTGGGCCGCGGGAGCGACCGGGATCAGGTCGTGCACCGGGTCGACACCGTGGGCCCGGCAGGACTCCAGGATCGTGGGGAACCGGTGCTGCCACATCGCAGCGCCGAAGTGCCGGCCGTCGAGCCAGACGTGCGGCGCCCCCGTCTCGCGCATCCGCCGGGTGATCGCCTTGGCGACGACGTCGCGCGGAGCCAGGTCGGCGAGCGGGTGCTGACCGACCATGAACCGGTCGCCCGCGTCGTCGACCAGGAAGGCACCCTCGCCGCGGACGGCCTCGGACACCAGCGGCTGCTGCCCGCGCGCGGCCGGGCCGAGCCAGAGCACGGTCGGGTGGAACTGGACGAACTCCATGTCCGACACCGCGGCGCCGGCCCGCAGCGCCAGCGCGACCCCGTCCCCCGTCGACACCGCCGGGTTCGTGGTCTGCGCGAAGATCTGGCCGAGGCCACCCGTGGCGAGGACCACCGCGCGACCGCGCGCTGCACCCACACCCTCCTCGCTGCCCTCGCCCATGACGTGCAGCGTCACCCCGGCCGCGGCACCCTGGCCGTCGAGCAGCAGGTCGAGCACCAGGGCGTTCTCGATCACCTCGATCGAGGCGTCGCGGCGGACCTCGGCCACCAGCGCCCGCGACACCTCGGCCCCGGTGGCATCCCCACCGGCGTGCGCGATGCGGTTGCGCAGGTGGCCGCCCTCGCGGGTCAGGGAGAGGGCGCCGTCCTCGTCGTGGTCGAACCCGGCGCCCCGGTCGATCAGCCGGCGGACCGCTCCGGGGCCTTCGGTGACCAGCACGCGTACGGCCTCGACGTCGCACAGCCCGACCCCCGCCACCAGGGTGTCCTCGAGGTGCTGCTCGGGGGTGTCGCCCTCGCCGAGCGCCGCCGCGATGCCGCCCTGGGCCCAGCGGGTCGAGCCGGCCTCGAGCTGCGCCTTGGTGACGAGCAGGACACTGTGGCCGGCCGCCCGCGCGGTCAGCGCGACGGTGAGGCCGGCGATGCCGCTGCCGACCACGATCACGTCGGCGGCCGTCGACCAGCCGGGGCTGGGCGCACGCAGCCGGGCGGGCAGGGGCGGGCGCAGGGTCATCGCTCGCCTCCAGTCAGCACGAGGTCGGCATTGTCGATCAGCCGGGTGGTCCCGACCTTGGCAGCGACCAGCAGCAGACCCCGTCCGGTCGCCGCCGGTACGAGCGGGTCGAAGCTCACCGGGTCGACCAGCACGCAGTAGTCGACGTCGATCCCCGCCTCGGCGGCCAGGACGTGCTGCGCGACGCCCAGGACAGCGTCGACCGAGCCGCCACCTGCCGCTGCCGAGGCGGCGGCGGCCATCGCACCCGAGAGTGCGAGCGCGGCTTCGGCGGCCTCCTCGTCGAGGTACTTGTTGCGGCTCGAGAGCGCGAGCCCCGCGGGCGTACGGACGATGGGCACGGCCTCGATCGAGACCGGGATATCCAGGTCGCGCACCATCCGCCGGACCAGCGCGAGCTGCTGCGCGTCCTTCTCGCCGAACACGGCAACCTCTGGCTGCACCAGCCCGAACAGCTTGGCCACCACCGTGAGCACGCCGTCGAAGTGGCCGGGGCGCGAGGCACCCTCGAGCACAGCACCGAGCTCGCCGGCGGCCACCCGGACCATCGGCTCGCCGAAGGGGTACACCTCGTCGGCGTCGGGAGCGAAGACCACGGCCACACCCTCGGCCGCACAGAGCGCGAGGTCGCTGGCGAACGTGCGCGGGTAGCGCCTGAGGTCCTCGCCGGGTGCGAACTGCATCGGGTTGAGGAAGACACTGACGACCACCGCGCCAGTCAGCGTCCGGGCCCGCGCGACCAGCGCCCGGTGCCCCTCGTGCAGGGCGCCCATGGTGGGGACGAGCGCGACAGTGGCAGTGCTGGTACCGCTGGCGCCGCCCGCCCGCAACGTGGCGAGCGCGGCCGCGAGCTCGGCGCGCGTCTCGGCGACGACCGTCACGCGTCACCGGCCAGCGCGTCCAGCAGCGCCTCGGCGTCTGCGGCCCTGAGCCGATGCCCGACCAGGGCCCGGTCGGCCGTGGCCCGCGCGAGCGCGCGGTACGTCGCCAGGATCTCGGGCGAGGCCAGGCCCACGGCACGCACGTGATCGAGGACGGTGCCTGCGTCGCCGCGTACGACCGGACCAGTGGTGGCCGCGTCGCCGGAGCGCAGCGCGTTGTCGAGGGAGGCGCCCAGCAACGGACCGAGCAGCCGGCCCGGGTCCACCACCCCCGCCTCGGTCAGCAGGTCCATCGACTGGGCCACGAGGGTGACCAGGTGGTTGGACCCGTGCGCGAGTGCCGCGTGGTAGAGCGGGCGGGCCGACTCCTCGACCCAGACCGGCTCGCCACCCATCTCGAGCACCAGGGCCTCCGCCACCGGCCGCAGCGGCTCGGGCGAGGTGACGCCGAACGCGCAGCCGGTCAGCCGGCCGAGGTCGAGCGAGGTGCCCGTGAACGTCATCACCGGGTGCAAGGCCAGCGGCAGGGCGCCCAGCCGCGTGGCCGGGTCGAGCACGCGGGTACCGAACCGTCCGCACGGGTGCGCGAGGAGCTGGCCGCGGCGTACCGCCCCCGTCGCCGCCAGGCCCGCCACGAGCTCGGGCAGCGCGTCGTCGGGCACCGCGAGCAGGACCAGGTCGGCAGCGTCGAGCACCTCGGGCGGGCTGACCAGGGGTACGCCCGGGAGCAACGCCTGCGCCCGCGCACGCGCCACCTCGGAGACCCCCGACGCGGCGACGACCCGGTGCCCGGCCGCGGCGAGCGCGGCGCCGAGGATGGCCCCCACGCGGCCGGTGCCCACGACGCCGACCGTGAGCCGGCCGGGGCGGTCGCTCGCGGCGGGCGGCCCGCTGGTCGTTGCGGTCATGGTGGCGTTCCAGTCCTCACGGGGTACCGGACGGTGCAGGTGGGCAGACGGTGCGAAGCGAGCGGCGAGATGGGCGAAGAGGCTGAGCCTACGGCTTAGCCGGGTACCGTCGCCTGCGTGTCCCGTCGCCCAGTCCCGCGGCCGATCGGCCCAGCCAGGTCGAGCGGGCCGACGCGGTACAGCGACGGCCCGCCGCGCTGGGTGCCGTGGAGCGTGGCCATCCGCTCTGCCCTGTACGGCCACGGCGGGTTCTTCCACCGGCCCGAGGGTCCGGCCGGGCACTTCCGTACCTCGGTGCACGCGTCACCGTTGTTCGCGACCGCCGTCGTCGCGCTGCTCGAGTCCGTCGACGCATCGCTCGGCCGGCCCGACCGGCTCGACCTGGTCGACGTGGGAGCCGGTCGGGGCGAGCTGCTGATCGCGGTGCTGGCCCAGCTGACCGATCTGACCGAACCGCCGGCGTACCCCGGGCTGGCCGACCGCGTGCACCTGCACGGGGTCGAGCTGGCCGACCGGCCGGAGGGGCTGCCCGAGGCGATCTCGTGGAGCGCTGAGCTGCCCGAAGGCGTCGTGGGTCTGCTGGTGGCCAACGAGTGGCTGGACAGCGTGCCGGTCGACGTCGTCGAGACCGGACCCGACGGGGTGCACCGGGTCCTGGTCGACCCGGCCGACGGTGCTGAGTCACCCGGAGGCCCGGCCGGGCTGCGGGACGCCGGCTGGCTGGCGCAGTGGTGGCCGCTCGACGGAGCGCCGGAGGGGGCGCGCGCCGAGGTCGGCTTCCCGCGCGACGCGGCCTGGGCCGATGCCGTCCGCAGCCTCGAGCGTGGGCTCGCGGTCATGATCGACTACGGGCATCTGCGGGCCGGCCGCGTCGCCGGCGACTACGAGACCGGGACGCTGCGCGGCTACCGCGACGGGCGGCTGGTACCCCCGGTGCCCGACGGGACCTGCGACCTGACTGCGCACGTCGCCGTCGATGCGTGCGCCGATGCAGGACTGCGGGCCGGTGCGGTCGACAGCCGCCTGCTGCGCCAGAGCGAGGCGCTCCGGCAGCTGGGCATCACGCCTGCGAGCAGCACGCAGATGGACACCGAGCGCCTCGAGCACGCGTCGCAGGTCGCCGAGCTCACCGCGCCGGACGGTCTCGGGGCGTTCTGGTGGCTGCTGCAGTCCGTGGGCGCCCCGATCCCTTCGCTAGCAAGACGATCGGTTTGATCTACCGCCCACAACCGTCGTCGCTATTCGCTAGCGCAGGTCTCCGAGCCGCACCGGCACCGTCTCGTAGCCGCGCAGGACGAAGGTGCTGCGCAGCACCGGCTCGGCCGCAGGACGGATCCCCGGATAGCGCTCGAGCAGCAGCGGCAACGAGATCTGCAGCTCGAGCCGGGCGAGCGGGGCCCCGAGGCAGAAGTGGATGCCTCCGCCGAACCCGATGTGCGGGTTGGGGTCGCGGCCGACGTCCAGCTGGTCTGGCGTGATGAACTGCGCCGGGTCGCGCCCGGCCGAGCCGAGCAGCGCCGCGATCTTCTCGCCCCTGGCGACGGCAACGCCGCCGATCTCGGTGTCCTGCTTGGCGGTGCGCTCGAACAGGTGCAGCGGGGCGTCGTAGCGCAGGAACTCCTCGACCGCGGTCGGTGCCAGCCCCCACGGATCGGCGACCAGGCGAGCCTGCTGCTCCGGGTGGCCGAAGAGCGCCACCATGCCGTTGCCGAAGGCGTTGACGCTCGCCTCGTGGCCGGCGTTCAGCAGCAGGACGCAGGTGGCCACCAGCTCGTGCTCGTCGAGCCGTTCGCCGCCGTCCTCGACCGACACCAGGTGGCTGACCAGGTCGTCGCCAGGGTCGGCCCTGCGCTGCGTGGCCAGCTCGGCCACGTACGCGGCGAACTCCGCGGCGGCGGCGCGGGCCTGCTGCTCCTGCTCCGCCGTCCGGTCGTACTCGTACATCTTCACGATCGCCTGCGACCACGGTCGTAGCAGCGCCCGGTCGGCCTCCGGGATGCCGAGCAGCTCGGCGATCACGAGCACCGGCAGGGGCTCGGCGTAGTCGGCGATGAGGTCGATCACCCCAGCCTCCCCGGGGGCACCGGCCACCGCGGCGGCGCGAGCGGCCGCATCGTCGAGCAGGCCGCCGGCGAGCGCGCGTACGCGGGGGCGCAGCCGCTCGATGTGGCCACGCGCAAACGCCTTGGCGACCAGCGAACGCAGCCGGGTGTGCTTGGGCGGCTCGCTGTCCAGGATC
The DNA here is from genome assembly GCA_031394045.1 of Sporichthyaceae bacterium. Classification (GTDB taxonomy): domain Bacteria; phylum Actinomycetota; class Actinomycetes; order Prado026; family Prado026; genus JANYIP01. Next base: position 7,585 of record JANMWN010000335.1, read on the forward strand.
GAGTCCGCGTGCAGCCAGTTGAACGTGTCCCAGAGGTCCTCCGGCGCCCTCGGCACGAAGACGCGGCCGAGCCGGCGGTCCCGCAGGACGGCCGAGGCATCCGCGTGGCCGAACGCGAGCCACAGCCCCATGCCCTGGTGCCAGAGCGGGCGACCGGCGGCGCGCAGCCGGGCCATCACGGGGTACGGGTCGGCGACGAACGAGGCCTCGCCAGGCTCGAAACCGTGTGCCTCGTGCTCGCGCACGCGTCCCCCTCTCGGGCCAGTCCGACCGTCCGCGCCACCCTACGGTTCGCCCTGTGCGAGGGCGACGCGTAGGAATCGTTTGCGCCGATGAGGCCGAAAGTCACACATTCGAACCATTGGTTGCGCTATACCTCCGCGTAGGGAAGACGGGCCCGCCGTCCTC
>JANMWN010000358.1:0-17817 GCA_031394045.1 Sporichthyaceae bacterium
GGCGCCCTCACGCGACGAGCAGCTCGGTCACTGTGACCGGTTGCAGGGACCGCGAGGCGAGTCCGTCGATGATGCCGGGCAGCGCACGGACGGTGCCCGCATGGCCGAGGTGCAGGCTGATGATCGACCCGTTGCCGACCTTGGCGAGCACGGTCCTCTCCACGGCGGCGGCCCCCGGATCGGTCCAGTCGAGCGAGTCGAGGTCGTACGTCACGCACTGCGGGTAGCCGGCCCGGCGGGCGGCGGCCCGGATCGTGGCGGTCGACACGGGCGTCCCCGAGGGTCGGAACCAGGGGCCCTTCGCCCCGGTGAGGCGGGTCAGCACATCGGCGCAGCGGGCTACCTCTGTGTCCGCCTTGGCAGCCGACAGGGTCCGCATCGCCTGGTGGGTGTACGTGTGGTTGCCGAGGTCGTGCCCTCCGTCGAGGACGAGCCGGGCCAGCGCCGGCTCGGCCTCGAGCCAGTTGCCCACCGCGAAGATCGTCACCCGGGTGCTCGTACGACCGAGCTCGGAGAGCACCGTGCGGGCGAGGACCGGGTCCCCGGCGCCGTGGAAGGTGAGCGCCACCTTGGGCACCGACACCGGTCCGTGGCTGACGTCCGACCCGTTGCCGACGGCTCGCGGGGAAGCCGCTGTCCCTTGCGTCGGTGTCGCCGGTGCTGTCGGTGTCGCCGAGGGATGCCCTGATCCACCGGCCGGCGCCCCCGACGATGCCGCCGACGGCGTCGCGCCGCGGGTGTCGGTGTGGGTCGCGCCGGAGCTGCAGCCGCTAAGGGCCGCGAGGCCGCCGAGTCCGGCCAGTCCCGCGAGGGAGAGCAGCTGGCGACGGTCGAGGGGGTGGCTGGGCATCTCCTAGACGCTACGAGCGCCGAGGTCAGCAGACGGCAAAGTCTCTGGGTCCTCGGCGAGCTCTCGAGGCGGCCCGAAGAGCGCGGCCACGATGCCGATGATGGTCACGCCGAGCAGCCAGCCGGCGAGCACGTCGGACAGCCAGTGCAGCCCCAGGTAGAGCCGGCACACGCCGATGACCGCCGGGTAGCAGGCGAGCAGGATCAGGGTCGTACGGCGCCGCGCAGTCGACCAGCCCGCGCCGAGCAGGAGCAGGAGGCAGCCGACCATCACCACCGAGGTCGTCGAGTGACCGGAGGGGAACGCGGGCTCCGGGTCGAACGGCAGGTTGGTCACCGGACGGGCCCGGCCGACCGCCCATTTTCCGATGTAGACACCGGCCACGAGCAGGAACGTTGCTGTGGATGTGACGAGCAGGGGGAGCAGGTCGCGCCGCCGGATCGACTGGACCAGCCCGAGGAGCATGATCAGGACGATGCCCACCCCGGCGCTGGCGGTGGCACTGAGAGCGATCACTGCCGCGTGCACGGGGCCGCTCACCGGCACCGGGGTGAAGTGCTCGATGACCCACGCGTCGAGCGACCCCAGGTGGCCTGTGACGACGACGATCATCGTGAGCAGCGCGAGCCCGGCCCCGCTCACTGCTGGGAGTACCCAGGCGCGACCGAACGGCTGCACGTACCCTCTCGCCGTGGTTACCAGGGTCGGCAGACTGATCATGCGTCGACCGCCACGAGTCCCGGGGGTGGCGTCGTACGAAGGATCAACCTCTCGTGCGGCCGCCGGTTCGCTGCCCGCGGGAGGACTAGCAGCAGCACGCACGTGGCGACGAACAGGGTGCGCACCCAGCCGATCGCCCCGGGCGTGATCGGCAACCAGCGAGCCGCGAAGAGCGACACCGCGGCCGTCCAGCTCCAGACCGGGAACGTACGCGAGGTGCCGGCCAGGTCCCAGAGCAGCGCGCCGACGAGGATCCCGGACGTGTAGTAGCTGTACGAACCCGGGTCGAGCACGATCCGGACCGCCACGACCACGAGGACGACTGCCTGCCACCGTCCTCGGCGGATCGCGATTGCCGCTACCGCCAGGCCAAGCAGCATCTGGGCCGGCCGGTCCCAGGTCGGGGTGACGGCGTCGCTGATGCCGAGGGTGCGCAACGACGATGCGGCAGTGGCCGGTATCGCGAACCGCGCGGCCAGCAGCGACCTCGGGTCGGCGATCAGGAAGGGCAGCCAGGCGAGTGCCACGCTGCCGCAGGCGACCAGCGCCGCCCGGCCACGTACCGGTGGGCGCAGCACGAGGATCAGTGCGAGGAAGGGCAGCGCCCAAGGCTTGGCGGCCGCCGACATGCCGAGGAGCACCGCCGCAGCCATCGGGTAGCGATGGACGGCGGCCCAGACGGCTGCGACGACGAGGGTCAGTGCGAGGACGTCGTCGATGTGAACGAAGCGAACCGCGAGATTCATCCACACCGGCAGGAATGCCAGACCTGCAAGCAGCAGCGACAGCAGCTGCTGCCGACCCGTGCCGAGCAGGCGTACCTGGCTGGCGACACCGCTGACCAGGAGCAGCACGAGGAGTCCGGCGGCGGCGCCGAGGACCTGGGCGGCCACCAGTCCCGCGTGCACCCCGAGGAGCGAGAGCGCGGCGGCGGCGACCATCGAGACCGGGCCGAACTGGAGTTCTGGATGGGCTGCGTACACATGCAACGAGCCCGCGGGGTTGTCCAGGTCGATGAGGGCGAGACCGCCCTGGTCGAAGTAGTGCCACGACAGGCCGCCGTGCCGGTTCATCACGACGGCCCAGACCATGGCCCACACCAGGAGCGTGACCCAGACCACCCGGGTCGAGAGCAGGGTACGAGTGGTGCCGGCCGCTGCGAGCGGGGGCGCCAGACCCGCGGCCCTGAGGTTGCCCCCGTGGTCGAGGGTCAGAGCGGCCGGCACCAGAGCGACGTTAGGCGAGCGCGGGTAAACGTCAGGCAAGGTGTGCCCGCTCGGGGCGATGACGGCCTTGTGGTGGCCTAGTCTCCTTGCGTGGCCCAGCTGCTGGTGGTCGAGGACGACGACCGGATCGGTCGTCTGCTCGAGACCGGCCTGCAGGCGAACGGCTACGACGTGCGCCGACAGACCACCGGTCGAGGTGCCCTGGCGGAGGCGGCGTCTGGTCGTACCTTCGACCTGGTCATCCTCGACCTCGGCCTGCCGGACATGGACGGCGTGGAGGTCTGCAGGGAGCTGCGGCTGGTGCAGCCGGCGACGATCATCGTCATGCTGACGGCGCGGCGCGACGAGATGGATGTGGTGGCGGGGCTGGAGAGCGGCGCCGACGACTACCTGATGAAGCCGTTCGGGCTGGTCGAGCTGCTGGCCCGGCTTCGGGCGCATCTGCGGCGAGCGACGCCGGCCGCGTCCCAGGTGCGAGGGGACCCGCTCGTGCTCGGCGCCCTCGAGGTCCACTTCGGCGCTCGCAAGTGCGTTGTCGGCGGAGTCGAGATCTCGTTGCGGGGCAAGGAGTATGACCTCCTTGCGCGGTTGGCGCAGGAGCCTGGCGTGGCGGTCAGTCGCGAGACCCTGATGGCCGACGTCTGGGACGAGAACTGGTGGGGGTCGACCAAGACGCTCGACGTCCACATCGCGGCACTGCGCCGAAAGCTCGGCGACGCCGCGACTGCCGCAGGGGTGGCCGAGCCCAAGATCATGACGCTGCGTGGGCACGGCTACCGCCTCGAGCTGGACTAGAGCTCGCGCAGCTCCTCGACGGCCGGTCTGCTGGACCTGCGTGCGGCCATCAGAGCAGCCAAGACCACGGCGCCACCGGCGACGGCCGCAGTCACCGCCAGGTAGGACCAGGGCACGACGACGGCCTCCGGTGCCGGGTCGAACACCCCGGTCAGGACCTTCACGAGCATCTGCGACAGTAGCCAGCCCGAGACGATCCCCGCCGCGAGCCCGCCGATGGTCACCAGGGCGGCTTCGCTGAGCACCAGCCCGCGCAGCTGACGTGCGCTCGCGCCCAGCACCGAGGCGATCGCGAACGTACGCCTGCGCTCGGCCAGCCCGAGGGCGAGCACCAGCCCGCCGGCCGCGGCGGCGAGCACCAGGGCGAACGCGAGCTCGACCCGGGTGAGCCCTGCGAGGTCGACCGATGTCAGGCTCGACCCGATCGTGGCGCGGGTGCTGGTGATGTCGGTGACCGTGGCGCTGGGCCCCAGCTTGCCCTGGATCGCCGCGGCGGTCCGTCGAATGTCCTGGCCACCGGCGTCGACCAGGAACGTGCCGACGGTGCTGTCCGACGTCGCCTTCGCGATGTAGTCGGCGTTGGCCACGAAGAAGCTGTCGTGCGGCGCCGTGGGGAACTCCTTGGCGATACCCGCGTAGTGGAACGTCACCGCCGTGAACTGCTTCGTACGCCCGTTCTGGAGCCTCAGCTTGATCAGGTCACCGAGGCTCAGCTGGAAGTCCTTGACCGTCTCGTCGCTGACCAGGATCGAGTCGGGAACCTTGGCCAGGCGGGCGATCATCTCGGCGGCGGTACCGCCCTGGAAGTACGCGTTCTGCAACGACGTGGCGCCGGCGACGGTGGCCGGCCGGACTCCGTACAGGTCCTGGAGATCGGCGCCGACGTAGGCGAAGCGGTGCTGCAGCGGCTCGACCGAACGTACGCCGGGTATCGACATCAGCGCGGCGGCGGCGTCCGGACCGACGGCTACCCCTGGGGACTCCGTCACTGCGATGTCAGCGCCGTTGGTCAGGCGCGCGTCGACCTCCGCCTGCTGCTGGTACGTGGCGTTGAACACCGCTGTGGAGCCCGCGAACGAGAAGGCGAGCGCGACCAGCACCACCGAACGGGCCAGCACGGTGCGCTGCCGGGACATCCCCGCGGCCGTGGTGCTGGCGAGCTGACCGGTCAGCGGCCGCACCAGCCGCGTGAGCAGTCCCTTGCCGTGCGCCAGGAAGAGCAGCGCGAGGCGCCAGGCAAAGAGGCCGGAGCCCATCCACAGCAGCGCAGGCCCGAGGAAGGCCCAGTAGTCCACCGAGATCGTGGCGACGCCCTCGGGCGCGATGACCAGGGTGTAGTCGCCCCTGCTCGTGACCCAGAAGAGCAGGCCCGACAGCGCGAGCAGCATCAGGTCGACCCCGTAGCGCATCCACCAGGGGGACCGGGCCCGGCGCAGGACGACGCGGGCGCCAGCCACCGTCGACTGGCGGAAGTCGCGGATCGAGGGTACGAGCACGCTGACGGCGGCGATCGCGAGGCCGACGACGAACGCACCGACCGTCCATCGGAGGGTCTCGGACGAGGTCGCCCCGAAGGACGACGTGCCGAAGGCCCAGCGACCTACCCCACGGGCCAGCAGCAGCCCGAGGGCGCCACCGGTCAGTCCGATCAGCGCCGCCTCGACCCAGGCGAGACGGACCAGCTGACGCAGGCTGGCACCGCGGGCCCGCAGCAGCGCCTGCTCGCGCCGGCGACGTACGCCACCCGCGGATGCGATGGCAGCGGTCAGGACGGCGGCGAGGATCGCGCCGGGGAGCCCGAGGAAGAGGAACAGCACCTGGGCGTAGAGGGCGTCCTTGCGAGCTCCGCCCAGTGCAGCGCCGAGGTTGTCCCCGACGAGCCCGGCGCCGGCGAGCTGCGCCTCGAGGTTGTGCGCGGCCGCGGTGATCGCGGTGTACGACGAAGCGGGGTCGGGCGGGAGCTGGTGCGAGCGCGACACGTGGATCTGCTGGGTGATCAGATCGGGTCGTACCGCCTCAAGTAGTCCGAAGACCTGGGTGAAGGCCTGCTGCGGCAGCAGCATCACGTTGTCCGGTGGCGCCACCGGCTGGGACTGAGGCGGGGCACCGACCTTCTGGAACAGCGAGTCGGCCTGCGGCAGGTCCACGACTCCGGCGATCTGCACCTTGGCCGGGGCGATGCCCGGCCGGCCGACCGTGATCGTGTCCCCGGGCGCCACGTGCAGGTTGGCCGCGGTCTGCTGTGCGATCAGGACCCCGTCGAGCGACCCTGACAGCAGCCGGATCGATCCCTTGAAGGTCGTTGCGTACCCGGGCGGAAGTCCGAGCACGACACCCGCTCCCGTGGTCTGGGTGGAGCCACCGGTCGTCGCCTCGAACCCGGAGGTCGAGCCGAACGACACCGGCAGCGCAGCGCGGACGCCCGGTGCCGCCGCTACGGTGCTGAGCGCAGCTGCGGCGTCGGCTCCGGACGCGAGCTGTACCTGCCAGTCGACGAAAACGGACGACGACGCCCGCTGCGTCATCGTGGACTTCGATGCGGTCAGGAACGCGCCGAGCGAGGCGAGGAGTGCCACGGCGATCGCGACACCCGCAGAGGCTGCGAGCAGCCGGCCGCCGCGGCGCAGCACGAGCCCGCGGGTCCACAGGCCGATCATTCCGCGCCCCCCGTCGAGTCGGCGTGGCTGCTGCTGACCGACTTGATCGCTCCGTCGCGCATCCGCCAGATGCTCTCCAGTCGTGCGGCCACGGCGGGGTCGTGCGTCGAGACGACCAGGGCAGCCGCCAGCTCGTCGGCCGCCTCGACCAGTACGTCGACCACATGCGCTCCGGTGGCCTCGTCGAGCTGTCCGGTCGGCTCGTCGGCGAGGATCAGGACCGGGCGTCCGGCGAGGACGCGGGCCACCGCCACCCGCTGCGCCTGCCCGCCGGACAGCTCCTCTGGCCATTTCGTCCGCAGCCCGCCGATGTCGAGCCGCTCCAACGCCTCCGCGGCGCGCGACTGCGCTTCTGCATCGACCATCCCCGCGAGCACCAGCGGGAGGGCGACGTTCTCGATGACGTCAAGAGCAGGCAGCAGGCTCGGACCCTGGAACACCATGCCGACCAGGCCGGGGCGTCCGGTCGGGTCACCCTCGAGTGCAGGCCAGGAGACCCGGCCGGAGGTCGGTCGCTCCAGCCCAGCCATCAGGTGCAGCAGCGTGGACTTCCCCGAGCCGGACGGGCCGACCAGCGCGACGCGGTCCCTCGGGTTGATCGTGATCGAGACGCCGTGCACGGCCACCACGGCAGACAGGCCGCTCCCGTACGTCCTGGCCACGTCCTCGCAGGACACGAGCGCTGAGTCGCTCGCCGGTGCGTTGCGGGAGCCGACGAGCTCCTGGAAGCGGATGCTCTGCAGAGCCTGGGACTGCCTGCTCATGCCCGTACCTTCCCGTCGTGGAGCTCGACGACCCGGTCGGCGACGCGGATCACCTCGGTGCTGTGCGTGACCAGGAGGACGCCTTGTCCTTGGGCGGCACGGGCGGACAGCAGCTCGAGCAGCCGTGCCTCGGTTTCGCCGTCCAGCTCGCCGGTGGGTTCGTCGGCCAGGAGCACGGCGGGGGAGTTGGCCAGCGCGACGGCCAGACCGGCACGGGCGGCCTCTCCACCGGAGAGCTGTCGGGGGTACGCGCGTCGCCGGCTGGTGAGGCCGACCTCTTCGATCAGGTCCGACGGGTCGGGCCGGGCGGGGCGATCACCCAAGGCCTGGGCCAGCCGGATGTTCTCGTCGACGGTGAGGTGCTCGACGAGGTTGCCGGACTGGAAGAGAACGCCGATCCCGTTGGCGCGAGCGCGAGCGCGGTCAGCCTCGCTGCGGTGGCTGATGCGTGCTCCATCGACCCAGACGCTGCCACCGGCTGGTTCGTCGAGGCCGGCGAGACAGGCGAGCAAGGTCGACTTGCCGCTGCCCGACGGGCCGACGACGGCGAGAACCTCGCCACGATTGAGAGTAAGTGAGACCCCTTGCAGGGCAAGGGTTTCCTCGTCGCCGTTGCGGAAGAAGCGATAGAGGCTGCGAGCTTCCAGAGCCGGCGTCGTCATCGGGTCCACTTGAAGGAGTCCGTCACCTTGCGCCACGGGTCGACGTTGTCCGCGTTGACCGGGCCGACCAGGCTCACGACGACGAGCCGGCCGGACTTCCAGAACAGGTAGCGCTCGACCGCGTCCCGAACCACCTTGTTGGTGACCGGATCGGGGGCGGAGTCGGTGAGGTAGGTGATCAGGACCCCCGTACCGCCGGGACGCGTGAACGTCGTGACCGCCTTGAGCTGGACCGCTGGATGAGCCGCCTTGAGGGCCGCCACATCGGCGGACGTCGCCGACGCCACTGTCGGCGCTGATGCGGATGTTGACTCCTCGACCCGCACGCTGTTCAGCTTGTCGGTGAAGACGACGGTCGTGCCGTTCGTGGTCCGGGCCCACCCCTCGGGGACCTTGACGGTGAAGCCGCCCGTGGTCGAGACGTAGGCGACGAAGGCCTGGTTGTCGGGGATGTCGCCTGGCGGGTTGCTCTCGGTCGCCACCGGCACCGGCGGCGTGGCCGTGGCTCCCGGGGTGTTCGCGCCAGACTGAGTACCCGACGGCTGCGGAGCACTGGCCACTGGGGTCGACCCTCCCGCGGACGCGGCACCGCAGGCTGCGAGCGCAAGGGCGGTCACGATTGCGGCGCCTGCCGTGGCCGCGGTCCTGCCTGCGGTCCTGGTCGATCTGGTCATGACGCCTCCGACATCGTTGGTTGCATGCATCGACGACGCTAGGGAGGCGCTGGCAAGGGCAGGGGGTTGATCGGGTTAGCGCACGACTAAACCTTGATCGCTGTGGACTTAGCTTCCTCTTACCTCCCGTGGCGCATGCTCTTGCGATGATGCCGCGACCGGGTGCTCGTACCCGTTCCACCGTCGCGGCGACTGCCGTGGTCGCTGTTGCCCTCGGACTGGGGATGGCGGCCCTGCTGTTGACTCTCAACGCTTCGCTGACCCAAGGCGTTCGTACCTCGGCAGAGCAGCGGGCCAGCGACGTGTCCGCGCTGGTAGCGACTGATGGTGCCGGCAAGGACACCCTCCTCCCCAAGAGTGCGAGCGAGCGTTCGGTCGTCCAGATCATCAACCAGTCGGGAGTCGTGCTGGCGGCCAGCCCGGAGATCGATGGCGAGGCCGCGTTGACCTCGCTCCGCCCGAAGCCTGGGTCGACGGTGTCGTCCACGGCGAGCCTCCCGGTGGGTGACCAGGAACTCTTCGTGATCGTCGCGACCGGCGTGCACACGGCGGCGGGCGACCTCGTCGTCATCACGGCTGAGTCCCTCGTCAGCGTCGAGCAAGGGGTGCACACGGTGGGGCTGCTGCTCCTTGCAGGGTTCCCTCTTGTCCTCCTCGTCGTAGCCGGGTCGGTCTTCTACTTCGTCGGGCGAACGTTGCGTCCGGTCGAGGACATCCGCAGTCGCGTCGCGTCGATCACCGCGAGCGGTCTCGGGTCGCGGGTCCCGGTGCCGGCTGCCGACGACGAGATCAGCCGGCTGGCCTCGACGATGAACGGCATGCTCGACCGGCTCCAGGATGCCCAAGCCGTGCAGCAGCGTTTCGTCGCCGACGCCAGTCACGAGCTGAGGAGCCCTCTGGCCGCTCTCCGGGCCACCGTCGAGGTTGCCCGCGAGCATCCCGAGACGGCGAGCTGGAACGATGCGGTCGACGGTGCGCTGGCGGAGGCAGACCGTCTCGAACGGCTGGTCGACGACCTTCTGCTGCTGGCCAGGACGGATGAACGAGGGCTGGGTGGCGAGCGCCGTGACGTCGACCTGGACGACATCGTCGCGCAGGAGCGTGATCGCCTTCGCAGCATCGGCCGCATCCGGGTGACCGCCCAGATCTCCACCGTGCGGGTGGTCGGGGACCGGCGCCAGCTGGAGCGGCTGGTCCGAAACCTTTGTGACAACGCAGCCCGCGCGGCCTCCTCGACCGTTGGCCTGGAGCTGCGCGTCGACAGGGGAGATGCGGTCATCGTGGTTGCCGACGACGGTCCGGGAGTCCCTCCGATCGACCGGCGGCGGGTGTTCGACCGGTTCGTCAGGCTGGACTCGGCTCGGGGGCGCACCTCGGGCGGCTCCGGGCTCGGCCTCGCGATCGTCTCCGAGGTCGCCTCGGCGCATGGTGGTTCGGTGCGCATCGAAGACGGCGGTCCCGGGGCGCGATTTGTCGTACGCCTGCCGATCACGTCGCGAGGATGATGCCCGCCGTCGGCGCCGTGACGAGAACGCCCATCGCACTGAGTCGGCGGCCGTTCACGGCGAGCCAGCCACGGACGAGCCCGCTGCGCAGACCTCGGCGGACTACTGCCACCAGGAGGGCGGTCAGCAACAGTGCCGTCATCAGGCTGCCAGCCCCGGCGACGACGCGCACGATCGCGTCGACCGAACCAGCGAAGATGTAGCCAAGTCCCACCATGGTGCCGGCCCAGCTGATCCCTCCGGCGACGTTCCAGGGCAGGAACGTTCGGTAGGGCAGGCGTCCCATCCCGGCCAGAGTGGGGACCAGTGCGCGTAGCAGGCCGACCCAGCGTCCCCAGAAGACTGCCGCTCCACCACGTCGCTCGAGATAGCGCTCGGCCTTGGTCCAGCGGGTCTCGCCGATCCACGTACCTGGGCGGCTGATGCGCAGCGGGGGGCCGAACGTCATCCCAAGCTGATAGCCGAAAGAGTCCCCGAGGATCGCCGCCACAGCAGCGACGGTCATCATCTGCGGCAGCCCGACTGTTCCGTGACCGGCGAGGGCACCGCCGAAGACAAGCGTGGTCTCTCCTGGCAGCACCAGCCCGAGGAAGGCGGCGGACTCGCCGAATGCCAGCAGGCCGACCGTGAGGTAAGCCCACGGACCCGAGAGCGACAGCAACCCTTTCAGGGCCTGGCTCAACATATCTCAGCCACCGTCCCCGGCGAGCCGGTAGCCCATTCCCCGAACCGTCTCGATCGCGTGCCGCCGATAGGGTGCGTCGATCTTGCGGCGCAGGTATCCGATGTAGACCTCGACGACGTTGGAGTCACCGTCGTAGTTCTCGTCCCAGACACCGGCCAGGATCTCCGTCTTGGTGACCACATACCCGGCGTGTCGCATCATGAAATGGAGCAGGGCAAACTCGCGTGGCGTGAGCAGGATCTCGGTGTCCCCACGCTGGGTTCGACGGCGGGCGGGATCCAAGGTCAGGTCGCCGGCCTCGAGGACGACGGGACGCGCAGGCGCCCCGCGACGCAGCAGGGACCGCAGTCGCGCCACCAGCACGACGAACGAGAACGGCTTGGTGAGGTAGTCGTCGGCACCCAGGTCGAAGGCGTCGGCTTCGTCGTGCTCGCCGTCCTTGGCCGTGAGCATCAGGACTGGAGTCCATACCCCGGCGGCGCGAAGCTCCTGGCAGACGCGGTAGCCGTTGATCTTGGGGAGCATGACGTCGAGCACAATGACGTCGTAGCTCCCTTCACGGGCCATCCAGAGTCCCTCGTCTCCGTCGCCGGCGACCTCGACGCTGAATCCCTCGGCCGCGAGCCCCCTGCGCACTGCGTCCACGAGCCTAGCTTCGTCGTCGACCAGCAGAACCTTCACGGTGACCTCCTCCGACCATGCTCCCCGTGGTGGGTAAGGAAAGCCTGAGAACGAGCAGCCGAAACGGATGAGGGGATTCTCATGTCGGCTCAGGGTCCCCACAGCCGGTCGCTGGCAGCGTCTGGTTCGCCGGCACCATGTCGGCGCAACTCTCCGAAGGAGACATCATGAGAATGAACAAGCTAGCGATGATCGCTTCCGCTGGTACCGTCGCCATCCTCGCCACGATCGGTGTGGGCGTGGCATCCGCGGCGCAGCCGACCGCGACCCGGACGGTGCACGCCGTGAGTGCCGCGACGTCGCCCGTGGTGGACCCGGCCGACAAGGCCGACAAGGCCGACAAGACCACCTCGGACACTGCGGACGCGGCCAAGGACACCGACAACGTCCAGCAGGGCGACCAGACCACCCCTGACACCGGTACGGCCGGCGACGCCAAGGACACCAGCGAGAACGCGTCGGAGACCGGCCCGTCGGACGGCAACGACGGTGGCCACCAGGACCCGGTCGGCGACGTCAACCACGTCGGCGGGGCGAACGAGAAGTAGTCGAGGCGGCCGAACGTTCGTTCGGCGGTACGGAGGTGGGCACCACCCGCGAGGGGGTGCCCATCTTCGTTGACCAGGACTGCTCGGGCTTTGGCCTAGGCTTCATGCGGTCGCTGCGAGTCTCGTGGTCGAGGGAGGGTCGATGCGTCGTCGGATCCTCAGCGTGGCGGTGACGGCCACGGTCGTCGCCATCGCGCTGTTCGCGCTGCCCCTCGCGTTCGCCGTGCACCAGCTGTACTTCGCCAACGAGCAGGGCGAGCTGGAGCGAGCCGCGCTGCGTGCGGTCGCGGTCGTCGACCCGAACTTCGCCGGCGGTGACCCCGTCGAGCTGCCGCGCAGCGAGAGCGACGTGGCGTTGGGGTTCTACGGAGCGGACGGGAAGCGCGTGGCCGGGGCAGGTCCGGAGTCCGCCGACGTCGCCGTCCGGGGGGCACTGACCGGCCAGGTCGTGCAGGGGGAGTTCGACGGCGCGCTCGTCGCGGTCGTTCCAGTGACTTCGGGCGAGCGTGTCATCGGGGCCGTACGCGCCGCTACCCCGGTGGCCAACGTGTGGAGACGTACGGCGCTGACCGGGGGTGCGATGCTCGGGCTGGCACTGGCCGCGATCGTCGTGGCTGTCTTCGTCGCCAGGCGCCAGGCCAGGCAGCTGAGCAGCCCGCTGGAGTCCCTGGCCGACGCGGCACGGATCCTCGGTGATGGTGACTTCTCGGTGCGTACCTTGCCCAGCCGGGTCCCTGAGATCGACCAGACGGGGGAGGCGCTCAACGCGACCGCTGCCCGGCTCGGGGCACTCGTCGAGCGGGAGCGCTCGTTCTCGGCCAACGCCTCGCACCAGCTTCGTACGCCGCTGACGGGCCTGCGGCTCGGCCTCGAGACCGGCCTGAGCGGGAGCCCCGAGGAGCTGCGGTCGGCGGCGGAGGATGCGATCGCCTCGGCTGACGAGCTCGAGCGCACGATCGGCGAGCTGCTCAGCCTGGCCCGCGGTTCGGACCGGTCGACCTTGGCGACCGCGCTCGCTCCGGCGCTCGCCGACGTCGAGCAGCGTTGGCACGGACAGCTGGCCACGGCCGGGCGTCCGCTCCGCGTGCGGGTCGAGCCCGGCACCCCTGCGACGACCTGCTCAGCGGCGGCGGTGCGCCAGATCCTGGACGTCCTGGTCGACAACGCCTTGCGGCACGGCTCAGGCGGGGTTGAGGTCGTCGCCAGGGAGAGCGGCGAGGCGGTGGCTGTGGACGTACGCGACGAGGGATCGGGCCTGCGCACGGCCCACGACATCTTCGAGCGAGGTGTGTCCGGGGATGACGGCCACGGGATCGGGCTGGCTCTGGCGCGCGACCTGGCCCAGGCTCGCGGGGGCCGGCTGGTGCTGACGCGTACAGCTCCGTCGACCGTCTTCACGTTGCTGCTGCCCGCTGCGGCGCCGCGGTAGCGGTCGGCCGTGTGCGAAAGACGTGCATGGGGTGAGTGACGGGACTTGAACCCGCGACCCCCTGGACCACAACCAGGTGCTCTACCAGCTGAGCTACACCCACCATGAACCGCGGCGAGCGCGGTCGGTGAAGTGTACCGGCTGCCCGCAGGACCTCTGCTACTCGATTGGTGCGGGGGTGCCGTAGCGGGTGGCGATCTCCTTCGCGGTTGCGCTGTCCGGCCCGGGCTGGGCGACGAACAGTGCCTCGCGATAGAACTTGAGCTCCTCGATCGAGTCGAGGATGTCGGCCAGGGCCCGGTGCCCGCCGTGCTTCTCGGGGGCGTTGTAGTAGGCCCGTGGGTACCAGCGGCGGGCCAGCTCCTTGATCGTCGAGACGTCGACCAGCCGGTAGTGCAGGTGGGCGTCCAGCTCGGGCATGTCCCGGCTGAGGAACCCGCGGTCGGTGTAGACCGAGCTGCCCGCCAGCGGCGCCTTGCGCGGCTCCGGCACGTGCTCGGTGACGTACGCCATCACGCGGGCCTCGGCGTCGGCGAGGGTCGTACCCGCGTCGAGCTCGTCGAGCAGCCCCGACGCCGTGTGCATGTCGATGACGATCTGGTTCATGTCGACCAGCGACTCGGGCGGTGGCTTGATGACGATGTCAACCCCCTCGCCCAGCACGTTGAGGTCGCTGTCGGTCACGACGACGGCGATCTCGACCAAGGCGTCGTTCACCACGTCGAGCCCAGTCATCTCGCAGTCGATCCAGACCATCCGCGTGTCATTCGTCATGCGGTGAGGCTACCGGGAGCAGGGCGCGGGCACCGACCCGTCGACTACCCGACGGTCAGCTGGGCGGCACACGCATCCACCGTTGTCGGGTCTGCGACGGACGCGGCCGTGACCAGCCACGTCGCCGACGTCCCGGGTGCGGTTCCCGCCGTTACGGTCACCTGGAGGCGCAGGGCCTTGAGGGCAGCCGGCGCGAGGGCTGCCGTCCGATAGGTCCCGGCGACGACAGCAGCTGTGATGTCGGTGCTCCCCGACGTACCCGAGAGGTAGTGCACCGTGAAGCCGGCAGTGGACCCGGGCGCGCTGACCTGAAGGGCGTCAGAGATCGTGGCGTCGTTCTGCAGCGAGAAGACGAACGTGGTCGTCGTCGCCGCCGGGCTGGTCGTGGCCCGGGTCTGGCTGGCCCCTGAGCGGTTGTAGACGCCGTTGCCCAGGAGCTTTGACTCGGACAGCAGGCGTACGCGGCAGTCCGGCCGGCCGCTGGGCGGGACGACACCGGAGAGCGAGAGGACCTGCTGGACGTCGGTCGCCCCGCCGCCGCCCATCCGGGTGCCGCCGTCCGCGACGTAGGCGCTGCCGTTGTACATGGCCGCCTGGATCCCGTGCCTCGGCGTCGGCATCGGGGTGAGCTCGCGCCAGGAGTTGGTTGTGGTGTCGTACGCCTCCGCCTGGTTGAAGGTGGTGCCGCTGCCCTCGCCCCCGATGACGACGACCTCGTTGCCGAAGACTGCGGTCGCGGCACCGGCCCGCAGCGTCGGGAGCGCGGCCAGCCCGGTGACCCAGGTGCCGGTGACGAAGTCGTACGCGTCGTTCTGCGGCTGCGGTCCCTGGCCGAACGTACGCCCGCCGATCACGTACATCCGGTCGCCGACGACCGCTGCGGAGACGTGGTCGCGGCGTTCGGGCAGGCTGGGCAGGGAGGTCCACGCGTTCGTAGCCGGGTCGTACACGTCGAAGAAGGCGACGCTCGCCCCGCTGTGGAACCCTCCGGCCAGATAGATCTTGCCCTGGTAGACGGCGATACCTGCGGCACCGCGGTCGCGGCCGTTGGGGAGTGGGGCCGCGGATGTCACTTGGTCGGTGCCCGGGTCGTAGACGTACACGTTGCCGAAGCTGGCCGTGCCCGGGTACCCGTTCAGGCCGCCCACGTAGTAGATCTTGCCGTTCAGCGCCACCGCGCCGATGTGGTCCAGGGACTCGGGCAGCGGCGCCACGGTCGTCCAGGTGTGCGTCACCGGGTCGAAGGCCTGCTGCACCGGGGACTTACCGCCGGCCAGGTACAGCTTGATGCCCACCGTGACGTACGTGACCTCTTGCCGGTTGAGCCCGCTCGGCTGCTCGGTCGTCCAGGTGCCGGTCGCCGTGGCGGCGGCCGCGGCCGGACCCGCGGTGCCTCCGGCGGCCAGGGCAGCGAGCGGAGGACCGCTCGCGGCGAGGAGGCTCACGGCGACGACCAGCACGGTCACAGCCCGACGGCTCATCGATGCGCCCTCCTTCAGGTCTTGAGCTGGCCGTCCACGGCGTCCCTTGCGTTGGCGTCGCGCTGGGAGGTCGCTGTGAGCAGCCAGTCCCTGGTGACGCCGGTGGCCGCGTTGGCCGCGATGGTCACCACCATCCGTACGACGACGCCCGCCCCTGGGTTGAGGCTGACCGTCTTGTAGGTGCCGGCGAGGACGGCCGCCGTGATGTCGGTGGTCCCGCTGGCCCCCTTCAGGTACTTGACCGTGAACCCGGTGACCGAACCAGACCCCTTGATCGCGTACCTGTCGGCCGACGAGCTGTCGTTCCAGATCTTGATCACGAAGGTACGCGTCAGGCCGCGCGCCGTCGTGATGCTGCGAGTCTGGCCGGCGCCTGTGGTGTTGTAGATGTTGTTGCCCAGCGCCGTCGCGTCGCCGCTCCGCTTGATCGTCTCGTCCGGCTGGGACGTCGTGCCGCCGCCGATGACCACGGCCTCGAGGTTGTCCCACGTACCGGAGAGGACCTCGCCGGAGGGTGAGGTACCCAGCAGGCCGACCGCGACGGCAGCATGCCCGTCGAGCCAGCTCGCGGGGACGGTCAGCGGTCCGCCGATCGCTTGCCGCGGGCCGGTGACACCGCCATTGACGACCCGGAGCGCCGGCTGCACGGTGTGCGCGACCGGGTCCGCCTCGAGGTAGAGCTCGACCGCCCCGGTCGTCGGCATCACCAGGGGTGTGACCGCAGACGTCGTGATCACGCCGGCGATCTCACGCACGACCTCGACCCCGCCGCCGCCGTCCCCGGTCAACGCGATCTTGACGTAGTCGCTCTGGGTCCCGGTCCCGAGCTGCAGCCCGATGTACTGGCCTGGCAGCGGGGCGGCCCCCGCGAACGGTGACACCACAGTGCTGTGCGCCATGAACGGCACGGTCCCTGGCATGACCCCGAACTGGAAGCCGTAGGCCTGGTCGTCCGTCGTGGAGTTGCCCGGTGTCAGCTGGTCGATCGTCAGGACGCCAGGTGCACCGCCAGCCGTGAGCTTGGTCGGGTCGTACAGGCTGGCGTAGTTGCTGGTGCCGTTCGTCATCAGCCCGGTGAAGCCCATGTCGAGCAGACCGCCGGAGGTGCTGTCGAACTGGAAGGACACCGGCAGCGACTTGGTCGTTCCGTTGGTCGCGTCGATGGCGTACGGGTCCGAGGTGTCCGGCAACGCGTCGTTGTCGTCGTTCGGGTCGTTGAGGTCGGAGATGTGGTCGCCGTCCCAGTCGTGTGGCCGGTCGCCCGCTGAGCAGGGGTCGGTGCCGTTGTCCAGCTCGTCGGCGTTGGTGAAGCCGTCGCCGTCCTCGTCGAGACCGTTGCGGGCCCCCACGCACGTGGTTCCGCCGCCGCCGAAGTCGGACGGCTCGAAGACGTAGATGTTCTGGTCACCGACGTCGACGACCCAGATGGTTCCGGGGAACGCCGCGGTGTCACTCATGGCCACGATGTCGAGCGGGTGCACGCCCACGGAGGAGAACAGGTTGGTCTTGCCCAGGTTGACCTTGCCGGTGCTGTCGAGCTGGATCCGCTCGACGTAGTTGTCGTACGCGGCCAGCAGCAGGTCGCCCTTCATCGCGCCGCCGAAGTTGGACGCGGTGTACTCGGCGATGCCGTTGGAGGAGCTGGGGTCGGTCGAGAGCACCGGGTGCTCCGTGCTGCCGGGAAGCTGGAAGTCGCACTGCTGCGGGTCGGCGGCCAGGATGGGCGACTGACCGTTGAAGGTGTTGGCCTTGTTGCCCCGGGTCGGGTCCGGGTGCCCGCCGTAGTAGCCCTGGGTCACGACGTGCAGGCTGTCGAAGTCGGTGACACCCGGCTCGTTGATCCCGTTGGTGCAGTTGCCCTGCGGACCTTCGTTGACCGGGACGTCGCCCTGTCCGGCGTTGCTCCCGTTGTCGTCGCTGTACATCACGCCCTTGCTGGAGATCAGGATGTCGTACGGGTTGCGGAACCCCGGTGCGTACACCTGGACCGGCCCGCCGGAGACGATCACAGCCTGGTTGTTCCCGTTGTCCCCTCCGAACGGGTCGTTGGAGTCGACGACTCCTGGGCGGTTCGGGTCGTCCAGGGTCGGCAGGTCGTACGTCGTGGTGCCGATCGCGGTGAGGTTGATCGACAGGATGGCCGCCGAGAGTGCGGTCTCTGGCATGTCCGCGAACACGTGCGAGGGCGCGCCCATGTTGTTGTTGCCGCCGACCGCGAGGTACAGAACCGTGCCGGCTGCGTTGAGCGCGACGCCGTTGGTGGCGTGGTTCTCCTCGGAGCGGGGGAGGCCCCGGACGATGTCGAACTTGGTCCACGCCGTGCCAGTCCAGGTCAGCTTGGAGACCATGCCGGAGTTCGTGTCGAG
>JANMWN010000368.1:0-20578 GCA_031394045.1 Sporichthyaceae bacterium
GCTCGACCCTAGTACCCAGTCGATCTTGAGGGATGTCCGCGCGCCACGCCCTAGCGGACCGGACATCTCTCAAGATCGACAGGTGAGGGGTGGGCGAGGGCGGGCTAGATTGGTGGGTGTCCACCCCCGGTCCCTTGCGGAGCCGGGGTATTCCTGTTGTCCGAAGGGGCCCCGCCCGCACCATGTCTCCCGCACCATGAGCCTTGCCGGTCTGCTCGCGCCCCTCACCTCTGACGCCGCGGTGGCCGAGGCGCTCGATGCCGCGCGTACGGGCCACCGTCCGGTGCTGGACCTGGCCGCCCCTGGCCCGCTGCGCCCGCTGCTCGTCGCGATCCTGGCCGCCGAGGCACCCGTGGGCGCGGGCCGCCCGGTGCTCGCGATCACGGCGACCGGGCGCGAGACCGACGACCTGGTGGCCGCGCTCCGCTGCCTGCTCCCGGCCGACGCGGTTGCCGACTTCCCCGCGTGGGAGACCTTGCCCCACGAGCGGCTCTCGCCCCGGTCCGACACGGTCGGTCGCCGACTGTCGGTGCTGCGCAGGCTGGCCCACCCTGAGGACGCGGACGGCGACGGTCCCCTCCGCGTCGTGGTCGCACCGGTACGCAGCCTGCTGCAGCCGCTGGTCGCAGGCCTCGGCGACCTGGTCCCGGTCTCGCTCGTGGCCGGCCAGGACGTCGCGCTGGACGACGCCGTACGGGCGCTGGCCGCGGCCGCGTACACCCGGGTCGACCTGGTCGAGAAGCGGGGCGAGTTCGCCGTACGCGGCGGCATCCTCGACGTCTTCCCACCGACCGAGGAGCACCCGCTGCGGGTCGACTTCTGGGGCGACACGGTCGAGGAGGTGCGCTGGTTCGCCGTGGCCGACCAGCGCAGCCTCGAGGTGGCCGACGGGGGGCTGTGGGCGCCGCCCTGCCGCGAGCTGCTGCTGGACGAGGGCGTACGCGAACGGGCCGCCAGCCTCGCCCTGGAGCACCCCGGCCTGGCCGACGTGTTCGGCCAGCTGGCCGAGGGCATCGCGGTCGAGGGCATGGAGTCGCTGGCGCCGGTCCTCGTCGACCGGATGGAGCTGCTCCCCGACCTGCTCCCCGCGGGCACGCACGTCGTCCTCGCCGACCCCGAGCGGGTCCGCACCCGGGCGCACGACCTGGTGGCCACCGGCGAGGAGTTCCTCGCCGCCTCGTGGGCCGCCGCCGCGGCCGGGGGCAAGACACCGCTCGACCTCGGGGCCGCGGCCTACCGAACCCTGGGGGACCTGCGCGAGCACGCCCGACGGCTCGGGCTGGCCTGGTGGTCGATCACGCCGTTCGCCCCCGACGTCGAGCTCCAGGACTCGACGGCGATGGGGCCGGCCGAGGCGCTCCCGGTCGAGGCCGTCGCGTCGGAGTCGTACCGCGGCGACACCGACCGTGCCCTTTCCGACGTACGTGGCTGGCTGGCCGACGGCTGGCGGGTCGTGCTCGTCACCGAGGGCCACGGGCCGGCCGAGCGGATCCACGAGCGGCTGCGCGAGGCCGCCATCGCGGCCCGGCTCGACGTCGACCTGGCCGAGCCACCCGACCCGCACGTGGTCCACGTCGCCACCGGGACCCTCGACCGCGGGTTCGTGCACGCCAAGCTGGGCCTCGCGGTGCTCACCGAGACCGACCTCGTCGGCCAGCGGGCATCGACCAAGGACATGCGGCGGCTGCCCAGCAAGCGGCGGCACATCGTCGACCCGCTGCAGCTGCGCGCCGGCGACTACGTCGTGCACGAGCAGCACGGGGTCGGCCGCTACGTCGAGATGGTCCAGCGGACCGTGGCCGGCGCCACCCGGGAGTACCTCGTCCTGGAGTACTCCGCCTCCAAGCGCGGCCAGCAGGGCGACCGCCTGTACGTACCCACCGACCAGCTCGACCAGGTCACGCGGTACGTCGGCGGCGAGGCGCCGACCCTGCACCGGCTCGGCGGCGCCGACTGGGCCAAGGCCAAGGGCCGGGCCAAGAAGGCGGTACGCGAGATCGCGGCCGAGCTGATCCGGCTGTACAGCGCGCGTACCGCCGTACCGGGGTACGCGTTCGGTCCGGACACGCCCTGGCAGCACGAGCTCGAGGACGCGTTCCCGTACAACGAGACGCCGGACCAGCTGACCACCATCTCGGAGGTCAAGGCCGACATGGAGCGCCCCGTGCCCATGGACCGCCTGGTCTGCGGCGACGTGGGCTACGGCAAGACCGAGATCGCCGTGCGCGCCGCGTTCAAGGCCGTGCAGGACGGCAAGCAGGCGGCCGTCCTCGTCCCGACCACGCTGCTCGTGCAGCAGCACCTGTCGACGTTCTCGGAGCGCTACGCCAACTTCCCCGTGGTGGTCAAGGGGTTGTCGCGGTTCCAGAGCGACGCCGAGGCCGCCGCGGTGCTCGCGGGGATGGCCGACGGCACGGTCGACGTCGTCATCGGAACGCACCGGCTGCTGACGGCCGACGTACGTTTCAGGGACCTCGGCCTGGTCATCGTCGACGAGGAGCAGCGGTTCGGCGTGGAGCACAAGGAGCACCTCAAGCGGCTGCGTACCGCCGTCGACGTGCTCGCGATGTCGGCTACGCCGATCCCGCGCACGCTCGAGATGGCGATCACCGGGATCCGCGAGATGTCCGTGATCCAGACACCGCCCGAGGAGCGGCACCCGGTCCTGACCTTCGTCGGCGCGTACGACGAGCGGCAGATCGCCGCGGCCGTCCGGCGCGAGCTGTTGCGCGAGGGCCAGGTGTTCTACGTCCACAACCGGGTCGAGTCGATCGACCGCGCAGCGGCCCGGTTGCGCGAGCTGGTGCCCGAGGCCCGGATCGCGACCGCGCACGGTCAGATGAACGAGCACCTGCTCGAACAGGTCATCGTCGACTTCTGGGAGAAGGACTTCGATGTCCTGGTGTGCACCACGATCGTCGAGTCGGGGCTCGACATCGTCAACGCCAACACCCTGATCGTCGAGCGCGCCGACGCTATGGGGCTGTCCCAGCTGCACCAGCTGCGGGGGCGGGTCGGGCGAGGGCGCGAGCGGGCGTACTCGTACTTCCTGTACCCGCCGGAGAAGCCGCTCACTGAGACGGCGCACGACCGACTGGCCACGATCGCCTCGCACACCGACCTCGGCGCCGGCATGCAGGTCGCGCTCAAGGACCTCGAGATCAGGGGTGCCGGCAACCTGCTGGGCGGCGAGCAGTCCGGGCACATCGCCAGCGTCGGCTTCGACCTGTACATCCGGCTCGTCGGCGAGGCGGTCGAGGAGTTCCGGGCCGGGGGCCCGCGCGAGGAGGTCCCCGAGATCCGGGTCGAGCTGCCGGTCGACGCCCACCTGCCGCACGACTACATCACCGGGGAACGGCTCCGGCTGGAGGCTTACCGCCGGATCGCCGAGGCGCCCGACGATGCCGCCGTCGAGGCGGTACGCGACGAGCTGACCGACCGGTACGGCCCGCTGCCCACGCCGGTGGAGAACCTCCTGTCGGTGGCCACGTTCCGCGCGCACGCACGCAGGGTGGGGCTCAGCGACGTCACCCTCCAGGGCTCGCTCGTACGCTTCGGCCCCGTCGACCTGGCCGAGTCGAGCGTGCTGCGGATGCAGCGGCTCTACCCGAAGACGGTGTTCAAGCCGTCCGTCCGTACCATGTTGGTGCCCCGTCCCATGACGGCCAGGGTGGGTGGACAGCCCGTGCTGGACGTCGCCCTGCTCGCCTGGTGCCGTGCGGTCGTGGACGCCCTGCTCGACGGACCGGCACGACCTGCCCCAGAACCACGATCTGCCCCAGAACCCGAGGAGAGTCCGTGACCGCCGCCTCCACCGCTGCGCGCCGCCGGGTCGCGCGTCCGCTGGCCGCGGCCGTGCTGCTCGCGGCGACCGTGCTCGCGCTGGCCGCATGCGACCCGCGCGAGGCGGGCTCGGCGGCCGTGGTCGGCAGCCACCGCGTGACCGAGACCTCGGTCAACCACGACGCGGCCCTGGTGCTCGCGGCCTTCGACGAGGCCGGCACCCCACCGCCGGGCAACGACATGTTGCTTCGGGCGCTGGTGGTCCGTGCCGTCGACAACGAGCTGGTCGGCATCGCCGCGCAGCGCGAGGGCATCGTCGTCACCCAGGGCCAGATCGACACCCTCATCAACGCCAACGGCGGTCGCGCCAAGCTGACCCCGGCCTTCGCCACCCGCGACGGGCTGTGGCTCCCGCCGGGACAGGTCGACGACCTGGCCAGGTACGCACTGGCCCAGGTGGCCCTTGGCAACAAGCTGGCCCCTGGAGGGGACGCGGCGGCGGTCGACGCCGCAGTCACCGGCTACAAGGTCAAGCTCGCCAAGGAGCTCGGCGTCAGCATCAGCCCGCGCTATGGCGTCTGGGACCCCAAGACGCTGCTGATCACCGGCAACCTCGATGACCTGTCGATCCCGGCGACCGTTGAGCCGTCCGCCTCCCCGACCCCCACGCCCGCGGGCTGAGCGGCGCCGAGATGGAGCCGGGTACCGCCCCGGTCAAGGGCGCGCGGCTGCTGGAGCTCGTCGCGGTCATGGACCGGCTGCGATCGCCGGGCGGGTGCCCGTGGGACGCGGCCCAGACTCACGAGTCGCTGCTGCCGTACCTGCTCGAGGAGGCGTACGAGACCGTCGAGGCGATCGAGACCGACGATCTCGTCGGGCTGAAGGAGGAGCTGGGAGACCTGCTGCTCCAGGTCGTCTTCCACGCGCGGGTGGGCGAGGAGCACGACCAGCAGCCCTGGTCGGTGGACGACGTGGCAGGCGGGATCGTCGACAAGCTGGTCTCCCGGCACCCGCACGTCTTCGCGACCGACGCGACCGACGCGACCGACGCGAGCGCCCTGCGCTCCGCGGACGAGGTCGAGGCCAGCTGGGAGGCGCTCAAGCGGGTCGAGAAGGGGCGAACGTCCGCGGTGGACGGCGTCCCGCTCGCGCAGCCCGCGCTCGCTCTCGCGACCAAGCTGATCGCCCGCGCGGCCAAGGCCGGGGTGGCCGTCGAGCTGCCGGGCGCGGCGCTGCCCGGCGACGAGCCGCTCACGGCCAGCAGCGCGGGCACCCTCCTGCTGGCCCTGGTGGTACGGATGCAGGCCGACGGCGTCGACCCCGAGGCCGCGCTCCGGGCCGCCGCTCGCGACTACGCCGATGCCGTCCGCGCTGCTGAGAAGGCTGGCTGACGCGCGTGGCGCTCCTCTCGCCGGTGGGCGCCCCGCTTGCCGGTAGCGTCGGCGCGTGAGCGACGACGAGGGCGACGACCAGTACCCGTACGACGAGGCGGCTGACACCGCGTTCGAGCGCATCGCCAAGAACGCGCTCGACGACCTCCTGGCGATCGACCCTGTCGACGCCACGGCGCTGGGCGACCATCGGTTCGACGACCGGCTGGCGGACTGCTCGCCGGCCGGGGTCGAGGAGGCGCGCCGGCTGCTCACCGGCTGGCTCGGGTCGGTCGACTCGATCGACGACACCGGGCTCACCCCAGACAACCGCGTGGACCACGAGATCCTGCGGTCCGCGCTGGCGGCCCGGCTGTTCACGCTCGAACAGGTCAAGCCCTACGAGTGGGACCCCCTGGACGCCAACCCGGGCTCGGCGCTGTACCTGCTACTGGCGCGCGACTTCGCACCCCTCGGCGACCGGCTGCTGTCGATGACCGGCAGACTCACGGCCCTCCCGGCGTCGCTCGCCGATGCGCGAGCCCAGCTCGGCGCGATGCCGCGGGTCCACGTCGAGACAGCCATCGGCCAGTTCCAGGGCACCCGGGCACTGGTGGCCGAGCAGCTGGCTGCGGCTCTGGAGCAGGAGCCGACGCTGGCGACCGACGTCGGTCCGGCCCGGACGGCTGCGCTGGAGGCCCTGGACGAGCACCTGGCCTGGCTGGCGGCCCGGTTGCCGACCTCCGACCGGGACCCGCGCCTCGGCCCCGAGCTCTATGCGGGCCGGCTGTGGCACACCCTCGACACCGAGACCTCGGCCGACAGCGTGCTGGTACGCGCCGAGAGCGACCTCATGCGCATCGAGGCCGAGCTCGCCGAGACGGTCGGAGGCGCAGACGTGCGCACAGCTCTCGACCGCCTGGCGGACGACGGCTACGTCGACGACTCGACCGTGCTGCCGCTGTGCGAGCAGGCCCTGCGGGACACCACTGCATTCGTCCGCAGCACCGGCCTGGTGAGTGTCCCTGACGAGTGGGACGAGCTCGTCGAGATCATCGTGATGCCGGAGATCCACAGGGGTGTGGCCGTGGCGTACTGCGACCCGCCGGGACCGCTCGAGACCGCGCAGCTGCCCACCTTCTTCGCGGTCTCCCCGACACCGGCTGACTGGCCGAAGGAGCGGGTCCGCTCGTTCTACCGCGAGTACAACGCCCACCTGCTGCGGAACCTGACGGTGCACGAGGCGATGCCGGGGCACGTGCTGCAGCTGCACCGGTCGAGGGAGTTCGTGGGTACGACGCCCGTGCGCGCCGCGTTCTGGAGCGGGCCGTTCGTCGAGGGCTGGGCCGTCTACGCCGAGGCCCAGATGGCGGCGGCCGGGTTCGGCGGCGTCGCGCTCCGCCTCCAGCAGCTGAAGATGCAGCTGCGGATGACCATCAACGCGATCCTCGACGTACGCGTGCACGCCCACGGGATGACCGAGCCCGAGGCGATGGCCCTGATGACCGGGCGCGGCCACCAGGAGGTCGGTGAGGCGGCCGGCAAGTGGCGGCGGGCCCAGCTGACGTCGGCCCAGCTGTCGACCTACTACGTCGGGCACACCGAGGTGGCCGACCTGGCGAGGTCGCTCGAGCTCGCCCGGCCGCAGGCGTCCACCCGTGACCGCCACGACGCGATGCTGGCGCACGGCTCACCGCCGCCTCGACACCTCCGCTACCTGCTCGGGGTGTGAGACGGCGGCTTGCCATGCGTGGACAAAGCTGTCGTACCTGGTGCTGGCCGGAACTGGTTAAGCGGAGCTGGTTAAGCGGTGACCGTCAGCGAACCGTTGCTGGCGTTCGCCGCGGCGCTGCCGCTGTAGGTCGCCGTCACGTTGTGGATGCTGCCCGGGACGAAGGCCACCGTGAGAGCTGCCGAGCCGAACGAGTTCAGCGCGATGATCTGCGGCGCCCCGCCGTCGACGACGAAGGTGATCGTGCCGGTCGCGATGCCCGTGCTGGGAGCGACCAGCTTGACGGCCGCCTTGAACTTGACGGTGCCTGCTGTGGCCCCCGCGGTGGAGGTGACCGTGGTGGTGGTCGCCGCCTTCGAGACGTTGGCGACCAGCACCAGCGAGGTGCTGGTGGCGAAGGCCGTGCTGCCTGAGTACGTCGCAGTGATGCTGTGGGTGCCGAACCCGGTCAGCTTGACCGTGAGCTTCGCGACGGCCACGTTGTTGACCAAGGTGAGCGGCACGGTGCCGAGCACGGTCGCACCCTCGTTGAAGGTGACCGAACCGGTCGGTACGGCCGAGCCGGTCACGGGCTTGACGACGGCCTTGAGCTTGATCCCCTGTCCGGGCACCACGCTGGGCGTGGTGGTGGTCAGGACGGTCCGGCTGGGTGCCGGGGCCGCCGAAGCGGTACCCGCGACGACCGAGACCGAGGCGATCGCGCCGACCACCCCCAGCACGGCGACGCGGCGGAGCGTACGTGTGTTCATGTGCTTCCCCATCCCAGGTACGAGCGTCAGGCTGCCATCCCGAGCCCGGCCGGCACTCCTGCCGGCACACCCTGCTTACGCGCTCGTACGCCCGATCGGGGGGCACCGCACAAGATTCAGCCGAACGGCCTATCAAGTTCGAACCCGAAGGGCGGATCGTTGCTGCGGTGGGCCATCCGCCGGTCACGTAGAGGCACGTCCGGGGTCGGCGGCGATGCCGTTAGGGTTGACGCGATCACCCCGTCAAGAACCTGAAGGAGCGTTGCCGTGGCATCGATCGAGGCCGTCGGAGCCCGCGAGATCCTCGACTCGCGTGGCAACCCCACCGTCGAGGTCGAGGTGGCCCTCGACGACGGAACCATCGCGCGTGCGGCCGTACCTTCCGGAGCCTCGACCGGTGCCTTCGAGGCGGTCGAGCTGCGGGACGGCGACGCCTCGCGCTACGGCGGCAAGGGCGTCACGAAGGCGGTGCTGGCCGTGATCGACGAGATCGGTCCCGAGCTGCTCGGATTCGACGCGAGCGAGCAGCGACTGGTCGACCAGGCGCTGATCGACCTCGACGGCACGGCCGGCAAGTCGCGGCTGGGCGCGAACGCGATCCTGGGTGTCTCGCTCGCGGTCGCGCGTGCTGCCGCCGACTCGGCCGGGCTCCCGCTGTTCCGGTACGTCGGCGGCCCCAACGCGCACGTGCTCCCGGTACCGATGCTGAACATCCTCAACGGTGGCGCGCACGCGGACAGCAACGTCGACATCCAGGAGTTCATGATCGCGCCGATCGGCGCCGCCACGTTCGCCGAGGCGCTGCGCTGGGGGGCCGAGGTCTACCACTCCCTCAAGAGCGTGCTCAAGGCCAAGGGCCTGTCCACCGGGCTCGGTGACGAGGGCGGCTTCGCCCCGAGCCTGGCCAGCAACCGGGCCGCGCTCGACCTGATCACCGAGGCGGTGACCAAGGCCGGCTTCACCCCCGGCAGCGACGTCGCGTTCGCCCTCGACGTGGCCGCGACCGAGTTCTACACCGACGGGGCGTACCAGTTCGAGGCCGCCGCGCGGTCGGCCGAGTGGATGACCGGCTACTACGAGAGCCTGGTGGCCGACTTCCCGCTGGTCTCGATCGAGGACCCGCTGTCCGAGGAGGACTGGGCCGGCTGGATCCACTGCACCGGCGCGCTCGGCTCGAGCGTCCAGATCGTGGGCGACGACCTGTTCGTCACGAACCCGGAGCGGCTCCAGCGCGGCATCGACGAGGACGCCGCCAACGCGCTCCTCGTCAAGGTCAACCAGATCGGGTCTCTCACCGAGACCCTCGACGCTGTCTCGCTGGCCCACCGCGCAGGCTTCCGCTGCATGATGAGCCACCGCTCGGGCGAGACCGAGGACACCACGATCGCCGACCTCGCCGTGGCCACCGACTGCGGCCAGATCAAGACCGGTGCACCAGCGCGCAGCGAGCGCGTGGCCAAGTACAACCAGCTGTTGCGCATCGAGGAAGAGCTCGACGATGCCGCTCGCTACGCGGGTCGCTCCGCGTTCCCGCGCTTCAACGGGTAGAGCATGGGGTAGTGCTCTCGACTGACCGCCCGATGACGGCCCGATGACCGACTCGCGTCGTACCCCTGCGTCCCGACCCAAGGGGAGTGGCACGCGTACGCCTGCGGGCCGGGCCGCCAGCCGGCCGAAGGGCCCCGCGCGGACGCGTACGACCGCCCCGGCGGTGCCGTCTCTGCCGGTGCCGCCGGTGATCGACCTGACCGCAGGTGCGCAGGTGACGCCGGCCGCCTCTGCGGGCCGGGGACGTGATCGAGGGCAGAACAGGCTCACCGGGCGGGCCGCGGTGCTGCTCCTGGTGCTCGGCATGCTGGGCGTGGCCTACGCGTGGCCGGTCCGTGAGTACTTCCGGCAGCGGGCCGAGCTGAGCGACCTGCGCGCCTCCACCGCCGCCGCGCAGGCGAGCGTCGATGCACTGGAGGCCGAGAAGGCCCGCTGGGCCGACCCCGCGTACATCGAGGCGCAGGCCAGGGGGCGGCTGCACTACGTCATGCCGGGCGAGGTCGCGTTCACCGTCGTCCACCCCAACCAGCCCAACCTCGTGCAGACCCTGCCCAAGACGCCGCCGCCGGTCCAGGCCTGGTACGACGCCCTGTGGGGCAGCCTGCGCGGGGCGGACGACCCGCAGGCCGCCGGAAGCCAGCCCTGAGCGGGGTCGAGGCGGCCGACCGGCAAGCGGTCGAGGCTCAGCTCGGCCGCCCACCCAGGGGCATGCTCGCCGTCGCGCACCGCTGCCCCTGCGGTCGGCCCGACGTCGTCGAGACCGCGGCCCGGCTCGACGACGGCTCGCCGTTCCCGACGCTCTACTACCTCACCTGCCCGCGTGCGACCGGTGCTGTCAGCACCCTGGAGTCGCAGGGGTTGATGCGAACGATGACCGAGCGGCTGGCTTCCGACACTGACCTTGCCGCGGCGTACCGGGTCGCGCACGAGTCGTACCTCGCTGCCCGGTCGGCGATCGAGGCGGTCCCCGAGATCGCGACGGTGTCGGCCGGCGGGATGCCCGACCGGGTCAAGTGCCTGCACGTCCTGGTGGCGCATGCGCTCGCGGCCGGCCCTGGTGTCAACCCGCTCGGCGACGAGGCGTTGGAGCTGCTCGGCCCGTGGTGGTCGGTCGGCCCGTGCGTGAGCGCGGAGGGTGACGCGTGAGCGCGGAGGAGGAGGGGTGAGCGTTCGGGTGGCCGCGATCGACTGCGGCACAAACTCGATCCGGCTTCTGGTGGCCGACCTCGACGTCGACGCGGGGACGCTGGTCGAGGTCGAGCGGACCATGGAGATCGTCCGGCTCGGGCAGGACGTCGACCGCACCGGCCGGCTGGCGCCCGAGGCTCTGGTCCGCACCTTCGCAGCCTGCGACGGGTATGCCGCCCGGATCGCCCAGCTGGGAGTCGAGCGGGTGCGGTTCGTCGCGACGTCGGCCTCGCGGGACGCCGAGAACCGCGACGAGTTCGTGGCCGGCGTGCTGGCCCGGGTCGGCGTGCTGCCGGAGGTCGTACCCGGGTCCGAGGAGGCCGAGCTGTCGTTCGTCGGCGCGACCCGCGAGCTCGTCAGCGGAGAGCCGCTGCCCTTCCTGGTCGTCGACATCGGCGGCGGGTCGACTGAGTTCGTCGTCGGTTCTGCTCGGCCCGAGGCCGCTCGGTCGGTCGACATCGGCTGCGTACGCATGACCGAACGGCACCTGCGCTCCGACCCGCCGACGGCCGCCGAGGTGGCCGCCGCGCGGGCCGACATCGAGGCCGCGATCGACCTCGCCTCCTCCGTCGTACCCCTCGCGTCGGCGCGGACACTCGTCGGGCTCGCCGGGTCGGTCACCACGGTCGCCGCGATCGACGCCGGCCTGTCGGCGTACGACGCCTCGGTCACGCACCACTACCGGCTCTCGGCGGACGCCGTCCACGAGGTGACCGCGCGGCTGCTGGCCATGCCGCGCTCCGACCGCGCCCGTATCCCGGTGATGCACCCGGGCCGCGTCGACGTCATCGGGGCCGGCGCGCTGATCCTCTCGGCGATCGTCGAACGCGTCGGGCTGCCTGAGGTGCTGGTCAGCGAGCACGACATCCTCGACGGCATCGGGTGGTCGCTCGCCCGCTGACGTGGTTGGGTGGGCGGATGGGCGCACACGTGACGTTTACGGCCAACGACGGCACCTGCGAGGGCTACCTCGCGACCCCGGCGGCCGGCTCTGGGCCGGGTGTCATCGTGGTGCAGGAGTGGTGGGGGCTGGTCCCGCACATCACCCACCTCGCTGATCGCTTCGCCGCCGCGGGCTACGTCGCCCTGGCGCCGGACTTCTACCACGGCATCACCACGACCGAGCCGGACGAGGCGATGCGGCTGCTGATGTCGCTGGCCATGGACCGGGCCGCCCACGACCTGTCCGGCGCGGCCGACTACCTCGGGAGCCGAGCCGACGTCGTCAGCCCCGAGATCGCCGCGGTGGGCTTCTGCATGGGTGGCTCGCTGTCGCTCTGGTCGGCCACCCTCGCGCCCAACATCGTGCTGGCCGTGGGCCTCTACCCGGCCTTGCCCTGGCAGGCGATGAGCCCCGACTGGTCCGGCTATGCCGGCAAGTCCGCCGTGATCCACTGCTCGGAGGAGGACGGCACCTCCGCCGCCGAGGGCATCGTCACCGCGGTCGCCGGCATCGAGGCCGCCGGTGGCAGCGTCACCGTCTACGACTACCCCGGCACCCAGCACGCGTTCTTCAACGACACCCGGCCCGAGGTCTACGACGCTGCCGCCTCGACCCTGGCCTGGGACCGGACCCTCGCGGCGCTGTCGGCCCGGCTCCCCGGTTGATCCGTACCCCCGAGGACGTACGTGCGGCGGCGGCCGCGGCGGTGACCTCCGGCTCGCTGGCCGAGCTCGGGCAGCAGATCGAAGGCTGCCGGGCCTGCCCGCGGCTGGTCGCCTGGCGCGAGGACGTCGCCCGTGACAAGCGCAAGGCGTACGCCGACGAGGTCTACTGGGGCCGGCCGATCCCCGGCTGGGGCTCGGACCAGCCGAGGGTGCTCGTCGTGGGGCTCGCACCTGCCGCGCACGGTGGGAACCGTACCGGCCGGATCTTCACCGGCGACCGCAGCGGCGACTGGCTGTTCGCGTCGCTGCACCGCGTCGGGCTCGCGGCGCAGCCGACGTCGACCCACGTGGGTGACGGCCAGCGGCTGATCGGTACCCGGATGGTCGCCGCGGTCCGCTGCGCCCCGCCGCAGAACAAGCCGACGACGGACGAGCGGGACACCTGTGCGCCGTGGATCGACGGCGAGCTGGCCCTGGTGCGCCCGTACCTCTCGGTGGTGGTCGCGCTGGGGCTGTTCGCCTGGGAGGCGACCCTGGCCGCGTACGCCCGGGCGGGAGTTGCGGTCCCGCGGCCGAGGCCCAGGTTCGGGCACGGCGCGGAGCTGGAGGTCGGAGGGGTCGTGCTGCTGGGCAGTTATCACCCGAGCCAGCAGAACACCTTCACCGGAAGGCTGACCGAGCCCATGCTGGACGCCGTCCTCGGCCGGGCGGCCGAGCTCGCCGGATAAGGTTGATCTATGAAAGCCGTGCCGCAGACCGTACCGGGCCGACCCAGGATCCTGATCATCGGCGGGGGGTACGTCGGCATGTACACGGCCATCCGGCTGCTCAGGAAGCTCCGTGACGCCGAGGCGACGGTCACCGTCGTCGACCCTCGCTCTTACATGACGTACCAGCCCTTCCTGCCTGAGGCGGCGGCCGGCTCGATCCAGCCCCGGCATGTCGTGGTCCCGCTGCGCCGGGTGCTGCGGGGGGCCGAGATCGTGACGGGCCTGGTCTCGCGCCTGGACCACGAGCGTCGTGTCGCGGTGCTGCAGCCGCTCGAGGGTGCCGCGTACGAGGTCGAGTACGACCAGGTGATCATCGCCGTCGGCTCGGTCTCGCGCACGCTGCCGATCCCTGGGCTCGCCGAGGTCGGCATCGGGTTCAAGAACGTCGAGGAGGCCATCGAGCTGCGCAACAGGGTCATCGAGTGCCTCGACATCGCCGAGTCGACCCGCGACGCCGATATCCGCCGCCGCAACCTCAACTTCGTCGTGGTCGGCGGCGGGTACGCCGGCATCGAGGCGCTGGCCGAGCTCGAGGACATGGCCCGGTACGCGACCCGCTACTACCGGACCATCGACGAGGACGACCTGCGCTGGGTGCTCGTCGAGGCCAGCAACCGGATCCTGCCCGAGGTCGGCGAGGACATGGGTCGGTACACCCTGGCCGAGCTGCGCCGGCGCGGGATCGAGTGCTACCTCGAGACCCGGCTCGAGTCGTGCGTCGGCGGCCAGGTGGTGCTCTCCGATGGCACCGAGCTCCCGACCGAGACGCTGGTGTGGACCGCAGGAGTCAAGCCGAGCCCGCTCGTACAGCACACCGGGTTCGCGCTCGACGACCGTGGGCGGCTGGTCGGCACCGCGAAGCTGCAGGTCGCTGGTGTCGACAACGCGTGGGTGTCCGGCGACAGCGGCGCGATCCCCGACCTCACCGGTCCGCCCGGGGCGACCTGCACCCCGTCGGCCCAGCACGCCGTCCGCCAGGCCAAGGTGCTGGCGGACAACGTGATCGCCCGGATCCGGGGCTTCGAGCCGCGCGAGT
Organism: Sporichthyaceae bacterium; assembly: GCA_031394045.1. Lineage (GTDB taxonomy): Bacteria > Actinomycetota > Actinomycetes > Prado026 > Prado026 > JANYIP01. Next base: position 13,785 of record JANMWN010000368.1, read on the forward strand.
ACCGGCACAAGCACGCGGGCTCCGTCGCGTCCCTCGGGCTGTACAAGGGCGTGGCGCAGGTCTACGGCATCAAGCTCAAGGGCTTCCCCGCGTGGTTCATGCACCGGACGTACCACATGAGCCGGGTCCCGACCTTCGCGCGCAAGCTTGCGGTAGTCGTGGACTGGACCCAGGCGCTCTTCTTCCGGCGCGAGATCGTGTCGCTTTGGGGCATGCACGAGCCGTTCAAGGAGTTCGCCCAGGCCGCCGCTCCCGAGCCCAAGACGGAGCCGCCCGCCTGAGTTGGCTGAAAGCGGGGCCAGTTGGCCCGTACGCCGGCCAGCCCGCCCCGTTTTCGGCCAACTGGGAGCGTTCGGCTCTAACCTGCTGCTCAGCGCCCTCGTAGCCCAACTGGTCAGAGGCACCCGACTTAAGATCGGGACAGTGTGGGTTCGACTCCCACCGGGGGTACGCGATCGAGCCGGCTGGCCATCAGCGTCGACGGTTGTGCGCAGTAGATCAAACGAAACGTCGACTGGGGCGCCCGTCCACCTGCTCTACTTGCCGCACCGGCGAGGGAGGTACCGATGGCGACGACCCGTAAGACGCAGCAGGCCCAGCAGAGTCCAGCGGAACGGGCAGCGCTGGGCCGGGCTGCGCGGACCAAGGTCCCGAGGTCCTCGCACGCGGTCTTCGAACCTGCGGCCGACCGGCCCGACCCGGTGACCCTGCTCGAGCAGCAGGCCACGACCAGGGTGCCCGAGCTCGTACCCATCCGCTACGGCCGGATGCTGTCGTCGCCGTTCGCGCACTACCGCGGCGCCGCACGCGTGATGACGGCGGACCTCGCGACGACGCCGGTCTCCGGGATCCGGGCCCAGCTCTGCGGCGACGCTCACCTGTCCAACTTCGGGGTGTTCGCGTCGCCGGAGCGCCAGCTCGTCTTCGACCTCAACGACTTCGACGAGACTTTGCCCGGACCCTGGGAGTGGGACGTCAAGCGGCTGGCTGCCAGCCTCGAGGTCGCCGGCCGTGGCAACGGCTTCAGCGCGGTCGAGTGCCGGGCTGTCGTCATGGCCGGAGTCGCCGAGTACCGAACCGCGATGGCTGAGTTCGCGGCGATGCGTGACCTCGACGTCTGGTACGCATTCGTGTCCGTGGACCGGCTGGCGCCTCGGCTCACCCAGGGCAGCGGCCTGACCAGGCGCCGGACCGAGAAGTTCGCGGCCAGGGCCAAGACCCGGGACCACCTGCAGGCGTTCAGCAAGATGGTCCAGGTGGTCGACGGGCAGGCCCGGTTCGTCAGCGACCCGCCGTTGCTGGTGCCGGTGGAGGAGCTGCTCCCGGACGCCCCGGCGCACCAGCTCGAGGACCTCGTTCGGGCCGCGCTGAAGAGCTATGCACGGACCCTGAGCACCGAGCGCCGGCACCTGCTGTCCGGCTACCGCTTCGCCCAGCTCGCCCGCAAGGTCGTGGGCGTGGGCAGCGTGGGTACGCGGGCCTGGGTCGCGCTGATGCTCGGGCGGGACAGTGGCGACCCGTTGATCCTGCAGTTCAAGGAGGCCCAGCAGTCGGTGCTCTCGGGGTACGCCCCGCGCAGCACGTTCGAGAACGAGGGCCAGCGGGTCGTCGTTGGCCAGCGGCTCATGCAGGCGAGCAGCGACATCTTCCTCGGCTGGCAGCGGGTGTCCGCCCTCGACGGCGTCAGCCGGGACTTCTACGTACGCCAGCTGCGCGACTGGAAGGGATCGGTCGAGATCGAGCAGATGGCCCCGGCCGCCATGGCGGCGTACGCCCGGCTGTGCGGCTGGACCCTCGCCCGCGCGCACGCCCGGTCCGGCGACCGGATCGCGATCGCGGCGTACCTCGGCTCCGGTGACGTCTTCGACCGGGCGCTGGCCACCTTCTCGTCCCTGTACGCGGACCAGAACGAGCGCGACCACGCGGCGCTGGCCGCGGCCGTGCAGGGCGGCCGCATCACGGCGGACGAACGCTGGTAGACGCGCGGCCGGGTTATCTTTGTCAGGTACGCCCTGCTGGTCTACGTGGACGCACCTGAAGGAGTTCTCATGGAAAGCCGGAATCCGGTCCTGAACCGCGAGTTCGGTCAGGCCAACCTCGCGACGTTCCACGACGCCCCGCCGTCGACGCAGGTCCTGCAGGAGGTGTACGACACCCCCGGTGGATCCGGGGCCGCGCGCACGATGACCCTGGATGACGTCGTCGTCAAGACCGGGATCCTGTTCGCGATCCTGCTCGCCGCGTCGTTCGCCGGCTGGCACGCCGTGCAGGCGACGCCGGCCATCGTCTGGGTCGCGATGATCGCCGGTCTCGTGCTCGGGATCACGATCTCGGTCAAGCGCACCACCAACCCGCCGCTGATCATGCTGTACGCGGCGGTGCAGGGCTTCTTCCTCGGCGGGATCAGCTGGTACTACCAGGAGTACGTCAACTTCGCCTCGCAGGAGCCGGCCAACATCGTCCTGCAGGCCGTGATCGGTACGTTCGTGGCCTTCGGTGTGATGCTGCTGCTCTACAAGACCGGGCGCCTGCGGGCCACGCCGCGGTTCCAGAAGATGATGATGGTCGCGCTGGTCTCGTACGCCGGCATCGCGCTGGTCAGCTTCATCTCGGCGCTGTTCCACGTCGGCGGCGGCTGGGGCTTCTACGGTGTCGGCGGGCTCGGGCTGCTGCTGTGCGCCGCGGGCGTCGCGCTGGCCGCGTTCACCCTCGTGCTCGACTTCGACGCGATCGAGAAGGGCATCGCGGCCGGGCTGCCCGAGAAGGAGTCCTGGCGCGCGTCGTTCGGCCTGATGGTCACGCTGATCTGGCTCTACCTCGAGCTGCTGCGCCTGCTCGCGATCCTGCAGGGCCGCAACTAGCCGACGGCCCGCTGACCCTGGCTGGCTGACCTTGGCTGGCTGACCTTGGCTGGCTGACCTTGGCTAGCTGACCCTGCGGGCGGCCCGCGCCATGTCGAACTCATGCGCCACCGCGGTGGCGTACCCGAGCGGGAGCTCGTGCTCGTCCTGGAGCCAGTGCACCCGCTCGTCGAGCCGGGTGAAGGCAGGGCCGTCCTGCACGATCTGCAACCACTCCTTGACGTCTTTGCCACTGCTGGACGCCACTCGCGCGAGCAAGGCAGCGTGCGTCTGTTCCGAGTGGTGCAGGCTCATGGGGCCTCCAGGGGTGCGAACGGGCATCCGTGCGAGCACCATAGCCCGGTGGACACGGTTCCGTCAGGTACGAAGGAGCTTGCGGGCTCGGTCCGCCGGGTGGCGGACCGGCTGCGCTCGCTGTCCGACATCCGCCTGGCCAGGCCCGTCACGCTCGCAGCGCAATCGGCCCAGCCCCCGCCGGAGCCGAGCCGGGCCGACGCCGCCCATGCCCTGGCCCAGCTCATGGCCGACCGCGCGGCCCAGCTCGACGGCGTACCGGCTCGTACGGTGCCCCGGCTGCACGACCTGGCCGTTGGAGACCAGGTCGCCGTCACGGGCGGCGACCTGGTGAGCGCGGTGACGGCGGCGCTGGCGGCGCTGACAGCCGGCACCGGAACCGCAGCCGCGCGAACGCTCGAGGTGCTGCGCGAGACCACCGCCGCCTGCCAGGACCTGCTTGCGACCCTCTAGATCTAGAGTCGGCCGCCTGGCGGGATCAGTCGCAGTCCGCGGTCTCGTGCCCGACCGCCACGCGTACGGCAGGCAGCAGCGTCTCGGCGAGGCGCCGGTAGCCCAGTGACGACGGGTGGAACCGGTCCTCGCTGAAGTACTCACCGGGCTTGGCCGCGAACTCGGGGCCGAGCAGCGAGGCCAGCGACACCGGATACCCGCCCGCCTCCTCGGCGACCAGCGCCTGAGCGGCGGCGAGCGTGCGCGAGAGCCGCCGGCCGATGGCGCGCAGCGGGTTCGGCAGCGGCTCGACGGTGCCGAGGTCGGGGCAGCATCCGACCACCACGGTGCACCCTGCCCCCACCAGCCCGGCGACGATCGCCCGCAGCTGGCGTACGGACGTCTGCGGGCGGACCCGGTGGGTGACGTCGTTGGCGCCGATCATGATGACGGCAAGGTTGGGGCCGGACCCGTCGAAGGCGGTCGCCGCCGCCTCGACCTGCGCGGCTACGTGCGAGGTCTGGGCACCGACCACCGCCAGGTTGACCAGGTCGACGGCCCGGCCGGAGCTGTCCGCCAACCCCTGCGCCACCACGACCGCCACCGTGTCCTGCGGTGCGTCGGCGCCGAGACCGGCCGCCCCGGAGTCGCCCAGCATCACCATCCGGTACGGACCCGCGCCCGGCGGGGCGGAGACGGACCCCTCGCACGGGGAGTACCGGCCGTCGACCTCGAACGGCACGCCCCTGGGCTCGCCGACGCGGTGGCGGGCCAGCAGGGTCTGGGCCCAGAGCACGCCGAAGGCGCCCCCACCACCGCCGACGGCGCCGACCGCCGCGGTGGCGGCGATCCGGCGCGCCCTGCTGGCGCGGCTCATCGGCCCCCCTCAGAACCCGGCACGGAACCTCCGTGGCTGGCGCAGGAAGGACCGGACCGCCGCGCGGGCACCGTCGTGGATCGAAGGTCCGTGCGTGAACGCGGTCACCCGGGTCCGGATGTTCCAGATCGCGTCCACGGTGATGAGCAGCTTGGTGGGCTCGTGCAGCAGGGAGACGTGCCCTGGGCTGTGGCCTGGGGTGTGGATCACGCGCAGCCCGCCCGCGATGTCGAGGACCTCGGCGTCGTCCGCGTGGATCGCCACGTCGGCGCCGGTCGTGGTGCTGAGCTTGGCGACCCCACCGGCATGGTCGCTGTGCGCATGCGTGAGCAGGATCCGGGTGACGTCGCTGGGAGCCGAGCCGAGCGTGGCCAACGCCGCGAGGATCCGAGGGGACGAGCCGGGGATCCCCGCGTCCACGAGGGTCACCTGGCCGTCGTCGTCGCGGAAGGCATAGCTGTTGACCAGGTCCATCGGGGCGGTCGGGATGCGCCAGACCCCTTCCGCCACCGGTGCTGCGACGGTGCTCATCGGCTCACCTCCCGTGCCTCTGCGATTTGCGCGGTCCCTTCCGACTGTAGCCGCGCCTACAGTGGTCGCCGTGCGCGTCTATGACTCAGTGGTCGATCTTGTCGGAAACACCCCGCTCGTACGCCTGCGGGCGGTGACTCGCGGGGCGGACGGCGCGCCCGACATCGCCGCCACCGTGCTGGTCAAGGTGGAGTACCTCAACCCGGGCGGCTCGGTCAAGGACCGCATCGCGCTTGCGATGGTCGAGGCCGCCGAGCGGGAGGGCGTGCTGAAGCCAGGCGGGACGATCGTCGAACCCACGTCCGGCAACACCGGGGTCGGGCTGGCGCTGGTGGCCCAGCAGCGGGGCTACTCCTGCATCTTCGTCTGCCCGGACAAGGTCTCTGGCGACAAGATCAACGTGCTCCGCGCGTACGGCGCCCAGGTGGTCGTCTGCCCGACCGCGGTCCCGCCGGAGCACCCCGACTCGTACTACAACGTGTCCGACCGGCTGGCGCGCGAGACGCCTGGGGGCTGGAAGCCGAACCAGTACGCCAACCCCGCGAACCCGCGCTCGCACTACGAGACGACCGGTCCGGAGATCTGGGCCGACACCGACGGCACCGTCACCTGCTTCGTGGCCGGCGTGGGCACCGGGGGCACCATCAGCGGGTCCGGTCGCTACCTCAAGGAGATGTCCGGCGGGAGCGTACGCGTGGTGGGGGCCGACCCCGAGGGTTCGGTCTACTCCGGCGGCACCGGCCGTCCCTACCTCGTCGAGGGTGTCGGCGAGGACTTCTGGCCGTCGACGTACGACCGCGACGTGTGCGACGAGATCGTCGCCGTCTCGGACAGCGACTCCTTCGAGATGACCCGCCGCCTGGCCCGCGAGGAAGGCCTGCTCGTGGGCGGATCCTGCGGCATGGCCGTCGTCGCGGGGCTGCGGGTGGCCGCGCGGCTCGGACCGGACGACGTCGTCGTCGTCCTGCTGCCCGACTCCGGCCGCGGCTACCTGTCCAAGGTGTTCAGCGACGAGTGGCTTGCGTCGTACGGCTTCCTGTCCGCCGATGTCGGGCAGACCGTGGGGGACGTCCTACGGGGCAAGGCGGGCGTGCTCCCGCCACTGGTGCACACCCACCCGAACGAGACGCTCGCCGAGGCGATCCACATCTTGCGCGAGTACGGCGTCTCGCAGATCCCCGTTGTCCGTGCCGAACCGCCGGTGATGGCCGCCGAGGTCGCCGGTTCGGTCGTCGAGCGGGACCTGATGGAGGCGCTGTTCTCCGGCCGGGCCAGGCTCGCGGACCGGGTCGAGTCGCACATGTCCGAGGCGCTCCCGGGTCTCGGCGCCGGCGAGCCGGTCGAGCGGGCGGTCGCGGCCCTTGAGCGGTCGGACGCCCTGCTCGTGCTCGACGACGGCAAGCCGGTCGGGGTCCTCACCCGGCAGGACCTGCTCGGGTTCCTCGCCACGCGCTGACCTGAACCTCAACCCCTCGCGGGTTTGTGCCGATGCCGCACCTAGGCGGAGGACAACTCCGAGGAGGGGCGCCTTGAGGAGCACGAGGGTTCCAGCGCTGATCGCTGGGGTGAGCCTGATCAGCGCAGCGATCGCCATGGGCGTGATCGGCTCGCGCAGCGCACAAGCACGCGCGGACGCTGCCGACACCCAGCTCAACGTGGCGGCCCGCCAGGTGGCGACCTCGCTGACCCAGACCTTCGAGCGCGTACGCACGATCGACCTCATGCTGGCGCACCAGCCCTCCTTCGCCAACTACGCGGCCGACCCGCGAGCGACCGTCGTTAAGCGAGTGCCCGGCAAC
>JANMWN010000040.1:0-12594 GCA_031394045.1 Sporichthyaceae bacterium
GCCACGCCGCCGCCGCTCCCTCCGGGCGTGACGATCCGGCTGCTCGACGCCGCGGACGAGGCCGAGCTCCGGCTGGCGAAGCGGCTGCACGACGAGTCGTTCGCCGACCACTGGCACTTCACGCCGATGTCCTTCGAGCAGTGGTACGAGCGGCTGGACGGGTCGGCGGGGGTGGACCGTACCCAGTGGTGGGTGGCGCAGGTGGACGGTGAGCCCGCGGGGCTGCTCCTGGGCGCCGAGAGCCAGGCCGAGCTGGGCGAGGGAAGCGTCGACATCCTCGGCGTGCTTCGCGAGTACCGGGGGCGAGGCGTGGCCAAGGCCCTGCTGGCGGAGGCGTTCGCCGAGTCGGCGCGGCGCGGCCGTACCCGGGTCGGGCTGGGTGTGGACAGCGAGAGCCCGACCGGAGCTACCCGGCTGTACCAGTCGATGGGGATGTTCGTCGAGAAGGTGATCCTGGCGTGGCAGGGCGAGGTGCCGGTGCCGGTCAGCGGCTAGCCGTCCTCAGCCGACCTCAGCCGACCTGCAGCAGCACCTTGCCGAAGCTCTCGCCGGCCTCGAGGACCCGGTGCGCGTCGGCGACCTCGGCGATCGGGAGCACCCGGTCCACCACCGGGCGTACCGCCCCGCTCTCGACCTGCGGCCAGACGTACCGGACCACCGAGCGCACGATGGCGGCCTTCTCCTCGAGCGGGCGGGCGCGGAGCGTCGTCGCGAGCACCGCGCCGCGCTTGCCGAGCAGCTGCCCGAGGTCGAGCTCACCCTTGCTGCCGCCCTGCAGGCCGATCACCACGAGCCGGCCGTTCACCGCGAGCGCCTCGATGTTGCGGCCGAGGTAGGCCGCGCCCATGTTGTCGAGGATCACGTCCGCGCCGTGCCCCTCGGTCTCCTCGCGGACGCGGGCGACGAAGTCCTCGTCGCGGTACCTGATCCCCACGTCCGCGCCCAGCACGATGCAGCGGTCGAGCTTGTCCTGCGAGCCCGCCGTGACGAGCACGCTCGCGCCGGCCGCCTTGGCCAGCTGGATCGCGCAGGTGCCGATGCCTGAGCCTCCGCCATGGATCAGCAGCACCTCCTCGGGCCTGAGCGCGGCCAGCATGAAGACGTTGGACCACACCGTCGCCGTCACCTCGGGCAGCGCGGCGGCCGTGACGAGGTCGACGCCGGCCGGGACCGGGAACAGCTGTGTCTCCGGCACCAGGACCTGCTCGGCGTAGCCGCCTCCGGCCAGGAGCGCCGCGACCTGGTCGCCGGGCTGCCAGTCCTTGACGCCCTCGCCCACCGCGAGGAAGACGCCGGAGCACTCCAGCCCCGGGTATGGCGATCCTCCGCGCGGCGGAGGGTAGAAGCCCTGGCGCTGCATGATGTCGGCCCGGTTGAGCGCGGTCGCTGCGACCGCGAGCAGGACCTCGCCCTCGCCGGGCTGGCCGGGGTCGGGGACCTCGGTCCAGTGCAGCACCTCGGGACCGCCTGGCTCGGTGATGACGACTGCATGCATGAGCGCAGCCTAGGCGCCGCCAAGCTGTGCAGTTCGTTTGATCTATGCCCTACAACCGTCGTCGCTATCGGCGGTCAGGGCAGCGGGAGCAGCTCGACCTCGTCGCCCGCCTCGGCGCCACCCGGGGGTACGACGGCCAGCGCGTCCGCGGCGGCCAGGCCGCGGAGCATGGCCGGGCCGACGTGGTGGACCGGGGCTCCCTCGCGTACGGGGATCAGCCGCACGTCGCGCGGATGACCGGTCGCGGGCTCGGTGAGCCTGGTCGTCACCCGGGGCGCAGGAGGAAGCCCGGCGAGGGAGCGCAGCGCCGGCGCCGCGAGAGTGAGGACGCCGGACACCGCCGCCAGCGGGTTGCCCGGCAGGCCGACCAGCGGCCGCCCGTCCGCGAGCCGGGCCAGCAGCATCGGCTGGCCGGGACGTACGCCGACGCCGTCGGCCACCAGCTCCGCACCCAGGTCGGCCAGCACCGCGTGCAGGTGGTCCCTCGGCCCGCTCGCCGTCGAGCCGGTGGTCACGATCAGGTCGGCCGTGGATGCACCGACCGCCTCGGCGAGGGCGGCCACCGTGTCGCCGACCCGCTGGACGGCGACCGACTCGGCCCCCAGCGCCACCAGCCACGGCGGCAGCATCGGGCCGAGGGCGTCTCGGACGAACCGGCCGTGGGGTACGCCTTCCTCGATCAGCTCGTCGCCCAGCACGAGCAGGTCGACGACGGGGCGGCGGACGACGGTCAGCAGGTCGACGCCCGCGGCGGCAGCGAGGCCAAGAACCGCTGGTACGCAACGGGTCCCGCGTGCAGCGACGACGTCGCCGACGACGCACTCGGTGCCGCGGAGGCGGACGTCCTGGCCGGGGACGGGAGGCTCGATGCCCGGGAGCGGGAGCACGACCCCCATGGCGGCGTCGTGGGCTGCGTGCTCGGTGCGAAGGACAGCGTCCGTGCCGGGCGGGAGGGTACGACCGGTGGCGGTGGCCCGCGCCGTACCAGGCAGCAGCAGGGGCGCGACCTCGACGGACCACGGTGGTGCGCCGCGTACCGCCCAGCCGTCCATGGCCGATGAGGTGGAGGAGGGCAGGTCGGTGCGCGCGACGATGTCAGCCGCGAGCGCGTGGCCCATCGCCGCCGCGAGCCCGACCTGGACCGACGCCAGGGGCGCGAGGTCGCCGGCAGCGGCGCGTGCCTGCGCCCAGGCCAGACTCACTGAGGTCAGACTCACTGAGGTCAGACTGCCTGCGGCCAGGCGAGCGCGAGCCGTTGGGCCGTCGCGGCCGCCTCGTCCAGCGCGCCCGGCTCGCCGGCGCGCAGCCCAGCCGCGTAGCCGACCAGGAAGGTCGTCAGCGGGGCGGCTGGCCGGTCGACCTGGTGGGCAGCGTCGCGCGCGACGTCCAGGAGCAGCTTGACGTCGACGTCCACGGTGATCCCCAGCTCGGCGGCGAGCGCGGCCACCCAGTCGTCCAGAACCATGCCCGGCAGCGTACGGCCAGGGGCCGCCTACTCGCGGATCCGGCGTGAATCGCCCTTCTGGCGTACCCGAAACGGTCAAGTTGACGCTACTGTCAAGTCTGTGCGGGTACTTGCCTCGCAGGTGGACACGCGCTCGGAGGGCTACCTCGCCGGCCGGGCGGCCATGCAGCGTGCCGTCGACGAGATCACCCAGCTGCAGGCGATGGTGGTCGCCGGCGGTGGCGAACCCGCAGTCGCCCGGCTGCGGCGCCGCGGCAAGCTGCTGCCGCGCGAGCGCATCGCGCTCCTGGTCGATCCCGACTCGGCGTTCCTCGAGCTCTCGCCCCTGGCGGGCTACGCAACGGACGACCCGATGGGCGCCGGCCTGGTCACCGGGATCGGTGTCGTCAGCGGCGTGGAGTGCGTCGTCGTGGCCAACGACCCGACCGTCAAGGGTGGCGCGCAAGGTCCGACGGCGGTGCACAAGGGCTTGCGCGCCATGGAGATCGCCCGCGTCAACCGGCTGCCCTTGATCAACCTCACCGAGTCCGCCGGCGCCGACCTGCCGAAGCAGGCCGAGATCTTCGTACCCGGTGGCGCGTCGTTCAAGAACCTCACCCGGCTGTCGGCGGCCGGCATCCCGACCATCGCGCTCGTCTTCGGCAGCAGCACCGCCGGCGGGGCTTACGTGCCGGGGATGAGCGACTACGTGGTGCTGCAGAAGGACGCAGCCCGGGTCTACCTCGGCGGCCCGCCCCTGGTGAAGATGGCGATCGACGAGGATGCCGACGAGGAGGAGCTCGGTGGCGCCGAGATGCACGCCCGCACCTCCGGGCTGGCCGACTACCTCGGGCAGGACGAGCCGGACACGATCAGGATCGGCCGCGAGATCGTCGCCGGGCTCGGCTGGCGCAAGGTGGGCCCTGGCCCCCGGACCGAGCACCCCGAGCCCCCCGCGTACGACGAGGACGAGCTGCTCGGCGTGGCACCGATCGACGTACGAGCGCCGCTCGAGATCCGTGAGGTCCTGGCCCGGATCCTCGACGGGAGCCGCCTGGATGAGTTCAAGCCGCTGTACGGCAGCACGCTGGTCACCGGCTGGGCCGAGCTGTGCGGCTACCCGGTCGCCGTCGTGGCCAACAACGGGATCCTGTTCTCGCAGGAGGCCGAGAAGGGCGCGCAGTTCATCCAGCTCTGCAACCGCAGGAACGTCCCCATCCTGTTCGTGCAGAACATCAACGGCTTCATGGTCGGCACGCGGTACGAGCAGGGCGGGATCATCAAGGACGGCGCCAAGCTGATCAACGCGGTCTCGAACTCGACCGTCCCCCATCTGACCCTGATGGTCGGGGCCTCGTACGGGGCCGGCAACTACGCGATGAGCGGCCGGGCGTACGACCCGCGGTTCGTCTTCACCTGGCCGGGCCACCGGATCGCCGTCATGGGTGCCAAGCAGCTCGCCGGGGTCCTCACCATCGTGGCCAGGCAGAAGTCGGCCGCCGCAGGGGTCGAGTTCGACGAGGCCGCGTTCGCCCCGGCCCGCGACGCGTTCGAGGCCCAGGTCGAGAGCCAGTCCACCGCCCTGCACGCGACGGGCCGGCTCTGGGACGACGGCATCATCGACCCCCGAGACACCCGTACCGTCCTCGGGATCGCCCTGTCCGCGTGCCATTCCGCCGCTGTCGAGGGGACGTCGACCTTCGGCGTCTTCCGGATGTGAGCGACGTCCGGCGGCTCCTGGTCGCCAACCGCGGGGAGATCGCCGTCCGGATCTTCGGTACCTGCGCGCGGCTCGGGATCGAGACCGTCGCCGTGTTCTCCGACCCTGATAGAGACGCCCTGCACACGCGTACGGCCGACCGCGCGGTGCCGCTGGGTGGCTCGACCGCCGCAGAGTCCTACCTCGACATCGGTAAGGTCCTGGCTGCCGCGCAGGCGTCAGGTGCCGACGCGGTGCACCCGGGCTACGGCTTCCTCGCCGAGAACTCGGACCTCGCGCAGGCCGTGCTCGACGCCGGCCTGACCTGGGTCGGTCCGGCGCCCGCGACGATCCGGCTGATGGGCGCCAAGGTGGAGGCCAAGCGGCTCGCAGCCGAGGCCGGGGTGCCGGTGGCCGCCTCCGCCGAGCTGCTGACCGACGATCCCGCGGACTGGCTCGAGTCCGCGCTCACAGTTGGATTTCCCTTGCTGGTCAAGGCTTCTGCCGGTGGGGGCGGCAAGGGCATGCGGCTGGTCTTGACCGCGCCGGAGCTGGCTGCCGCGGTCGAGGGCTGCCGCCGCGAGGCTGCTGCCTCCTTCGGCGACGCAACGGTCTTCGTCGAGCGGTACGTGGTCGGCGCGCGGCACGTGGAGGTCCAGGTCTTCGGCGATGCGCACGGCCACCTCGTCCACCTGTACGAGCGCGAGTGCTCGATCCAGCGCCGGCACCAGAAGGTGCTGGAGGAGTCGCCGTCACCGGGACTCGAGGCCGCGACCGCCGAACGGATGTACGCGGCCGCTCTCGCCCTGGCCGGTGCTGTCGACTACCTCGGCGCCGGGACGGTGGAGTTCCTGCTCGAGGACGGGTCCGGGGAGCAGGCCTTCGTCTTCCTCGAGATGAACACCCGGCTGCAGGTCGAGCACGCGGTCACCGAGGCCGTCACCGGGCTCGACCTGGTCGAGTGGCAGCTCGAGGTGGCTGCGGGACGGCCGCTGCCGCTACGCCAGGACGAGGTGGCCCGTACCGGTCATGCGATCGAGGTACGCCTGTATGCCGAAGAACCCGCGCGCGGCCACCTGCCGAGCGCCGGGCGGATCCACGACTATCGCGAGCCGACGGTCGAGGGCGTCCGCCACGACTCCGGGATCGTCACGGGCGCCGAGGTCTCGACCTACTACGACCCGTTGCTGGCCAAGGTGATCGGCTTCGCGCCGACCCGGGAGCAGGCCACCGCCAGGTTGGCCCACGCGCTCCGCCGGCTGACCGTCGACGGCATCGCGCACAACCGCGACAGTCTCGTGGCCGTGCTCGAGCACCCGGCCTTCGCGGAGGGGCGCACGCCGACGACCTTCCTGGCCGATCACCCCGAGGTGCTGGCGCCGACATTGCCGGCCCGCGTCCGGACGGCCCACCTCGCCGCGGCGGCGCTGGGCCAGCAGCAGGCGGCGCGCGGCGGAGTACGCGTGCAGGGATTCGCGCCGCCCGGGTTCCGCAACGTCGCCGGCCAGCGTGAGAAGCGGGTCTATGCCGAGCGCGCGGGCGACGGCTGGCCGGTCGAGGTGGCGTACGCGACCGACCGGGCCGGCCTGCTGCTCTCGGTGGACGGGCACGACGTCGGCGGCATCGACGTCGGCGGCGTCGAGCTGGGCGGCATCGAGCCGGGGCGGGTGCGGCTGACCGTGGACGGCGTGAGCGCCTGGTACGACGTACGCGCCTACGCCGAGGCCAGCAGCGAGCTGGTGGTGGTGAGCGACGGACGCTGGACCTCGTCGTGGTCGGCGTTGCCCCGGTTCAAGGACCTCTCCGCCGCGGTGGCCGCGGGTGGCCTGTCGGCGCCGCTGCCGGGGACCGTCACCCTGGTCGGGGTCCGCGCCGGGGACTCCGTCGCGGCGGGGCAGACCCTCGTGGTGCTGGAGGCGATGAAGATGGAGCACCGGATCGTCGCTGCCCACGACGGCGTCGTCGACCAGGTGCTCGTCGCGGTAGGTGATGCGGTGGATGCCCACGCGGTGGTCGTCCGGCTCGTCGAGGCGGCCGAAGATGAATGAGCCCGAGGCACGACCGGTCCGGATCGCCAACTGCAGCGGCTTCTTCGGCGACCGGATCGCGGCTGCGCGCGAGCAGGTCGAGGGTGGCCCGATCGACGTGCTCACGGGCGACTGGCTGGCCGAGCTGACGATGCTGATCCTGGCCCGGCAGCGGCTGAAGCACGGGCCGGGGAGCGGCTACGCGCGTACCTTCCTGACCCAGCTCGAGCAGGTCCTCGGCAGCTGCCTCGACCGGGGGATCCGGGTCGTGAGCAACGCCGGCGGGCTCGACCCGGCAGGCTGCGCCGAGGCCGTCGGTGAGCTGGCGACCAGGCTGGGCCTGCACCCGAGCGTCGCGTACGTCGACGGCGACGACCTGATGCCGCGGCTGGCCGAGCTCGCCGAGGGCGGCCACACCTTCAAGAACATGGACGGGTTCGAGCCCTTCGCGTCGCTGGACCGACCGGCCCTGACCGCCAACGCGTACATCGGTGGCTTCGGCATCGCCACGGCCCTCGCGGCGGGCGCTGACGTCGTCGTCACCGGCCGGGTGACCGACGCGTCGCTGGTCGTCGGCCCGGCCGCCTGGTGGCACGGCTGGTCGCCGGACGACCTCGACGAGCTCGCGGGCGCCGTGGTCGCAGGTCACGTCATCGAGTGCGGCGCGCAGGCCACCGGAGGCAACTACGCCTTCTTCGCCGAGGTGCCCGGCATCGATCACATCGCCTTCCCGATCGCCGAGGTGGCGGCCGACGGGTCGTCGGTCATCACCAAGCACGAAGGCACCGGCGGTCTCGTCTCGGTCGGCACCGTGACCGCCCAGCTGCTGTACGAGATCGGGTCCCCCGCGTATGCGAACCCCGACGTGACCGCGCGTTTCGACAGCATCGTGCTCGCACAGCAGGGGCCCGACCGGGTCGCGATCTCCTGCGTACGCGGGACCCCCCCGCCGCCCGTTCTCAAGGTTGCGGTCAACGCCTTCGGCGGCTTCCGCAACGAGATGACCTTGGTGCTGACCGGGCTCGACCTCGCGGCCAAGGCCGAGCTCGTCGAGCGCCAGCTGTGGGCCGCGGTCCCGGGCGGCCGAGAGGGGTTCGACTCGGTCGACGTGCAGCTGCTGCGGCGCAGCGGGTCCGGCCAGGAGGCCGCCGCCGGGGACGAGTACCAGTCGCAGGCCGAGCTGCGGATCATCGTCCGCGACCGCGACGCGACCAAGCTGGGCAAGGCTTTCACCGCTCCGGTGGTCGAGCTGGCCCTCGCGTCCGTGCCCGGCCTCTACCTCGCCGGGCCACCCGCCGAGCCGGTCCCCTACGGCGTCTACTGGCCGACGACCATCGGCGCCGAGCTGGTGACCCAGCGCGTCTTCGTCGACGGGGTCGAGGTCGGCCCGGTCGCTGTGCCGATGCCGACGGGCGCCTACTCCTCGCACCTGTTCAGCATCCCCGTGCCAGAGCTGATGAGTGTGCCGTCAGGGCCCACCACCCGTACCCCGCTCGGTCGGGTGTTCGGGGCCCGGTCCGGCGACAAGGGCGGCAACGCCAACATCGGGGTGTGGGCACCGGATTCAACCGCGTACGCCTGGCTCGCAGCCTTTCTCAGCCCGGACCGCGTCCGCGAGCTGATCCCCGAGGCAGCCGGGCTCCGGGTCGAGGTGCACCCGCTGCCCAACCTGCTGGCCGTGAACCTCGTGCTGCACGGGATCCTCGGTCGTGGTGTGGCCGACAGCACCAGCGTCGACCCGCAGGGCAAGGGCCTGGGCGAGTACCTGCGCGCCAGGCTCGTCGACCTGCCGACCGAGCTGCTCGGAGGTACGGCGTCATGACGGTCGAGCCGGCCACCCCCCGCGGCCGGCGGACCCGGGACAGACTGCTCGCCGGGGCGCGCGAGGTGTTCGAGGCGCGTGGCTTCAGCGACACCCGGATGTCCGACATCTCGATCGCGGCCGGCGTCAGCCACGGCACCGTCTACACCTACTTCGAGTCCAAGGAAGCGGTGCTGTACGCCCTCTGCACGTCGGTCTCGGCCGAGGTGTTCGAGGCCGTGCGCGTGCCCGACGACCTGCGCATCGACCCGGTGCGGCGGATCGAGGAGGGCAACCGACGCTACCTGCGGGTGTACGCGTCGCACGCCCGCATGCTCGAGGTTGTCGAGCAGGCAGCCACCGCCGACCCGGGGTTCCGCGCGGTGCTCGACGGCCTTCGTGGAGGGTTCGTCGAGAAGGCCAAGGGCACCCTGTCGCGGTTCCAGTCCGACGGGCTTGCCGACCCGGGCGTCGACGTCGAGATCGCCGGGCCGGCCCTGGTCGGCATGGTGGAGAGCTTCGCCCGGCGCTGGTACGCCCATGGAGCGGCGTACGACGTCGAGCACGTCGTCGTCACCCTCTCGCAGCTATGGGCGAGGGCCATCGGCCTCGCCGTCCCCGACCCGCAGGGAGCGCAGCGATGAAGTTCGGCGAGGAGCACGAGCAGCTCCGTCAGGTGGTCCGGCAGGTCGTCGACCGCGAGATCAACCCGTACGTGGAGGCCTGGGAGGCGGCCGGGATCTTCCCCGCGCACGAGCTGTTCGGCAAGCTCGGCGCCCTGGGGCTGCTGGGCCTGGAGTACGACCCCGCGTACGGCGGCGGCGGCGTCGACCACACGTTCACGGTGGTGCTCGGCGAGGAGCTCGGCCGGGTGGACTGCGGCGGCGTACCCATGGCCATCGCGGTGCAGGCCGCGATGGCTACTCCGGCGCTCGCCCGGTACGGCTCCGAAGAGCTCAAGCAGCGCTACCTCGTGCCCGCCATCGCCGGCCGCCAGGTCTGCGCGGTGGCGGTGTCCGAGCCCGGTGCCGGGTCCGACGTCGCCGGGATCCGTACGCGGGCCGTACGCGACGGGGACGAGTGGGTCATCAACGGCGCGAAGATGTGGATCACCAACGGGACCCAGGCCGACTGGCTCTGCCTGCTGGCGCGGACGTCCGACGAGGGCGGCTACCAGGGCATGTCCATGATCGTCTTCCCCACCGACACCGCCGGCTTCTCGGTGTCGCGAAAGCTCGACAAGCTCGGCAACCGCTCGTCCGACACCGCTGAGCTGGTCTTCGACGACTGTCGCGTGCCCGTGGACCACACGATCGGCGAGGTGGGGCAAGGCTTCCAGCAGCAGATGGCGCAGTTCCAGGACGAGCGGCTGATCGCCTGCTACCTCAGCATCTCCGGCATGGAGCGCGCCCTCCGGCGTACGGTCGAGTACCTCCATCAGCGGGAGGCGTTCGGGAAACCGTTGCTGGCCAACCAGTATCTGCAGTACAAGCTGGCCGAGCTGTTCGCCGAGGTCGACCTGCTCAAGCACTACTGCTACGCCGCCGCCGAGGCCTATGCCGACGGTCAGGACGTCCTTCGCTTCGCGACCGTGGCCAAGCTCAAGACCGGCCGCCTCGTGCGCGAGGTCGCCGACACCTGCCTGCAGTACCACGGGGGGATGGGCTACATGGAGGAGCACTGGACGGCCCGCTACTACCGCGACGTGCGGCTGACCTCCATCGGCGGCGGCGCCGACGAGGTCATGCTGCGGGTGATCGCGATGCTCGAGGGGATGGGCAAGCGATGAGCGACGGTGCTCCAGGTGCCGCAGGCCCCGCCGTCACGTACATGGTCGCCGACGGTGTCGCGACGGTGACGCTCGACCGGCCGGAGGCCCGCAACGTCCTCGACGCGGAGTCGCTGGTCCTGCTGCTCGACGCGTTGGCGCGGGCCGCGG
The DNA here is from genome assembly GCA_031394045.1 of Sporichthyaceae bacterium. GTDB lineage: Bacteria > Actinomycetota > Actinomycetes > Prado026 > Prado026 > JANYIP01. Next base: position 10,406 of record JANMWN010000040.1, read on the forward strand.
CCGACGCGTCGGTGCGGGTCGTGGTGCTGACCGGTAAGGGCCGCGCGTTCTGCGCCGGGGCTGACCTTCGCGGCGCCGGCGGAGGCGGGTTCACCACGGCCGGGGCCAGGGTGTTCGCCGACGTCCTCGCTGCCCTCCTCGACCATCCGAAGCCGACCATCGCGCGGGTCCAGGGGCACGTCGCCGGCGGGGGCAACGGGCTGGTGGCGGCGTGCGACCTCGCGGTGGCCTCGTCAGCGGCGCGGTTCGCCTTCTCGGAGGTACGCGTCGGGGTGGCGCCGTCGATGATCTCGGTCGTGTGCCTGCGGGTGATGCACCCCCGCGCTGCCGCCGAGCTGATGCTCACCGGCGAGCGGGTGGGGGCCGAGCGGGCCCTGGCTGCCGGGCTGCTGACCTCGGTCGTGGCGCCGGAGCTGCTCGACGCGACGGTGGCCGCCTGGGTCGAGCAGCTGCGGCTCGGTGGTCCGGAGGCGATGGCGGCGACCAAGCAGCTGCTGCGGCGGATACCCGCGATGGAGCGCTCAGAGGCGTTCGCGTGGACGGCTGAGCTGTCCGCGGCGCTCTTCGCCGGCGCCGAGGCCGCCGAGGGGATGTCCGCGTTCGTCGAGCGCCGCCCACCCACCTGGGCATGATGTTTGATCTAAGGACGACATCTCGTCTGATCTATGCCCTACAACTGTCGAACTAGGGAGCCTCGCGGATGCGGAGCGCCAGCAGATCCTCGGCGAGGATCTCGGGTACTCGGTCGGCGAAGCCGCGCCAGTCGTCGTTGCGGGCGTGCAGGTAGCGCCCGGAGAGCCCGTCGAGCGCACCGGTCTCGATGAACTCGATCAGGTCGGCGGTCAGCTCGGGGGCGGCCCAGAAGTCGGGGTCGTCCCAGACGTCGGCGAACAGGCCCGCCGACAGGTCCGTCTTGACCGTGCCGGGCGAGATCGCGAACGCCTTGACGCCGTGCGGCGCGACCTCGGCCGCGAGGGCATCGGTGTACCGGATCAGCGCGGCCTTGCTCGCCATGTAGGCCGAGCTGATGCTCATGAACGGTTCGCCGTCGAGACGGAAGAAGGCGGCGTTCGAGGAGACGTTGACGACGCGGCCGGAGCCGGCGGCCACCATCGAGGGCAGCACCGCCCGGCTGCAGAGGAAGACCCCGAGCATGTTGACCTCGAAGACTGACCACCAGTCGTCGACGCCGACCTGCCACGACACCTGGCGGGCGCCCGCGATCCCGGCGTTGTTGACCAGCAGCTGGATCGGCCCCAGCTCGGACTCGACCCTGGCCACCGCCTCGGCGACCGCAGCGGCGTCCCTGACATCGAGCGGGACCGCCAGCGCGCCGGTCTCTGCGGCCAGGCCGGCCAGCTCGTCGACCGAGCGGGCGGCGGCAGCGACGCGATACCCGAGGGAGGCTAGCCGTTGGGTGACGATGCGGCCGATACCTCGACCTGCGCCTGTGACCAGGGCTACCCGCGGCTGCGCATTCACCGGGCTGACGGTAGCAGCGAGGGCGAGGTCGGCCGGGGTGTCGATGTCGCGCGCGGAGCCCCAGATATCGGCGACGGGGACGAGTGGCGCACCGTCGAGCACGAGCCGAAGCGGCCGCCCGGCAGGGTCTCCGATGGCGGCAAGTCGCCCAGCCAGGGACTCCCGTCGCCAGGCCGAGGCGAGCACCTGCGCCCGCCCGTCGCCGTCAACGAGCACTGCGCCCGGGGCGTCATCGGCGGCACCGGCCAGGGCATCGACAAGTGCTGGTACGGCCCGGCCGACGTGCGGCATGTCGGCGCCGACCAGCACCACCACCGCGGACGTACCGGCAGCGAGCCCGGCCGCCAGCGCAGCCAGCGGACCGGACTGCGGCGGGTCCTCGCGCACCCACCGGACGTCAGGACGCCGAGCCGGTCGCGCCGGGCCGACGCACACCATCGAGGCCTCGGCGGGCAGCCCGTCGAGCACGCCGGGAAGGAGCAGCCCGACCTTGTCGGAGCCGAATCGCGTCGACCGGCCGCCGGCCAGCACGATCACGTCGTAGCCCATGGCCGCACCCTACGGAACCGATCTCCCGGCGTCCCCCGTGCCCGTCGCCGACGTACGGGCTAGCGTGAGCGTGACGTCCCGCGATCAAGGAGGATCTCGATGGCCAGCAGCGACGAGGCTCGCGTGCTCGGTGCCGTCCGTACCGACCTGTTCCTCGG
>JANMWN010000047.1:0-2495 GCA_031394045.1 Sporichthyaceae bacterium
CCTCGACCAGCGGATCGCGCTGCGCTACGCGATGAACGGAATGGAGCCCGCCGAGACCAAGACCTACCTGGCGCATCACCTGAAGCTCGCCGGTCGCAGCGACCCCCTATTCAGCGACGACGCCGCGGACCTCATCCACCAAGTCAGCCGAGGTCTACCCCGAGCCGTGAACAACCTCGCGATCCAAGCCCTCATCGCCGCCTTCGCGACCAACAAGAGCATCGTCGACGAAGCCTCCGCACGAGCCGCTGTCACCGAGGTCACGACAGACTGACGACCAGCACGACAGCACGACCACGAACCCCGCCGGTCTGCGACCGGCGGGGTTCACCCTTAGGACCCGCGAAGAAACAAGTCAGGCGACATAGTCACACTCGTGTAGTTCGGGCGCGCAGGGTGTAGTTCCAGTCGCCGTGGAAGGCGTCCGGCTTCAGTTGGGGTCCGATGGCGTCCATTTCCTGCTTCGTGACCTTGATGCCGCGGGGGTAGGTGTTGGTGTTGGTCTCGGCGTGCACGGTCAGGCCGGTGCGGGTGGTGGTGGCTCCGATGAGGTTCACGATGACTTCGTGGCTGGTCAGTGGGCGGCCTCGCCAGTTCATCGAGATGTGCGCGAACAGCCGGTGCTCAATCTTGTTCCATTTGCTGGTGCCTGGTGGGAAGTGGCAGACGGTTATGGGCCTGCCGATCTCGGTGGCGAGCCGTGCGAGCTCGACCTTCCAGAGTCGGACTCGGTAGCCGTTGGAGCCGCCGGCATCGGCACAGATCAGCAGCCGCTTGCTCTTGGGGTAGCTCACCTGACCGACCTTGTGCCACCAGCGGCGCAGCGTCTCGACCGCGAACGCCGCGGTGTCGCCGTCGCAGCCCACCGACACCCAGCCGGTGTTCGCGGCCAGGTCGTAGATCCCATAGGGCACTGCCTTGGGCATCGCGGGGTCAGGGAAGTCATGCACGCCGACCCGGACCGGGTCGCCCTGAGGATGCCAGTCGCGGCCATTGTTTTTGTAGCCGGGGGTTTCCCCGACGAGTTCCTTCTTCTTGGTGTCGACGCTGATCACCGGGTCACCGGTCTTGCGGTAGCGGCCGACCATCGTGTTGATGTGCCCGAACTGGCCGTCACGGTCGGGGTGCTGATTGCCCTCGGTGGTCTTGGCGTTGGCCTGCAAGCTGTAGCCCGCCTGATGCAACAGAGCCGCCACGGTGCGGTCCGAGACCCGATGGCCATTCGCGGTCAATGCCGTCGCCAGCTGCCGGGTCGACTTGCACGTCCAGCGTAACGGCGACTCCGGGTCGCCGCGGGTCTCCGGGTCAACCAGCGCGTCCAACGCCGCCGGCAACCCCGGGTCGTTGTCCACGGCGCTCTTGCGGCCGCCACCAGGGCGGCGCGACCGGCCTTCGGCGAGTTCCGTCGGCAGTTCCAGTTCCGCGACCGCGTTCGTCACCGTTGATCGCGAGACCCCCATCGCAGCGGCGACGGCAGTCACCCCGCCCCAGCCCAACTCGCGGGCCTCGACCCCCAACAGCAGCCGACGCTGACGTTCATTTAGGTGCGGCCACAGGGTCGTGATCCGACGCTGCACACCTTCGACCACCCCCGCATCGACCGCCACTCCCACACCGTATCGGTCGATGCCCTAAATGACCGGCTTATTTATGCGCGTGTCCTAAGGGTAGGTGCCGTTAGCCCGAAGTTACGAGTCCAAAGTTGGTCTGTGAGGGCTCTTTTCCGTGTGGGCGAGGGAGGTTCGGCCTGCGACACGCCGTGTGTGTAGTCACGAGTATGATGGCATGTAGTCCTTGCTTCTGCTAGGTTCGGTTCGTGGTTAGGCCGGGTGGCGCGATGCACGTGGTGACCACGCGTCGTCAGCACGGTGAGAAGGTGTACGAGACGCATTTGCTGCGCCGGTCCTACCGCGAGGACGGCAAGGTCAAAAACCAGACACTCGCGAACCTGTCTCACCTGCCACCGACGGCGTTGCTGGCCATCAAGGCGACGTTGCGTGGGCAGGCGCTGGTCACCGCCGACAGCGCCGTGGAGGTGGTGGGTTCGCTACCGCACGGTCATGTCGCGGCGGTCGTCGCGCAAGCGCACGCGCTCGGCCTACCCGGGCTGCTCGGCCCAGCTGGACGGCAGCGGGACCTGGCGTTCGCGTTGATCGTGGCCCGGGTCTGTCGACCGGGTAGCAAGCTCGCCACGACCCGCTGGTGGGCCGACACGACCCTCGCCCACGACCTGGGCATCGCCGACGCGAGCACCGATGAGGTGTATGCCGCACTGGACTGGCTGGTCGGTCAGCAGGACGCGATCGAGGCCAAGCTCGCGCGCAGGCATCTGACCGGTGCGGCCAACCCCGATCGGCTGGCGCTGTTCGACTTGTCGAGCTCGTGGATGACCGGCTCGCACTGCCCGCTGGCCGCGCGGGGCTACTCCCGCGATGGCAAGAAGGGCCTGCCCCAGATCGAATACGGCCTGCTGACCGACCCCGACGGGCGGCCGG
>JANMWN010000038.1:0-9878 GCA_031394045.1 Sporichthyaceae bacterium
GCGGTCGTCAAGCTGTGCCTCGACGAGGTGGCTCCCGTCGTCTCGCTCTACGTCAACGACTTCAACGCCCCGGCGCTCGCCACGTACGCCCGGGTCGGCTTCTCCCGAGTCGGTACGTTCGCCACTGTCCTGTTCTGAGCTGTCAGGTCTTTCCCTCGGCCTTGCGCTGGGCCTCGACCGTGTCGAAGAACCAGTCCGGAAGCGTGCCGCTCCTGCGGAGGGTGACCCGGTCGGCAGGGCTCAGCGACTCGGCAGCGGCCTCGATCGCCGGTGCGTACGCCTCAAGCAGGTCGGACGTACGTTCGTGACCGATGTCCCGGGGGATGCCTCTTTTCGTCAGCGCCCCGAGCACCCGCCAACCGTTGCTGCGGGATCGCCGTTCGAGCTCCGGCCTGGCTGCCAGGTAGGCCAGCCGAGCGTCGCCGAGGTCAGCCGGATTGACGTCGGCCGGGAGGTACGGCGGCCAGGGGGCCTTCTTGGGCTTCGACACCGGGGCAGGCTATCGACAACGGGTGCTCTGAACTCGCTGGACGCCGCCGATATCCTCGAGCCACCGCTTCCCGAAGAGGAGATCCGCTGTGGCTCTGCGCCTGTCGACGCTGTTCCTCCGCACGCTGCGCGAGGATCCGGCGGACGCCGAGGTCCCCAGCCACCGGCTGCTCGTACGGGCCGGGTACGTCCGCCGGGTCGCGCCGGGCATCTTCAGCTGGCTGCCGCTGGGCTACCGCGTCTTCCGCAACGTCGAGCGGGTGGTCCGCGAGGAGATGGACGCTGCGGGGTCGCAGGAGGTGCACTTCCCGGCGCTGCTGCCGCGCGAGCCGTACGAGCGGACCAACCGCTGGACCGAGTACGCCGACCTGCTGTTCCGGCTCAAGGACCGACGGGACAACGACTTCCTCCTGGGCCCGACCCACGAGGAGATGTTCACCCTCATGGTCAAGGACCTCTACTCGTCGTACAAGGACCTGCCGCTCTGGCTGTACCAGATCCAGACGAAGTACCGCGACGAGGCCCGGCCGCGTGCGGGCATCCTGCGCGGTCGCGAGTTCGTGATGAAGGACTCGTACTCCTTCGACGTCGACGATGCCGGGCTGCGGGCTTCGTACGAGGGGCACCGGGCCGCGTACCTCAAGACGTTCGACCGGCTCGGGCTGACGTACGTCACGGTCTCGGCGATGTCGGGGTCGATGGGCGGCAGCGCGAGCGAGGAGTTCCTGGCCCCCTGCGAGACGGGGGAGGACACGTACGTGCGCTGCAGCACGGGCGACTACGCCGCGAACGTCGAGGCGGTGCAGATCCTGCCGCCCGAGCCGATCCCCTTCGAAGGCTCCCCGGCGGCCCACGTCGAGAGCACGCCGGCCACCCCGACCATCGACACTCTCGTCGCGGTCTCGAACGAGCGGGCCGACCTGCGCCGCGCGGACCGGGACTGGACCGGCGCCGACACGCTCAAGAACGTGGTGGTCCGGCTGACCCACCCGGACGGTCACATCGAGCTGCTCGCCGTCGGCCTGCCCGGCGACCGCGAGGTCGACATGAAGCGGCTGGAGGCGCAGGTGTTCCCGGCCGCCGTCGAGCCGGCCACCGAGGCCGACTTCGCCGCGAACCCGGCCCTGGTCAAGGGCTACATCGGCCCGCTGTCCCTGGGGGAGCAGTCGGAGTCCAAGGTGCGCTTCCTCGTCGACCCGCGCGTGGTCAGCGGCACCCGCTGGATCACCGGGGCCAACCAGCCGGGGCACCACGTGTACGACCTCGTGGCCGGCCGCGACTTCACCCCGGACGGCACCATCGAGGTGGCCGAGATCCGGGCCGGTGACCCGTGCCCGAAGTGCGGGTCCCCGCTCGAGATCGCCCGCGGCATCGAGATCGGCCACATCTTCCAGCTGGGCCGCAAGTTCGCCGAGGCCCTGGACCTGAAGGTGCTCGACGAGAACGGCAAGCAGGTTGTCGTCACCATGGGTTCGTACGGCATCGGGGTCTCGCGCGCCGTCGCGGCCATCGCCGAGCAGACCTGCGACGCCGACGGCCTGATCTGGCCGAGGGAGATCGCTCCGGCCGACGTGCACATCGTCGCCACCGGCAAGGAGGACGCGGTCTTCGCCGCGGCCGAGACGCTCACGAGCGAGCTCGAGGCGCAGGGGATCCGGGTCATGCTCGACGACCGTCGCGGGGTCTCGCCGGGCGTGAAGTTCAAGGACTCCGAGCTGCTCGGCGTACCCACGATCGTGGTCGTGGGCAAGGGGTTGGCCGACGGCGAGGTGGAGATCAAGGACCGCGCCACCGGCGAGCGCGAGCGCGTCGCGGTGGGTTCGGCGGCCGACCGGCTCGTCGCCATCTGCCGGCCCTGACCGTGATCGACGCGGTCATCTTCGACTGGGGCGGCACCCTCACGCCCTGGCACCAGGTCGACGTACGAGCATCCTGGCTGGCGTTCGCCGATGCGTACGACGCCGAGCGCCCCGAGGAGCTGGCCGAGCAGCTGCACGAGGCGGAGGCGGCCACCTGGGTGGCGGTCAGGGACCACCACACGTCGGCCAGCCTGCTCGACGTGCTCGCCGCGGCGGGGGTCGAGACTGCTGGGGACCGGCATGCGGCGGCGCTCGCCGCCTATCAGCGCAGCTGGGAGCCGCACACCTGGACCGACCCGGAGGCGGCCCCGATGATCGAGGCGCTGCGGCAGCGAGGGCTCAAGGTCGGCATCCTGTCGAACACGTTGTGGAGCCGCGACCACCACGAGCAGATCCTCGAGCGGGACGGCTTGCTCCACCTCGTCGACGGCGCGGTCTACAGCAGCGAGATCCCGTGGACCAAGCCGCACCCGGCGGCTTTCGTCGCTGCGATGGGCGCCGTCGGTGCGGTCGACGCGTCGCGGGTCGTCTTCGTCGGCGACCGGCTCTTCGACGACGTCCACGGCGCCCAGGCGGTCGGGATGCGTACGGTCTACGTCCCCCACAGCGATATCCCGCAGGAGCAGCGCGGCCACACCGAGGGCGAGCCGGACGCCGTGGTGCACCGGCTCAGCGAGATGGTCGGGGTGATCGACGGCTGGCTCGGGTCAGCCGGTGCCGGCCAGCCCCGGGAAGGTCTCGACCTGCCCTAACCAGGCGGCTGCGCGGATGGCCGCGTCGGCCAGCCATGCGGCGGGAGCCGCGCGGTCGGCTGGCCCGGCGGCGGCCACCAGGTCGCCGTACCCCGCGGCGGCACCTTGCTCGATCCGGGCCGCCAGGGCACGCGCCTGGGTGGGCGTCGTCACCGGACCTCCGAGCGCATACGCGACGTCGGCCGGCGTCGGCTGACCGCCCGCCTTGGCGACCAGTGCCGTCACCGCGGCCCGGCGCGCGCGATGGGCGTCGTACGCCGCGACGGCTGACCGCTCGTCGGGCTGGCCGACGAGCCGGGCGCCGACGACGCCGTACCCGTAGACCGCGGCGTGCTCACCCGCGAGCACCACCTGGAGCGCGTCGAGGACGGCCATCAGGCACCGGCCTTGGAGGCGAATGGCCGCAGCACGGACGCGAAGGCGAGGTCGGAGGCCGCGACCGAGGCGAGCAGCCGGGCGAGGCCGCCGGAGACCTGGTCCATCGCGCCCAGGTGGCTGGTGGCAGCGATGGTCTGCGTCTGAACGAGGTTCGCGGCGGCGGTCGGGGCGGTGCTCCCGATGCCAGGGGCACCGGTGGCCAACGGCGACGACGTCGTCGACGGGCCCGCAGGGAGACCTTCGAGCAGGGCCGAGGAGTGCGCCGTGTGCGCCGTCGCGGCGTCCTGGCAGCGCGCGGCGAAGGCCTTGTCAGCGGCGTACCTGGTGGCGATGGCTGTGGCCAGCTGGGCGACGACCCGTTCGGTCGCGGCTGCCGCTCGGCGTGCGGTCTCGTCGGCGCCGGGCCTGGGTCCCGACGTCGGCCCGGGCGGCGTGCTGCTTGAGCCCGCGGTGCACGCGGCGAGTGCTCCCGCGGTCGCGACGCCGAGCCCGGTCGCGAGGACGGACCGCCGGGACAGGCGGACGGGGACAGGACCGGGCATGCGTGGAAGGATCGCACGGGTACGCCGCCGGCTCGGCTGCGGATACCCTGGCCCCTGTTGGTGTCGCGGTACGTACAACCACAAATGAAGAGGCTGACCATGGCAGGCGCTAACCCGGAAAGAGTCCGAGCGGTGGTGGGCCCGGTGGTGGCCGCGTTCGGGCTGGACCTCGAAGACGTGTCTGTGACCGCGGCCGGTCGGCGGCGGCTGCTCCGGATCGCGGTCGACCGCGATGGTGGTGTCTCCCTCGACGACGTGGCCGCAGTCAGCCAGCGGGTGTCCGAGACCCTCGACGAGTCCGACGTGATGGGTGGGCAGCCGTACGTGCTCGAGGTCGGCTCGCCGGGTGTCGACCGGCCGCTGACCGAGCCCAGGCACTGGCGCCGGGCGGTCGGCCACCTGGTCGCTGTGACGCTGCGCTCGGGCCCGCCCTTCACCGGCCGTGTCCTTGTCGTGGACGCCGGCGGAGCCGTGCTGGACGTACCCGGCGGCGACCATCGGGTCGCGTTCACCGATGTCGTCCGCGCCAAGGTCGAGGTCGAGTTCCGCCGCGACGCTGATGACCCTGCTGGCTCTGCTGGCTCTGCTGGCTCTGACGACTCGATCGACAACGCGGAGGGCTGACATGGACATCGATATGACCGCCCTGCGCGGGCTGATCGCTGAGAAGGAGATCTCCTTCGAGACCCTCGTCAGCGCCATCGAGGCGGCCCTGCTGATCGCGTACCACCACACCGAGGGCGCCCAGCCGAGGGCCAGGGTCAAGCTCGACCGTGCCACCGGCCACGTCAACGTCTGGGCTGCCGAGACTGACGAGTCCGGCGCGGTGCTCCGCGAGTTCGACGACACCCCAGCGGGGTTCGGCCGGATCGCGTCGTCGACCGCGCGCCAGGTGATCCTCCAGCGGCTGCGCGAGGCCGAGGACGAGAAGACCTTCGGCGAGTTCTCCGGGCGCGAGGGCGACGTCGTCTCCGGAGTCATCCAGCAGGCGAGCAACCCGCGCGACGTGCTCGTCGACCTCGGCAAGGTCGAGGGCGTGCTGCCCCCGCAGGAGCAGGTGCCGGGCGAGGTCTACGAGCACGGGTCCTGGATCAAGTGCTTCGTTGTCGCCGTACGCCGGGGGACCCGGGGCCCGCAGATCACGCTGAGCCGCACCCACCCGACCCTGGTCAAGAAGCTGTTCGCGCTCGAGGTGCCCGAGATCGCGGACGGCACCGTGGAGATCTGCGCCATCGCCCGCGAGGCCGGCCACCGGACCAAGATCGCTGTCCGGTCGCACCGCCAGGGGGTCAACGCCAAGGGCTCGTGCATCGGGCCGATGGGCGCCCGGGTCCGCCAGGTGATGACCGAGCTGCACGGCGAGAAGATCGACATCGTCGACTTCTCCGAGGATCCCGCCGAGATGGTCGCCCACGCGCTGTCACCGAGCCGGGTGCTCAGCGTCGAGGTGGTCGACCTGGCCGCCAGGTCGGCCCGGGTGGTCGTGCCCGACTACCAGCTCTCGCTCGCGATCGGCAAGGAGGGGCAGAACGCCCGCCTGGCCGCCCGACTGACCGGGTGGCGGATCGACATCCGGTCCGACGCGGCAACGCAAGCACCGCCGGACCCGTCTGCACCAGACGCACAGGAAGCGCCGGAAGCCCAGCAAGCCCAGTCCGGCGCTGCGGAGGGGTAGACTTGCCGCCGACCGACCAGCCGGAGGTTCGAGCACGCCCGCAGCGCACCTGTGTGGGTTGTCGAGCCAAGGTGGCCAAGTCCGAGCTCCTCCGCCTCGTGGTCGTCGATGGGTGCCTCACCCCCGACCCCGCCGGGCGGGCACCAGGCCGCGGGGCGCACCTGCACCACGACCTGGACTGCCTCGAACTCGCGGTACGACGTCGAGCGTTCGCGCGGGCCCTGCGCCTGCCGGGCCCGCTGGACGTCAGCGTGCTGCGAGGGCACCTTGAGACAGCTAGTACCACCGCAAGCAGCAGCCCGAACAGCACCGTCAGCTGACCGTCCAGTCGGAAGCAGGTCGAGACGCACGATGACCACACGATGACCACACGATGACCACACGATGAGCATGCCCACGTACTGACGGTCTGCGCCCGCGAGGGGCTCGGACCAAGATGAGGAGAGCAGTGGCCAAGGTCCGGGTCTACGAACTGGCAAAAGAGCTAGGGATCGAGAGCAAGGTCGTCATGACCAAGCTCACCGAGCTGGGCGAGTTCGTCCGGTCGGCGTCGTCGACGGTCGAGCCGCCTGTTGTACGCAAGCTGCGAGAGATCTTCCCCGCGCCGGCTGCCGCGCCGGCCCCCCCGACGCCCAAGGCGCCGGCCAAGAAGTCCGCCCCGGCGGCGGACGCCGCTGACGCACCCGCTGTCGTCGTTGCTGAGCCGGTCGCGCCGGTGCCGGCAGCAGTAGCGCCGTCCGCACCGGCAGTGGCGGCTGCGCCGTCCGAATCGGCTGCGCCAGCCGCGCCGTCGGCCGACCCGTTGGCGCCGGCTGCGAGCGCCGCACCGGCCCGCCCGTCCACCAGCAGCCCGGCGCGTCCGGCCGGTCCCCGGCCCGGCAACAACCCGTTCTCCTCCGAGAACTCCGGCATGCCCCGTCCCGGCGCGGCCCGTACGGCGCCCGGCCACGCACCGGGTGCGTCCGGCGCCCCTGGTGACGGTGCGGCACCTCGCCCGCCATCCGGCGTCCCTGGCGCACCGCGTCCAGCGGGTCATCCCAACCCCGGCATGATGCAGGGTCGTCCGCTTCCCTCCGCCCGCCCCGCTGGTCCTGGTGGTCCGGGTCGCCCGGCCGGTCCTGGTGGTCCGGGTCGCCCGGCCGGTCCCGGTGGCGCCGGTCGTCCCGCTGGTCCCGGCGCGGGTCGTCCAGCAGGTCCCGGTGGCGGCGGCTACGCCGGCCGTCCCGGTGGTGGCGGCGGTGGTGGTACGGGTGGTCCCGGCGCCGGTGGTGGTGGCGGTGGTGGGTTCGCCGGCCGTCCCGGCGGCGGTGGTAGCCGTGGTCGTGGTGGCGGCACCGCGGGCGCGTTCGGTCGACCCGGCGGCAAGCCGACGCGCGGCCGCAAGTCCAAGAAGCAGCGGCGTCAAGAGTTCGACAACATGCAGGCTCCGTCCATCGGCGGTGTGATCGCGCCTCGCGGTGGCGGTGCGGTCGTACGCATGCCGCGTGGGTCCTCGCTCACCGACTTCGCCGAGAAGATCAATGCCGACCCGGCCGCGCTCGTACGCATCCTGTTCGGGCTCGGCGAGATGGTGACAGCGACCCAGTCCGTCCAGGACGAGACGCTGGCGCTGCTCGGCGCCGAGCTCGACTTCGACGTGCAGATCGTGTCCCCGGAGGACGAGGACCGCGAGCTGCTCGAATCGTTCGACATCGAGTTCGGTGAGGACGAGGGCGACGACAGCGACCTGGTCATCCGGCCGCCGGTCGTCACCGTCATGGGCCACGTCGACCACGGCAAGACCCGCCTGCTCGACGCGATCCGCAACACCAACGTGGTCAAGGGCGAGGCCGGTGGCATCACCCAGCACATCGGTGCCTACCAGGTGCACGCCATGACCAGCGCCGGCGAGCGCAAGATCACCTTCATCGACACCCCGGGTCACGAGGCGTTCACCGCCATGCGAGCCCGTGGTGCCCAGGTCACCGACATCGCGGTCCTCGTGGTGGCGGCCGACGACGGCGTGAAGCCCCAGACGATCGAGGCGCTCAACCACGCGCAGGCTGCGGGCGTACCCATCGTCGTGGCGGTCAACAAGATCGACAAGGAAGGCGCCGACCCGGCCAAGGTGCGCGGGCAGCTGACCGAGTACGGCCTGGTCGCCGAGGAGTACGGCGGCGACACGATGTTCGTCGACGTCTCGGCGCGCGAAGGACTCGGCCTCGACGACCTGCTCGATGCGATCGTCCTGACCGCCGATGCCTCGCTCGACCTGCGTGCCAACCCGTCCCAGCCGGCCCAGGGCGTGTCGATCGAGGCCCACCTCGACCGGGGCCGCGGCCCGGTGGCGACCGTGCTCGTCCAGCGCGGCACCCTGCGGCCAGGCGACTCGATCGTGGCCGGCGAGGCCTTCGGCCGGGTCCGCGCCATGCTCGACGAGAACGGCGACACCGTCGACGAGGCCGGCCCTTCGCGCCCGGTCCTCGTGCTCGGTCTCACCGCGGTACCCGGTGCCGGCGACAACTTCCTGGTCGTCGCCGAGGATCGGATGGCCCGGCAGATCGCGCAGGCCCGGCAGTCCCGGGAGCGCAACGCCGCGCTCGCGCAGGCGCGCGGCCGCCGTACCCTCGAGCAGCTGTTCGAGTCGCTCGAGAAGGGCGAGGCCCAGCAGCTCAACCTCATCCTCAAGGGCGACGTGTCCGGGTCGGTCGAGGCCCTTGAGGACGCTCTGCTCAAGATCGATGTCGGCGACACCGTCGACCTGCGGGTCATCGACCGTGGCGTCGGCGCGATCACCCAGAACGACGTCAACCTCGCGGTGGCCTCCGACGCGGTGATCCTCGGCTTCAACGTGCGTCCGGCCGAGCGGGTCGGTGAGCTGATCGACCGCGAGGGCATCGACGTCCGCTACTACTCGATCATCTACCAGGCCATCGACGACATCGAGGCCGCGCTCAAGGGGATGCTCAAGCCGGAGTACGAGGAGGCCCAGCTCGGCACAGCGGAGGTCCGCGAGGTCTTCCGCTCGTCCAAGTTCGGCAACATCGCCGGTTCGCTGGTGCGCTCGGGCACGATCGTCCGCAACTCCAAGGCCCGGCTCGTCCGTGACGGTGCTGTGGTCGTCGAGGGGCTGACGATCGAGTCGCTCAAGCGGTTCAAGGACGACGCGACCGAGGTCCGTGAGGGCTTCGAGTGCGGCATCGGGCTGGGCTCGTACAACGACATCAAGCCCGATGACGTGATCGAGACCTACGAGCTGCGCGAGAAGCCTCGCGGCTGACCGACGCTGACGCTGCGCCGATGTTCACCGGGACGCTGAGCCTTGACCTGCTGCTCGGCGACGTGCACTCCCTCAAGGAGAAGCGCCGCGTCGTGCGGCCGATCGTGGCTGAGCTCCGGCGCAGGTTCGAGGTCGCTGCCGCGGAGGCAGGCGACCTGGACCTGCACCGCAGGGCGTTGATCGGGGTGGCTGTCGTGGCACCCGACGCGGCGCACTGCAACGAGGTGCTCGACGCGTGCGAGCGGCTGGTGGCAGGGCGCCCTGAGATCGAGCTGTTGTCCGCGCGGCGACGGCTCCATTCCGAGGAGGACGAGTGACCGCTCACGAGGCACGGGCCCGCAAGATGGCCGACCGGATCCGGGTGATCGTCGCCGAGACCCTCGAGACCCGGGTCAAGGATCCGCGGCTCGGCTTCATCACGATCACTGACGCGCGGATCACCGGGGACCTCGGCGAGGCGACCGTCTTCTACACCGTCCTCGGCGACGAGGCCGCGGTGGCCGACACCGCGGCCGCGCTCGAGAGTGCCAAGGGCGTGCTGCGTAGCGAGGTCGGGCAGCAGACGGGACTGCGGCGTACGCCGACGCTCGCCTTCGTCTCCGACTCCATCCCGGACAACGCCCGGGCGATCGACGACCTGCTGATGCGCGCGGCCGCCGCGGACGCCGAAGTGCACCGGGCAGCTGCCGGCGCTGTCTACGCCGGCGACCCGGACCCCTATCGCAGCACTCACGACGAAGCCGACGAAGCCGACGAAGCCGACGAAGCCGACGACGCCGACGAAGCCGGCGAAGCCGACGACGCTGCCGAAGGCACAGCGGGCGGCGCGGGCGGCGCGGGCGGCGCGGCCGGTGCGGCGCCGCGGGAGTGAGCCGCGGCCCGGCCGGCGCCGGGCCCTACGGGTCCGGCCTCCTCGTCGTCGAC
>JANMWN010000189.1:0-29861 GCA_031394045.1 Sporichthyaceae bacterium
GCCACCTGGTGCGAAGCCCACCACCTGATCCCCTGGCAGGTCAGCCCACGAACCGACCTGGACAACCTGGCCCTGGTCTGCGACGCCCACCACGACCTGCTCCACCACGACGGCTGGACAATCACCCTCAAGAAAGGCAAAGCGATCTGGCACCCACCACCACGACCCGAACCACCACCAGCCGAACCACCCCAGACACCGCCCTGACCTGCCAGCTCAATTCTGGCGACGGACCACTAGCGACGCAGGCCGAGCAGCAGGCCGTCGCCGACGGGGAGCAGGAGCGGCACGAAGCGCTCGTCGTCGACCAGGGCCTTGCCGAGGTCGCGCAGGGTCACCGTCTCCGGGTCGCGCTGCGCGGGGTCGGCGACGCGGTCGTGCCACAGCGCGTTGTCCATCGCGACGACGCCGCCCGGGCGCAGCAGGCGGTGCGCCTCGGCGAGGTACTCGGGGTACTCGCGCTTGTCACCGTCGCAGAACACCAGGTCGTACGCGCCGTCGGCCAGCCGAGGGAGCACGTCCAGGGCGCGGCCGAGGATGGTTCGGGTACGCCCCGGCGCGAAGCCGCCGTCGGTGAAGGTCTGCCGCGCCAGCCGCAGGTGCTCGGCCTCGGACTCGACCGTGGTGAGCACGCCGTCCTCGGCCATGCCGCGCAGCAGCCAGACACCGGAGACCCCGGTGCCGGCACCGATCTCGACCACGGAACGGGCCTCGAGCATGGCGGCCAGGAAGCGCAGGGTCGCGCCGCCGCCGGGAAGGATGGGTACGCAGCCGACCTCGGTGGCACGGAGTCGTCCGCCGGCCAGGACGTCGTCCTCCGGGACGTACGCCTCGGCGTAGGCCCAGCTGTTCTGCGGGCTCGGCGTGCTGATCGCGGCCTCCTTGGTGGACGTGCTCCGTACAGGCTACCGAGCCGCCGCGCCCAGGCGGGGAACCGCAGCGCCGGGCGGGGCGTTCTCGACAGGACGACGTGTGCGCACCGTCACAGCGGCCGGCCCGGCCGTGGGGGTGCCCCGCGGCCACGATGAGCGAGAATGGAGGCGTCCGTGTCGCCGACAGCCGGAGGTGTCCTCGTGCCCGAGGCCCCTGATGTCGCTGTCGTGCGCGCCGATGTCGATGCAGCTGCCGCCTCAGCCGCGGCTGCAGTCGACTGGCAGGCACCGAGCTGGGACGACGTGGTCGAGGCGCACTCGGGCCGGGTCTACCGGCTGGCCTACCGCCTCACCGGCAACAAGCACGACGCCGAGGACCTGACGCAAGAGGTCTTCGTCCGCGTCTTCCGGTCCCTCTCGTCGTACACGCCCGGCACGTTCGAGGGCTGGCTGCACCGGATCACCACCAACCTGTTCCTCGACCAGGTACGCCGCAAGAAGCGGATCCGCTTCGACGGGTTCGCCGACGACGCGGCCGACCGGCTGCCAGGGTCGGAGCCCGGGCCCGCGGAGACGTACGAGGCCACCCACTTCGACGACGACGTGCAGCGGGCGCTGGACGCGTTGCTGCCGGAGTTCCGGGCAGCGGTGGTTCTGGCCGACATCGAGGGGCTCACGTACGAGGAGATCTCGGCCACCCTGGGCGTCAAGCTCGGCACCGTACGCAGCCGGATCCACCGCGGCCGGACCCAGCTGCGCAAGGCGCTCGCCCACCGCGCGCCGGGCCCGCGCGGCGAGCCGCGGCCATGACCGGGGCGGACCGGCACCCGGGTGACCGGCTGGCCGCACTCGCAGACGGGCGGCTGCCCGAGCCGGAGCGCTCCCACGTGCTGTCCCATCTCACCGGCTGCTCGGGCTGCCGCGGCGACTACGACGCGCAAGTGGCGATGAAGGGCCTGCTGCGCGCGCTGGACGAGCCCGGTGCCCCTGTCGACCTGCGGGCGCGCCTGCGCGGGCTGCCCTCGGCTGCGCCGCCGCCTCCTTCGGCGCAGCGGCGGCCGTCGCGCTCACGTCGTGCTGCCCGCGCCGCTGGGGCCGGCCCCGGCCGCGCGCACCGCTCCCGCCAGCACCGGGTGGCCAGAGCCGGCGCAGGGGCGATGACCTTCACCGTGATCGCGCTCGCCGGTGCGTATGCCCTCGGTGGGGCGCCTGCCGGCGAGGCCGTCTCGCCCCCCGTCGACCGGTACGTCCGCGAGCACGCCGCCGTCTCCGGAGGCCTGCCGTTCACCGAGCCGGTGCTGTGGCAGCTGCCGGCCAGGTCCGACCCGGCGAGCGGGCCGGGCTCGTCCGCGCCTCCGGCGCTGAACCCGGTGAGCGGCCTACGGGTGGTCCCCGTCGGGGCTGCCCGAGGCGCTCCGTGACCGAGCGGTCCTCCCACGGGCTCCGTACCGGACTGGTCGTGGCCTTCGCGCTGGTCGCCTCGGTCGGGCTGGTGCGCTCCTCGGACGCCGCGAGCGGGTCGCCGGTCCCCGGGAGTGACCCGAGGGCGCAGGCCCTGCTGGGGCGGGCGGTCGCGGCCGAGGAGTCGACGTCGTACACCGCGGTCGAGGTCATGTCGGCCGGCGACGACGGGGGCAGCGAGATCGTCCACCTGACCCACCTGCGTGGTCAGGGAACCGTCCTGGTCGAGGACGCCGACAACGGCAGCCCGGTGCGGGCGGCGTTCGCAGGGGACGACAGCAGCCGGCCGAACCTGTTGCTGGCGCTGCTCGGGCGGTCTTACCGGCTGGTCCTCGGCGACCGCGCGGTGGTCGCCGGGCGACCGACCCAGGAGGTCAGGGCCGCGCGCGTAGACGGCACCGTCGCCGCGCGGTTCTGGATCGACAGCGCGACCGGGCTGCTGGTGCGTCGCGACATCGTCTCGCGGGCGGGGACGGTGGTGCGCACGTCCGAGCTCGTCCAGCTGACGCTCGGCGCAGCCAGCCCCGAGCACCTGCCGGCCATGCTCCCCGCGGCGGGTGGTCGGGCGCTCGCCGACGGTGACCTCGACGACTGGCGCGGGCGTGGCTGGCCCTGCCCGCGCGTGCTCGCCGGGCTGAGCCTGTTCGACGCCCGTACCCTGCCGCAGAGCGCCGACTCGGTCCTGCACCTGTCGTACTCGGACGGGCTGAGCACGGTCTCGGTGTTCGTGCAGCCGGGGCGGCTCGACGCAGCCGCGCTGGCCGCGACGACCGCGGCCGTCGTCGGCGGGCAGCAGGTACGCGTCCGTCCGGGTCAGCCGCGCCAGCTGATCTGGGCGACGGACGGGTACGTCGTCACGGTCGTGACCGACGCCCCCGACGAGACCGTGGATGCCGTGGTGGCGGCGCTCCCGCACCACGCCATGTCGGAGACCGGCTGGTCCCGGGTGGAGCGCGGGGTCGCGCGCGTGATCTCCTGGGTCAACCCGTTCGGCTGAGGCGAGGACCCGCACACCATGACCGAGCTCCCGCCCGACCCGTTCGCGCCGCCCCCCGGCTTCGATCCCTGGGCGGCCCGAGCGACCCCGCCTGCGGCGCCCCCGCCGCTGGCACAGCCGACGCCGTACCAGGGCTACGGCGCCTACGCCGGCCCGAACCAGCCGGCCCCTTCGCAACCGCCTGCGACCGAGACGCTGACCGACACGGTCGGTCGGCCCCTGGTCGAGCGTCCCGGCCAGCAGCGCCCGCGGACGGGAACCCTGCTGGCCGGCGCGCTCGTCGTCGCGCTGGTGGCCGGGGCGGCTGGCGGCGGCATCGGCGCCTTCCTCGCCAACCGGCAGGACACCAGCGTCACCGACCCGGGGGCCAGCCTGGGTGCGGTGACCACGGGCAGCCTGTCCCGACCGCCTGAGTCCGTGGCCGGAATCGCGCAGCGGGTGCTCCCGACCGTCGTCTCGATCCAGGTGCAGTCGGGCTCGAGCGGTGACACCGGGTCCGGGTTCGTCCTGCGCGCCGATGGCTACATCCTCACCAACAACCACGTCGTCGCCGCCGCGGCCACAACGGGCCAGATCGACGTGCAGTTCAACGACGGCTCGACCTCGCCGGCGAAGATCGTCGGACGTTCGCCCTCGTACGACCTGGCCGTGCTCAAGGTGTCGCGTACCGGCTTGCCGGTCGCTGTGCTGGGCAACTCCGACTCGGTCGTCGTCGGCGACCAGAGCATCGCCATCGGGTCGCCGCTTGGCCTGGCTGGCACCGTGACCAGCGGCATCATCAGTGCCAAGAACCGCCCGGTGTCGACGGGGGAGGGCGATGGTACGGACCGCTCGTACCTCAGCGCGATCCAGACCGACGCTGCCATCAACCCCGGGAACTCCGGCGGCCCGCTGGTCGACGGCCAGGGGCGCGTGATCGGCATCAACTCAGCGATCGCCACGCTGTCTGCCGGCACCGGCCAGAGTGGCTCCATCGGCGTCGGTTTCTCGATCCCGATCAACCAGGCCCGCCGGGTGGCCGAGCAGATCATCCGTACCGGTTTCGCGACCTACCCGATCATCGGTGCAGGGCTCGACCAGACCTACACCGGGCAGGGCGTACGGGTCCGCGAGGTGGCGGCCGGCGGTCCCGCCGCCAAGGCCGGGCTCAAGCCCGGTGACGTCATCCTCTCCGCCGACGGCATCACCTTGTCGCGGCCGGAGGAGCTGATCGTCGCGATCCGTACCAAGCAGCCAGGCGACGTGATCCGGCTGCACTACCTGCGCGGTGGGAAGCCGGGCGACGTGAGCATCGTGCTGGGCTCGACCAAGGGCTGAGCCCGCGCAGGCGCGCCCCCAACGACTACCCTTGACCAAGCGTTTCGCAGAGGCTGCGTGAGCAGAGAGGGAGTGGCGGGTGTTCGACATCGGGCTCGGCGAGGTCGCCGTGCTGATCGTCGCCGCCCTCTTCGTGTTCGGGCCCGATCGGCTGCCTCAGGTGGTCGCGCAGGCGGCCCGCACGCTGCGTCAGCTCCGTACCCTCGCGGCGGGCGCTCGCGCCGACCTCAACGAGGCCATCGGTCCCGAGATCCGGGAGCTCAACGTGCTCGCGGACCTCGGCGAGATCCGCGACCTCAGCCCCAAGGCGATGCTCAACAAGGCGATGTTCGGCGCGGACGACAAGCTGTCGCAGCCGGTCGCCGAGGCCACCGACGGCGCCTCGGGCGACGCTGCCGGCACCGACGGGGCCGCACCCTCCCTCACCAAGCACGCCGCGACTCCAGCGCCACCCCCCACCGCGTTCGACGCCGACGCCACCTGATCCTCGGCCGGCCGGGCTCGATCAGCCAGGTCAGGCGGAGCGTGTCGCGGGGGTGAGCGAGAGCGACATCCCGGCCAGCCCACGCGGCTTGCCGGACAGCCGCTCCGCGACGTCGCGGAGCACCACGGCAGCCGCCGACTCCGGGTGCGAGAGGACCAGCGGCATGCCGGTGTCGGCGCCCTCGCGCAGGGCGGTGTCGATGGGCACCTGCCCGAGCAGGGGTACGTCCGACCCGACCGCCCGGGTCAGCGCCTCGGCGACGGCCGCACCACCGCCCGACCCGAAGACCTCCATGCGCGCGCCGTCGGGCAGTTCCAGCCAGGACATGTTCTCGACCACCCCGGCGATGCGCTGGTGGGTCTGCAGCGCGATCGTGCCGGCCCGCTCGGCGACCTCGGCTGCAGCCGCCTGGGGCGTGGTCACCACCACAATCTCGGCCGAGGGTACGAGCTGGGCCACCGAGATCGCGATGTCCCCGGTGCCCGGCGGGAGGTCCATCAGCAGCACGTCGAGGTCGCCCCAGTAGACGTCGGCGAGGAACTGCTGCAATGCCCGGTGCAGCATCGGCCCGCGCCAAACGACGGGGGTGTTGCCAGGGGTGAACATGCCGATCGAGATGACGCGTACGCCGTGTGCCGACGGCGGCATGATCATGCTGTCGACCTGGGTGGGCTTGCCGGTGGCGCCCAGCATCCGCGGGATCGAGTGACCGTAGATGTCGGCGTCGACCACGCCCACCGACAGGCCGCGTGCGGCCATGGCTGCGGCCAGGTTGACCGTGACCGACGACTTGCCGACACCACCCTTGCCGGAGGCGACGGCGAACACCTTGGTCAGCGACCCGGGCTGGGCGAACGGGATGTCGCGTACGGCCTGGCCACCGCGCAGCCGCGTGGACAGGGCACCGCGCTGCTCAGCGCTCATCACGTCGAGCTCGACGTGGACTCCCGTGACCCCCGGGACGGCGCTGACCGCGGCGGTGACCCGGCTGGTGATCTCGTCGCGCATCGGGCAGCCGGAGACGGTCAGCAGCACGACGACGGCGACCAAGCCGTCCTGGTCGATGTCGACCGACTTGACCATCTCGAGGTCCGTGATCGGCTTGTGGATCTCCGGGTCCTCGACCGTCGCGAGGGCGGCCGTCACCTGCTCGAGCGAGGGTGGTGCGACGACAGGAGCCATAGCCCCGATGCTACGGGGCGTACGGGAGGGACAGCTGCAGCGTCGCCCCGCCCACGGCCGGACGGTTGTGCGCGGACACCTCGCCGTGGTGCCGGGCGGCGACCTCGCTGACCAGGACCAGGCCGAGCCCGTACCTGCGGCGGCCCTCGCTCGGTCCTTCAGGCGTGGCCGGAGCGGCCGAGCCCGACGACTCGAACCGGTCGAACAGTCTCGGCAGGATCTCGTCGTCGATCCCGGGCCCGTCGTCGCTGACCTCGATGACGGCTCGGTTGCTGCGCACGGCCACGGTGACGCTGACCTCGCTGTGCGCGTGCCGGATCGCGTTGTCCACGAGCGCCGTCACCGCACGCCGGATCGCACCGGGCGAGGCCGTGACGACCACCGCACCGTCGGGTCGTACGCAGACCAGCGTCACGGCTGCGACTGCAGCGGCCGGCCGGCACGCGGCGACGACCTGCTCGACGAGCTGCCCGAGATCGACCGGCGAGTCGGCAACCGATCCGCGCGGGTCGGCGGCGACCAGCAGGTCCTCCAGCACCATCGCCAGGTTGTCGGCGTCCGTGACCAGGCCGTCGACGTCGGCCGCCAGCGAGGCCGGGTCCTGGTTCCGCCGCAGACCTCGCTGCACAAGCTGCGCCCGGGTGCTCAGCAGCGTCAGGGGCGTCCGCAGCTCGTGGCTGGCGTCGGCGACGAAACGGCGCTGCAGGGCGAGGGCCGAGGCCAGCGGCTTCATCGCCCGCGACGCGAGGAAGGCCCCGGCGGCAGCGGCCAGAACGAGGCCGAGCAGCCCGCTGAGCAGCAAGGCACTGACGAGCCGGTCGCGCTCGGCGTGGCCGGGCGTGAGGTCGAGCACCCCTTGGACGACTGCGTTGCCCCTCGCCTCGGTGAAGACGAGGTACTCCTTGCCGCCGACCTCGACTGATGTCGTCGTCCCCGGCCCTGCACCGACTGCTGCGTCCAATGCCGCGACGTCGGGGAAGCCGGCCGGAATCCCCTTGGTACTGACCAGCTTCTGCGGCGTACGGATGGTCAGCCACGCCCCGGCCGGCGGGTCGGTCACGTCGTCGGCGTGCTGCACGGTGTGCGTCACCAGGTCGACGGCAGAGGCGTGCTGGCTCCGGAGCACGACGGCGAGCGCGACCCCGACGAGGGCGACGACCACCACCGCGACGGCGATCCCGGTCTGCAGGCCCAGCTGAACTGCGGCACGACGCGTGCTCCGCGCCTGCAGCCCGCGGACGAGTCGCTCGTCGCTCACAGCCGGCCCAGCTGGTAGCCGCCGCCACGAACGGTCCGGACCACGCGTCGGCCCAGCTTGCGGCGAAGGTAGTGGACGTACGTGTCGACGACGTTGGCGCTCTCGGCGTCCTCGAAGACGAGCACGAGCAGCTCACCGCGGCTGAACACCCGGGTCGGCCGGCCGGCGAGCACCGCGAGCAGGCTGCCCTCGCGCTCCGAGAGCTGGACAGCGTCGTCGTGGTCTGGCAGCGGCTCGCCCCCCTCGCCGACGACCTGCCGGCTGTCGAGGTCGAGCCGGCCGCCGGGCAGCCGCAGCGATCGCGACGTGTCCCGGTGCCGCCGCAGCAGGGCGCGCAGCCGGGCCAGCAGCTCGTCGATGTCGAAGGGCTTGGCGAGGTAGTCCTCGGCGCCGGCGTCGAGGCCCTCGACGCGGTCGGACGGGTTGGCCAGCGCCGACAGGATCAGGGCCGGAGCCGTGACGCCGCGGCTGCGCAGCCGCCCGATCAGGTCCAGCCCCTCGATGGCCGGCAGCCCGCGGTCCAGCACCATCACGTCGTACTCGCGGGTCAGCCCGAGGTGGAGGCCGCGCTGGCCGTCGGGGGCCGACTCCACGGTGTAGCCCTCGTCCACCAGCAGGCCGGTGAGCATCTCCACGAGCCGCTTGTCGTCCTCGACGAGCAGCAGCCGCACCGGAGGGGGCGGGGCGGGGTCCACAGCACCATCCTGACCGATCACAGGGCGGCGGCCGACCGCGCCGCGTCCCAGAAACCTCCAATCCTTCGTCCGCAGAATCGAGGAGTCCATACGAACGGAGGGAGGCACATGGAGCACGAGCACCGGCACCGCATCAGGACCCGGGAGCACGGGTACCGCAGGATCGCCTCCACGACCACGTGGGTGGCCGCAACAGGCACGGCCCTGTCGGTGGCCTTCGGCGTCGTCTTCATGCAGTCGGCCGCGGGCGCGGCCTCGGCAGCCGCGAAGACCGGAGGCCAGTCCGGCGTCGGGTCCGCTGCCGGCGCCGCGCCCGCTCCGGCGGCGTCAGGTGCTCCGTCGGCCTCGGCAACCGCAACAGGGCCGGCAGCGGCCAAGGCGAAGGCCAAGGTGACGACCGCCCCGACCCCGACGCCCCGGGCCACCCACACCACTAGCCGGCCGGCACCCCCGCCCCCGCCCCCGCCTCCGCCCGCCCCGACCCCGACGGCGACCTCGGGGGGCTCGTGATCCAGGCGCACCCCGGACTGACGACGACTGCGGCCCGGGCGACCTTCCCCTCGCTCGGGACCACGGCCGACCTGGTGGTGACCGACGGCGCCCGGCTGGACGACGCCGTCGAGCTGCTGCGAGCGGAGCTGGCCGCCCTCGACCTGGCCTGCAGCCGGTTCCGGGCCGACTCCGAGATCTCCCGCCTGCACGAGCAGGCCGGCCGTCCCGTACGCGTCGGGCCGCTGCTGGCCGAAGCGCTCGCGGTGGCGCTCGAGGCTGCTCGGAGCACCGACGGGCTGGTGGACCCGACCGTCGGATCCGCGGTCCGCGCGCTGGGCTACGACACGGACTTTGCCTCGATCGCCCGCGATGACGACCGGCCGGACCGGCCGCACCAGGCAGGTGTGGCCGCACCGGGATGGTGGCGCGTGGCGATCGACGCGGACCAGGGATCCGTCCTGCTGCCCCGCGGGATCCAGCTCGACCTCGGAGCCACCGCGAAGGCCTGGGCGGCCGACCGTGCCGCAGCCAGGATCGCCGAGGCACTCGACGTGGGCGTGCTGGTGAGCCTGGGTGGCGACATCGCGATCGGCGGCGAGGTGCCCGAGGGTGGCTGGCCGGTCCGCATCTGCGACGACCACGCGGCACCGGCCGGGCTGGCTGCGCCGACGGTCCGGCTCGAGTCCGGGGCGATCGCGACATCGAGCACGGCGGTACGCAGCTGGCGCCGGCGTGGCCGGGAGATCCACCACATCGTCGACCCGCGTACGGGCGACGTCCCGGCGGCAGTCTGGCGCACCGTCACCGTGGCCGCGTCGACCTGCGTCGAGGCCAACACCGCCACCACCACCGCGGTCGTCCTCGGAGCCCAGGCGCCCGAGTGGCTGGCCGAGCGCGAGCTGCCGGCCCGGCTGGTCGCGTACGACGGGACGCTTCGCCTGCTCGGCGGCTGGCCGGACGACGTCGTCGAGGAGCCGGTCCGGTGAGCCACGCCCTCTGGTACGCCAGCCGCGCGACCGGTCTGGTGTCCCTGGTCCTGCTGACCGCGACCATGGTGCTCGGACTCCTGGGTGCCGGCCGCTTCACCTCCTCGCGCTGGCCGAGGTTCGTGCTCGCCCACCTGCACCGCAACCTGTCGCTGCTGGTGGTGGTGTTCCTGATCGTCCACATCGCCACGGCGATCCTGGACCCGTACGCCGGCATCGGCTGGTTCGACGCCGTCGTTCCGTTCGTGTCGGTCTACCACCCGCTGGCGCTCGGGTTCGGAGCGGTGGCGTTCGACCTGCTGCTGGCCCTGATCGTGACGAGCCTGCTGCGGGCCCGGCTTAGCCTGCGGGTGTGGAGGGCCGTCCATGTGGCGGCGTTCGTGTGCTGGCCGGTCGCGGTCCTGCACGGCTACGCGATCGGCGGCGCCGACAGCCGCCGGCTCTGGGTCCTGGTGCTGGACGCGCTCTGCGTCCTGGCCGTACTCGGGGCCGGCACCTGGCGGCTGGCGGTCAACCATCCCGACACGCTCGCGCGCGGCGCCGATAGGCCGGTCGGCCGGTGAGCGCCCCGGACGGCACCTGGCGGCTGCTCTCGGGCTGGGCCGAGACGGGACGGGTGGAGACGTACGCCGAGCACGCCACCCGCTTCGGCCCGCTCCCCTTGCGTGCCTATGCCGGGCTCGAGGGTAAGCGGCAGCTCGTCTCGACCGTCGAGGTCGCTGGCCTTCGGGGGCGTGGTGGGGCGGCGTTCCCGACCGCACGCAAGCTCGCCACGGTGGCCGCTGCCCGGGGCCGGTCGGTGGTCGTCGGCAACGGCTGCGAGGGCGAGCCGTCCAGCCGCAAGGACCTGGTGCTCGCCGAGTACGCCCCCCACCTGGTCGTCGATGGCGCGTTGCTGGCCGCGTACGTGACCGGCGCCGACCAGGTGCACCTGTGCATGCACGGGGGCAGCCCGATGCTCGAGCCGATGGCGCGTGCCGCAGCGGAGCACCGCAGCAAGGTCCGGGTGCATGTCGTGGGCGTCCCGGGTGGCTTCGTGGCGAGCGAGGAGTCGGCGCTGGTCAACTACCTGAACAACGGCGACGCGCGGCCCACGAGCAAGCCACCACGGGTGTTCGAGCGCGGCCTGGCCGGACGGCCGACCTTCGTCGGGAACTTCGAGACGCTCGCGCAGCTCGCGCTCGTGGCCCGGTTCGGCTCCGACTGGTATCGCTCGCTCGGGACGCACCTCTCGCCGGGTACGGCGCTGATCACGGTCGACGGGGCCGTCCGGCGGCCGGGGGTCGTCGAGGTGCCGTACGGCAGCACGCTCGGCGAGGTGCTCGACTGCGGCGGAGGGCCGAGCGAGCCCCTGCAGGCGCTGCTGGTCGGCGGGTACGCCGGGCACTGGCTGCCCTTCGACACTGCGGCCGACGTGCCGCTGACGCACGAGCACCTGGCCGCGGCCGGAGCCTCGGTCGGGGTCGGCTCGGTCATCGCGCTCCCGGCCAGCGCGTGCGGCGTGGCCGAGACCGCGCACGTCCTGCGCTACCTGGCGGGGGAGTCCGCGGCCCAGTGCGGCCCGTGCATGTTCGGGCTGCCCGCCGTCGCCGGGGACTTCGCCTCGCTGGCCACCGGGTCGGCCGTACGCGACGCCCTGGTCCTGCGGCGGCTGGAGCGGCGGCTCGGCGAGGTGGCCGGGCGAGGTGCGTGCGCGCACCCCGACGGTGCCGTCCGGCTGGCCGAGAGCGCCCTGGTCGCCTTCGCCGACGACGTCCGGCAGCACCTGGCCGGGCGGCCGTGCTCGTTCGCCGGGGTAGGCCCGAGGCTCCCGCTCCTGCAGCCGAGGCAGCCAGGGCAGCCGGAATACAGCGTCCGGGCGGCGCGATGATCCTGTCCGCGCCGCGCGGGCCGGACGCCTGGGAGCTGCGGGTCGACCCGATCCTGTGCCGGGCGCACGGACTCTGTGCCGAGCTGCTGCCGGAGTCGGTCGACCTCGACGAGTGGGGCTACGCCATCGTCCGCCGGCCGGTCCCGCCTCTGGCGCTGGCCGAGGCGAGGGCGGCGGTGCACGCCTGCCCGACGCTGGCCCTGCGGCTGGAACGCGCCCGGCGCTGAGCCCTCGCTAGATCCCGGCGCGGGTCACGCGCAGGACCTCTTCGTACGTCGTACCGCCCAGACCGGCGAGGGTCAGGCCGTGCTCGCGCATGGTGCGGAAGCCGGCGGCGTGCGCCAGCCCGGACAGGGTGGCCTCGTCGGGGGTGCTGAGCAGGGCGTGCCGGAGCCTGGCGCCGACCTCGAGGACCTCGAAGAGCCCGTGCCGGCCGCGGTAGCCGCTCCGCCCGCAGCTCGCGCACCCCACGCCGCGAGCGGTGCCGGGACCCAGGTCGGCCAGGGTGATCCCGAGGGCTGAAAGCGTCGTCCCGTCCGGCTCGTAGGGCTCGGCGCACTCCTTGCACGGCACACGTACGAGGCGCTGCCCGACGACCAGCGACAGCGCTGACGCCACGAGGTACGGCTCGACGCCCATGTCCACCAGGCGGGGGAGCGCGGCGACTGCGTCGTTGGTGTGCAACGTCGTGAGCACCAGGTGACCCGTCATGGCGGCGCGCAGGGCGAGCTCGGCGGTGATGCCGTCGCGGACCTCGCCGACCAGGATCACGTCAGGGTCCTGGCGCAGCAGGGCCCGCAGCCCGCGCTCGAACGTCATGCCGGTCTTGTCGTCGACGGGCACCTGGGTGATGCCGGTCATCTCGATCTCGATCGGGTCCTCGAGCGTGACCACGTTCCGTTCGGTGGTGATCGTCTCCTGGATCGCGGCGTACAGCGTGTTCGTCTTGCCGGAGCCGGTCGGTCCGGTGATCATGACCAGCCCTTGCGGTGCGTCCAGCGCGCGGGTGAGGGCCACTCGCTGCTCGTCCTCGAGCCCGAGCTCCTCCAGGCGCTGGATCGACGAGGCGCCAGGGAGCAGGCGTACCACCACCTTCTCGCCGTGCACCGAGGGCAGCGTGCTCACCCGGGCGTCCACCCGGCCGCCGTCGACGGCGAGCCGGATCCGGCCGTCCTGGGGGACCCGCCGCTCGGCGATGTCCATGCCGGACACGACCTTGATGCGGGCGGTCAGCGTTCGGCCCACCGACTTGGGCAGCGCGACGACATCACGCATCACGCCGTCGACCCGGTAGCGGATCCGGACTGCGTCGGCCTGCTGCTCGACGTGCACGTCGCTGGCACGGTTGCGTACCGCGTCGGCCAGGATCGAGTCGAGGAGGCGCACGGTCGGCGCGTCGGCCACCACGGGGTCGTCGTCCGCGGGCAGCGGGTCGGCCTCGGCGAGCACGTCCGCGATGACTTCCGCGCTCTGGGACAACGACCACACCCGTTCGAGCAGCCCGCGGAGCTGCGAGGGCGTACCCACCAGGATCTCCAGCCGCTGCACGCCGGCATGGCGGCGCACGTCGTCGAGGGTAAGCACGTCCGTGGGGTCCGCGGCCAGGACCCGGAGACCGCGCGCGCCGACGCCGAGCACCAGCACCTGGCCGCGCTCGGCCAGCGCTCTCGGGACCAGCCGGGCGTACGCCGGGTCGATGGGGGTCTGCGAGGCGTCGACGACCTCGCGGCCGAGCAGCTCGCCGAGGGCCTGCGCGACCTGGTCCTCGGTCGCCAGCCCCTGCGCGACCAGCAGGGCACCGAGCCGCTGGCGTTCGGCCGCCGGTTCGTCGGTGCTCTGCCTGCGCTGCTCGGCGAGGACGTCGCGCAGCTGGCCACCGGTGAGGACGCCGTGCCCTACCAGGATGTCGCCGAGCCTTCGTCGCAGGGCGAGCTCAGTCTCCTGCGGCGGCGTCACCTTGCGATTGTCGGCGCGGCTCGCGCCCGGCTTGACGGTCCACAGGCGGCTTGGCGAACTCCTCGAGCAGGTCGCGCAGCTCGGAGCGGACGAAGTCGCGGGTGGCCACCTCGCCGAGAGCGATCCGCAGGGCGGCCACCTCGCGGACGAGGTACTCGGTGTCCGCGATCGAGCGCTCGTCGCGGGAGCGGTCCTGCTCGTACTGCACCCGGTCGCGGCCTTCCTGCCGGTTCTGCGCGAGCAGGATCAGCGGGGCCGCGTACGACGCCTGCAGCGACAGCAGGAGGGTGAGGAACTGGAACTGGTAGGGGTCGAAGCGCAGGTGCTTGGGCGCCAGCACGTTCCAGATCAGCCAGACCGTGATGAACAAGGTCATCCAGGCGATGAACCGCCAGCTGCCTATGTAGCGGGCGATCCGCTCGCTGGCCCGGCCGAACGTGTCCGGGTCGTAGGCCGGGCGGGGCACCTTGCGCCTGGGCTCGTACGGCAGGTCGAGCCGGCCGGCCCGGTTCGCGCGGCCGGCCTTGTTCTCACGAGCCATCGGGCGTCACGCCTCCGCGGCCGCGGCCGTCGTGGTGGTCGGCGTCGTGCTCGCGCCAGTCGTCCGGCAGCAGGTGGTCGAGCACGTCGTCGACGGTGACCGTGCCGAGCAGGTGGTCGTTCTCGTCGACGACCGGCAGGGCCACCAGGTTGTACGTCGCCAGGTAGGTCGTGACCTGAGGCAGCGTGGCCGTCGGGAGCACCGGCTCAAGGTCGGTGTCGCAGATGCCCGAGACGAGCGCCGACGGCGGCTCGCGCAGCAGTCGCTGGATGTGGGCGATGCCGATGAACCGGCCGGTGGGCGTCTCGAGCGGGGCCCGGCAGACGTAGACCTGCGAGGCGAGGGCCGGGGACAGGTCGGCGTTTCGTACCCGGGCCAGCGCCTCGGCGACCGTTGCGTCGGGCGAGAGGATCACAGGTTCGGTGGTCATCATGCCGCCGGCGGTGTACTCGTCGTAGGACAGCAGCCGGCGCACGTCGTCGGCGTCGTCGGGCTCCATCAGGTCGAGGAGCTGTTCGGCCTGGTCGGGGGGCAGCTCGCCCAGCAGGTCGGCCGCGTCGTCGGGGGCCATCGCCTCGAGGATGTCGGCGGCCCGCTCACGTGCGAGCTGGCCGAGGATCTCGATCTGGTCGTCCTCGGGCAGCTCCTCGAGGACGTCGGCCAGCTTCTCGTCGTCCAGCGCCGCCGCCACCTCGACCCGTCGCTTCGGGGTCAGGTCGTGCAGCGCGCGCGCCAGGTCGGCGGGGCGCATCTTCTCGTACGCGGCCAGCAGGCTCGCGGCCCCCTGGTTGGCCTCCGGCTCGGCCAGCCCGGTGACCTCGGCCCAGTCGACGACCACGGTGCCGCCACGGCGCCGGAAGCCACCCCCGCCCCTGCGGACGAACAGCTGGGTGACCTCCCAGTCGCGGGTACGCGTCTGCTCCATCGCCACGTCGACCACGGTGACCGTCTCGGCCGTCTCAGCCGTCTCGGTCGAGCCCGGCGACGCGTCGAGCTCCACCTTGCGGTCGAACATCTCGCCGAGGACGAGCGTCTCACCCGGGCGCTGCTCGAAGCGCCGCATGTTGATGACGCCCGTGGTGATCACCTGGCCGGAGTCCAGAGCCGTCACCCGGGTCATCGCGAGGAAGATCCGCCGGCGCATCGGGACCTCGACGACGAGACCGAGAACGCGCGGTGCCTGGCGGCCTCCGCGGACCGCCACCACGACGTCGCGAACTCGCCCGACCTGGTCACCGTTGGGATCGAAGACGGCGACTCCGGCCAGGCGCGCGATGAAGACCCGCCAGGGCGTACCGCTCACGGTGCGAGGTTACCGGCGCGGACGCTCCGTAGGCGGCCACCACGCGAGGTCGCGCCTACCGGCTCAAGGTCACAGGGGGTCGTGACGATCTCCCGAAGGTCCGCCGAACCAAGCTCGACGGCACCGTCTGACCGAGAAACCGAGAGCTCAGCCAGATCCGAGAGCCGTCTCGCCCAAGAGCAGTCTCGCCCAAGAGCAGTGGAGGAACACCATGCGTCGCACCCGTACCCGTACCGCCCTTGCGGTGGTCGCCGTGGCCTCGGCCGCGATGCTGACCGCCTGCGGCAGTACGTCGGCAGGATCGGCATCTGGCGGCGCTGGCTCACCCAAGGCTGCAGCCTCGACCGCGAACGGCGTCGAGAAGCTCACCGCCGCCGAGATCCTCACCAAGGCGCAGAGCGCAGCCGTGGCGGCGACCTCGGTCCACGTCGCCGGCAATGCCGGCACGGTGTCCATCGACCTGCTGATCGGCAGCAAGGCCTCCGACGCCAAGGTCGGGATCAGCGGCAACAAGGTCGAGGTCGTCTGGGTCGGCGGCGCGTACTTCCTCAAGGCGGACGCCGCGACCTGGA
The DNA here is from genome assembly GCA_031394045.1 of Sporichthyaceae bacterium. Taxonomy (GTDB): domain Bacteria; phylum Actinomycetota; class Actinomycetes; order Prado026; family Prado026; genus JANYIP01. The sequence goes on from JANMWN010000189.1 coordinate 15,987, forward strand.
AGACCTTGGGCAACGCCAAGGCCTCTGCGCTGCTCGCGGGCAAGTACGCCAAGATCACCGACACCATGGCCACGGGCTACAAGAGCTTCACCGACATGAGCGAGTTCTTCACGGGCACCCTGAAGCCGACCGGCACCGTCAGCAAGGGCGACGTGTCGACGGTCGACGGGCAGCGCGTGATCGCGCTGAGGGACGGCTCAGACGGGTCGCTCCTCTTCATCGCCCTCGACGGCCCGCCGTACCCGGTCAAAACCTCGAACACCGGCAAGGACGGCGGCGTGGTGACGTTCAGCGACTGGAACAAGCCGGACAGCGTCACGGCTCCCGCGGCCGCCGACGTGATCGACCTCGCCAAGCTCTAGCTGGGCCCGGCTCCAAACCGAGTCGGTCCTGGGTTGATCTTGAGTTGATCTTGAGAGATCACTGGCCGACACGCCGTACGGACCAGTGATCTCTCAAGATCGTCGGTGAAACTGAGGGGATGGACCCCTCGCTGGAGTACCGGATCGTCGACGTGTTCACCGACGAGGCGTACGCGGGAAACCCGCTGGCCGTCGTCCTCGGCGCCGACGACCTGACCGATGACCAGTTGCAGCGGATCGCCCGGGAGTTCCACCTGTCCGAGACGGCGTTCCCGATGGAACCCACCGCCGACCAGCGGGCGCGTGGCGTCGACTACCGGCTGCGCATCTTCACCCCCGACGTCGAGCTGCCCTTCGCCGGCCACCCCAGCGTGGGTACGGGCTGGCTGATGGCCCAGCTGGGCCGGGTGGCTGCGGGCCGGGTCGTGCAGGCCTGCATCGCCGGTGAGCTTCCGCTCTCGGTATCCGCGGCCGGCGGTCCGGTCGAGCTGACCGGCGGCGTACCGACCGCCTCAGACCTGATCGACCCGGCGCCGCTGCTCGCCGCGGTGGGGCTCACCGCCGCCGACCTGGCCGACCCGGATCCCGGCGTCGGGAGCCACCTGCCGCGCGTCTGCGGGACCGGCCTCGGCTTCGCGATCCTGCCGGTACGGCCCGACGCGCTCGCCCGCTGCAGCCCCGACCTCGCGCTGCTCGAGGCGTTCGCGCACGAGAAGTCCGAGGCGACCGGCGTGTACGTGGTGGCCTGGGACGCCGCCACGCAGACCGCCCGGGCCCGGATGTTTGCCGGCGACGTCGGTGTCGCCGAGGACGCGGCCACCGGATCGGCGGCCCTGGCCTACGGCGTCTGGCTGGTGGCCTCGGGGCTGCTGCACGAGTCCACCTCGTACGTCGTGACCCAGGGCGTCGAGATGGGCCGGCCGTCGACCCTTGCCTGCTCGGTCGACGTCGCCGACGGTCAGGCCGTGGAGGTACGCGTAGGCGGCAACGTCGTGCCTGTCGCTGAGGGCAGGATCACGCCCCCTCGGCCGCGCTGACCGGCCGCAGCCTGGTGATCCGTGAGTGCGCCGCCCACCGAGCCGGCTGACCCTCCCCGTCGGGCGGGCTCTGCCGGCGGGCGTGCAGCTCCGCCGCCGCAGCGACCCAGTCAGCGCCCCCCACCTCGAGCGGCTCGACCGACGCGTCGATGCGTACGAGCAGGCTGCCCTTGTCCTTGCTGCGCAACGAGATCTCGACGGTCGGCAGGTCCCCGAGCCCCGGCAGCAGCTGCTCGTCACCCTCGTGGACCACGTACGCCGCGCCGTCGACCCAGGCGTACCAAGCGAGTCGAGGTGTGGCCACCGAGGGCAGCGCGAGCCAGAGCACCGCGGACCGCCGCAGCGCCTCCTGCGCCAGAGCCAGCCGCAGCTGCGGCGACGCGACCGGGTCCATCCGCCGCATCCTGCCAGGATGAGGCCGTGACGACGCGACCCTCGGCCGGGGCGACGGGCGCGAGTGCCGTCGGCCGCCCACCCCCGCGCGACGTGCTGCTCATGGTCGTCGGGGTGCTCGCTGTCTCGACGTCCGGCCCGCTGATCGCGGCCACAGTCGCGCCGGCGCTGGCCATCGCCTTCTGGCGCAACGCCATGGCGACCGGGGTCATCGCCCCGTACGCCCTGTGGCGGCACCGCGGCGAGCTGCTCGCCATGGGCCGCCGCGAGCTGGTGCTCGCCCTCGCTGCCGGCGTCCTGCTGGCCGCGCACTTCGCGACCTGGGTGCCCTCGTTGCGCTACACCTCCGTCGCGTCGTCGACCGCACTCGTCGCTGTGCAGCCGGTATGGACCGCACTGGTCGCGGCCCGGCTGGGGCAGCACGTCCCCCGGCGGGCCTGGCTCGGGATGGCGGTGGCGTTCGGCGGCGTACTGGTGCTCACCGGCGTCGATCTGTCGCTGTCGGGGCGGGCCCTGTTCGGCGACCTGCTCGCCCTCGTCGGCGGCATCTTCGCCGCGCTGTACGTGTCCGCCGGGTCGGAGGCCAGACGCAGCATGAGCACCACCGCGTACACGCTGATCTGCTACGGCCTCTGCTCGGTGATCCTGCTGGTGGTGTGCCTGGTCGGAGGGCAGGACCTCGGCGGGTACGACGGCAGCACCTGGCTCAAGCTGGTCGCCCTGACCGTCGGCGCACAGCTGCTCGGGCACTCGGTGTTCAACATCGTGCTGCGCACCACGTCCCCGACGGTCGTGTCGATGTCGCTGCTGTTCGAGATGCCGGGCGCGGCGCTGATTGCCGCGGTGTGGCTCGGTCAGTCGCCGCCGTGGGGAGTGCTCCCGGCGGCGGCGCTCCTGCTCGCCGGGGTGGCGCTGGTCATCAGCTCCGGTGGGCTGGGTCGGACCGGACCCGAGAATCTGATCGAGGCACCCCCTCGCTAGGGTCGCGCCATGACCCAGACCTCCGAGCGTGCGCTGCGCTCCCGCCGTTCGTGCCTCGCCGTACCCGGCAGCAGCCCGAAGATGATCGACAAGGCGCGTGGGCTGCCGGCCGACCAGGTCTTCCTCGACCTCGAGGACGCTTGCGCGCCGCTTGCAAAGGCGGCCGCCCGCGGCACGATCGTCGCTGCGCTGAACGAGGGTGGCTGGGGCGACCGGATCAGGGTCGTCCGCGTCAACGACTGGACCACGGAGTGGACCTACCGCGACGTCGTCGAGGTTGTCGAGGGGGCCGGCCCGAACCTGGACGCGATCATGCTGCCCAAGGTGCAGACCGCCGAGCAGGTGGTCGCCCTGGACCTGCTGATGACGCAGGTCGAGAAGACCATGGGGTACGAGGTCGGCCGGATCGGCATCGAGGCCCAGATCGAGAACGCGCTGGGTCTGATCAACGTCGACGCGATCGCGGCCGCGTCCCCTCGCGTCGAGACGATCATCTTCGGCCCAGCCGACTTCATGGCCAGCATCAACATGAAGTCGCTGGTCGTCGGCGAGCAGCCCCCGGGGTACGACGTGGGGGACGCCTACCACTACATCCTGATGCGGATCCTGATGGCGGCCCGGGCGTACGGCAAGCAGGCCATCGACGGCCCGTACCTTCAGATCCGCGACGTCGAGGGCTTCACTCGTGTCGCCGGTCGGTCCGCTGCGCTCGGCTTCGACGGCAAGTGGTGCCTGCACCCCGGCCAGATCGATGCCTGCAACGAGGTCTACGCGCCCCGGCAGGCCGACTACGACCATGCCGAGCTGATCCTGGACGCGTACGACCACTACACCTCCGCGGCCGGCGGCGCCCGGGGTGCGGTGATGCTGGGCGACGAGATGATCGACGAGGCCTCGCGCAAGATGGCCCTGGTCATCTCGGCCAAGGGCCGCGCCGCAGGGATGGCGCGTACCCAGACCTTCGAGGTACCCACGAGCTAGTCGACGGGCACGTGCGTGTGAGGTCAGGGCATACTCGGGAAACGCCCGACAGGTAGGAGCACGTGATGGGCCGGCTTGCGCAGACCGAGGGATTGACCGACATCCAGCAGGAGATCCTGCAGGCCGTCCGTGACTTCGTCGACGGCGAGATCATCCCCAACGCCCAGAGGCTGGAGCATGCGGACGAGTACCCCGCGGACATCGTCGAGGGGATGAAGGCGATGGGGATCTTCGGGTTGATGATCCCCGAGGAGTACGGCGGCCTGGGCGAGTCCCTGCTGACGTACGCGCTGTGCGTGGAGGAGATCGCGCGCGGCTGGATGAGCGTCTCGGGCATCATCAACACGCACTTCATCGTGGCGTACATGCTGATGCAGCACGGGACCGAGGAGCAGAAGCAGCACTTCCTGCCGCGGATGGCGACGGGGGAGGTGCGGGGGGCGTTCTCGATGAGCGAGCCGGGCTGCGGCTCTGACGTCTCGGCGATCACGTCCAGGGCGGTGCGCGACGACGCGACCGGCGAGTGGACCTTGACGGGGCAGAAGATGTGGCTCACCAACGGTGGTTCGTCCACGCTGGTCGCCGTACTAGTACGTGCCGACCAGGACGCTGAGCAGGACGCGTCCGTCTATCGCAAGATGGCGACGTTCCTGATCGAGAAGCCGGCCGGGTTCGGGCAGGTGCTCCCCGGGCTGACCATCCCCGGCAAGATCGACAAGATGGGCTACAAGGGCGTCGACACCACTGAGCTCGTCATGGACGGCCTGCGGCTGCCGGAGAGCGCGCTGCTCGGCGGCAAGACGGGCCAGGGTTTCTACCAGATGATGGACGGCGTCGAGGTGGGCCGCGTCAACGTCGCTGCGCGCGCCTGCGGGCTGGCGCACCGGGCCTTCGAGCTGGGCATCGCGTACTCCCAGCAGCGGGTGACCTTCGGCAAGCCGATCGCGGAGCACCAGGCGGTCGCGTTCCGCCTGGCGGACATGGCCACCAAGGTCGAGGCCGCGCACCAGATGATGATCATGGCGGCGCGCAAGAAGGACTCGGGCGAGCGCAACGACCTCGAGGCGGGGATGGCCAAGTACCTCGCCAGCGAGTTCTGCCGCGACGTGGTCGAGGACTCGTTCCGGATCCACGGCGGGTACGGCTACTCCAAGGAGTACGAGATCGAGCGGCTCTACCGCGAGGCGCCCATGCTGCTGATCGGCGAAGGCACCGCCGACATCCAGCGCATGATCATCGGGCGAAGGCTGCTCGAGGACTACAGGCTCAAGGGCTGACCGCATACGCGTCGGCCGTACGCCAGCAGCCGCTGGCCCGTCAGGAGGTGGCACCCGTGTCGCAGTTCTCCCCGTCCAACCTGCCAGGTCAACACGGCCAGCAGCCGGTGCAGAACCGCCCGCTGCTGGCGAGCTACAAGACGTACGCGGAGGCCCAGCGCGCCGTGGACTTCTTGTCCGACAACAAGTTTCCGGTCGAGAACGTCGGGATCGTCGGCAGTGACCTCAAGATGGCCGAGACCGTCCTCGGCCGCCTCACGTGGGGCCGAGCGATCGCCGGCGGGCTCGCGTCCGGCGCCTGGTTCGGCATGTTCGTCGGGCTCCTGCTCGGGCTGTTCGCCAAGAGCGGCACCAGCTCGTTCGAGCTGATCCTGTTCGGCCTGTTCTACGGCGCGATCTTCGGCGCGATCTTCGGTGCGGTCGGGTACGCCCTGTCGGGCGGGCGCCGCGACTTCACCTCGCGCAGCCAGATCGTGGCCACGACCTACGACGTCGTCTGCTCCTGGCCCAAGCTCGAGGAGGCCAAGGCTGCGCTGGCCCGCCTTGAGGCGTGAGCGCAGAGCTGCTGGTCGACGTCGAGGCGCACCTCGTCGCGGCGCTGGGTGAGGTACGCGGCCGGGCGGCGGTCACGTTCGTCGGTACCGACCGGGTCGAGGTGCTGCGTTTCGGAGGTCTGGGGCACAGCGGAGGTGTGGGGCACAGCGGAGGTGTGGGGGATCCCGTCCGGTACGTGACGCTCGGGATGGCGCGGTACCCGATGACCGACCCGGCCGAGCTCGCGCCCGCCCCGGACCAGGGCCCGCGCGCGGAGCTGCTGCTGACGCTGAACGAACCGCGCGACGACGTGTTCCGACGGCTGGCCGTGCTGGCGATGACCCCGTCCGTGGAGGGGCTGGTCGTCGCGGCCGGCGCCAGCCTCGACCTCAGCGAACCGCTGTGGGACGGCGCCGGGTTCAGCGCGGTCCTCGTCGGCTCCCCGGGCGGGCTGGTCGAGGACGTCGCGGGCCCGCACCCGGTGCAGTTCTTCCCGCTGTTCCCGATGACGCCGGCCGAGGCGGCCTGGCGCCGGGTCCACGGCGCGGAAGCGCTCGAGGCTCGCTGGCTCGCGGAGGGCACCGACCTGCGGGACCCGAGGCGGCGAGCGGTGTCGCTGGCATGAGCGACCACGCGGTGCTCACGGCGTACCTGCGGAGCCAGGCCGACTACTGCGCCGCCCACGGCTCACCGATGTACGGCGTGCTGGGGCACCACCTCGCTGACGACGTGGCGGCCGGCGGGCCGACGGCCGACCTCCTGGCGCGCTGGATCGGACCCGATGTCACGGTGGCAGCTGTCGCGAGCGACCTGCCAGGGCTGCGCCTGCTCGGCGGCCTGCACCGGCTCGTGCTCGCGCGGGAGGCGCCTGCGCTCGCGCTCTTCTACCCGAGCGTCGGCGGCACAGCAGAGGTCGAAGCGGCCTGGCCGGTCGTCCGGGACACCTTGGTGGAGCACGATTCTGCGTTGCGAGCCGGGCTGGCCAAGGCCCCTCAGACCAACGAGGTCGGCCGTTCCGGTCCGCTGCTCGGCGGCCTCCAGCTCGTCGCGCAGTGGTCCGGCGGCCGTCCCGTCCGCCTCTACGAGATCGGTACCAGCGCGGGGCTCAACCTGCGGCCCGACCTGCTGCCGGTCGGGCCCGGCCTGCTGGTCGACACCCCGCTCCCGCTGCGCGACGCGCCCGCGTACGAGGTCGTCGAGCGGGTCGGTGGCGACCTGCATCCCATCGACCCGACGACCACCGACGGCAGGCTGACGCTCACCTCGTACGTCTGGGCCGACGACCTGCAGCGGCTCGAACGGCTGCGGGCGGCGCTCGCCGTGGCTGCCGACGAACCAGCCCAGCTGCTGCGGATCGGCGCGGCCGACCTGGTCGAGTCGATCGAGCTGCGGCCGGGCCTGGTGACGGTGCTGTGGCACTCGATCATGTGGCAGTACGTCGACGCCGCCGAGAGAAAGCGGGTCCTGGCCGCGATCGCCCGGCTGGCGAGCCAAGCCACCCCGGAGGCCCGCTTCGCGCACCTGCGGTTCGAGACCGAGGGCGATCCGGGTCCAGACCACCGTTGGCAGCACGGCGTACGCCTCTCGGCCTGGCCGCCTGCCGAGGGGGACTCGACCGGTATCGAGGGCCGGCTGCTGGGGACGGCGCCGCCTCACGGCGTACCCGTCGACTGGGCGAAGGCCCCTTAGGTAGAAGATTGTGCGTGCTAGTTCAAACCGATCGCACAACTAAGGACGGGTGAGCATGCAGTTCGGCCGCTACTACGAGGAGTTCGAGGTCGGCGCGACCTACAAGCACTGGCCGGGAAAGACGGTTACCGAGTACGACGACCACCTGTTCTGCCTGCTCACGATGAACCACCACCCGCTGCACCTGGATGCCCACTTCGCCGCCGAGACGACAGAGTTCGGCAAGAACGTGGTCGTTGGCAACTACATCTACTCGCTGCTGCTCGGCATGTCCGTGCCGGACGTGAGCGGCAAGGCGATCGCCAACCTCGAGGTGGAGTCGCTGCGGCACGTCGCGCCGACCTTCCACGGCGACACGATCTACGGCGAGACCAAGGTGCTGGAGAAGACCGAGTCCAAGTCCAAGGACGACCGCGGCATCGTGTACGTCGAGACCCAGGGATACAAGCAGGACGGCACCGTCGTGTGCATCTTCCGCCGCAAGGTGATGGTGCCGAAGATGTCGTACGGGCACGCGCGTGGCGGCGAGCAGCCAGGCAGACCCCTTCCGGCCTCTTGATCTCGGGCCTCTTGACCTAGGGCCTCGCGCGGTCGACGCTCGGTCCATGCGACCGGAGCCGGTCTGCCCTCGCTGTTCCGGACGTCTCGACGTCCCGGGGCTGGTGTCGAACGAGTGGGTCTGCCACGAGCACGGGGGCGTCCACCCGTTCCACCGCCGCACGCTCCCGCCGACCGCCGAGTCGATGGACTGGCTGGTGGCCCGCTCGGGCGTACCCGTCTGGCTGCCCTGGCCGTTGCCGCACGGCTGGCTGGTGACGGGTGCGGCGCATGCGGGCGACGAGCGTACGGGGGCGCGGGCGACCGTGGTCGCGCTCTCGGGGCCGGCGCCCCTCGGCGGTACCGGCGAGCTGCTCCTGATCGCCGAGGAGCCGGGGATCGGGCTGGGCGCCCGGTTCGCCGGCCTGTCCGGCCCGGATGCCGGACCGCTCTCGGACCGTACGGCGCCGCACGCGCGGGTGCATGCCGCAGGGCACCCGACCGCGCTGTGGAACGTCGAGGGCGAGGACGACCGGGTGGCGTACGTGGGCGAGGCGCTCGGCTACTGGCTCTGGGCGGTGCTCTGGCCGGACACGGCCGGGCTCGTGCTGCAAGACCACATGTCCCTGGTCGACCTCCGGGACGCAGGGCACCCCCTCGACCTCCCCTTCGGCGCCCAGTCCCCCCGCCTTACCTGACTCGCGAGTCAGGGTCGGGCTGCGCGACGTCGGCGCGACCTTCTAGGGTGTCCCGGACGCGGCCGACGACCCGGCTGCGCGACGGTACGGCGCTACGAGCTGGAGGCAGCGATGGTGGAGCGGGTACGCGGAGTGGTGGCGCGCGCGAAGGGTGCGCCGGTGACCCTCGAGACGATCCTGGTGCCCGACCCCGGTCCCGGCGAGGCCAAGGTCAAGATCCAGGCGTGCGGGGTCTGCCACACCGACCTGCACTACCGCGAGGGAGCGATCAACGACGCATTCCCGTACCTCCTCGGCCACGAGGCGGCGGGCATCGTCGAGTCCGTGGGCGAGGGCGTCACCGATGTGGCGCCGGGCGACTACGTGATCCTCAACTGGCGGGCCGTCTGCGGACAGTGCCGCGCGTGCCGCCGCGGGCGCCCCTGGTACTGCTTCAGCACGCACAACGCGACCCAGCCGATGACGCTCGAGGACGGTACGCCGCTCTCGCCCGCGCTCGGCATCGGCGCCTTCGCCGACAAGACCCTCGTCGCCGCGGGTCAGTGCACCAAGGTCGACCCGAAGGCGCCGCCGCAGGTCGCCGGCCTGCTCGGCTGCGGGGTGATGGCCGGGCTCGGCGCGGCCATCAACACCGGTGGCGTCTCGCGTGGGGACACGGTCGCGGTCATCGGGTGCGGCGGGGTCGGTGACGCCGCCATCGCGGGTGCCCGGCTGGCCGGCGCTCGTACGATCATCGCCGTCGACGTCGACGACCGGAAGCTCGAGTGGGCCAAGGACTTCGGGGCCACCCACACGGTCAACTCGCGCAGCACCGACCCGGTCGAGGCGATCCGGGGGTTCACCGACGGCTTCGGCGCCGACGTGGTCATCGACGCCGTCGGCCGGCCGGAGACCTACCGGCAGGCCTTCTTCGCCCGCGACCTCGCCGGCACCGTCGTGCTCGTCGGCGTGCCCGACCCGACCATGAAGATCGAGCTGCCCCTGATCGAGCTCTTCGGTCGCGGCGGCTCCCTCAAGTCGAGCTGGTACGGCGACTGCCTGCCCTCGCGCGACTTCCCGACCCTGATCGACCTCTACCTCCAGGGCCGGCTGCCGCTGGAGCGCTTCGTCTCCGAGACCATCGGCCTGGACGGCGTCGAGGCCGCGTTCGAGAAGATGCACCATGGCGACGTCCTTCGCTCCGTCGTCGTTCTCTAGGGCGGGGAGCTCATGGTCGCGCGCGTCGAACGGCTGGTCACCAGTGGCACGTTCTCGCTCGACGGAGGTACCTGGGAGGTCGACAACAACGTCTGGCTGCTCGGTGACGACGACGAGGTGATCGTCGTCGACCCGGCGCACGACGCGGCCGCGATCCTCGCGGCGGTCGCCGGCCGAGGGGTCGTCGCCGTGGTCTGCACGCACGGCCACGACGACCACATCGGTGCTGCCGGGGCCATCGCCGACAGCACCGGGGCGCCGATCCTGCTGCACCCGGACGACCTGATGCTGTGGCAGGTGGTCTACCCCGACCGCACGCCGTCCCAGCTCGCGGACGGCGACCGGATCGAGGTCGCCGGGGTCGAGGTGGTGGTCCTGCACACTCCCGGGCACTCGCCCGGCGGGGTCTGCCTGCACGTACCCGCGCTGGGGGTCCTGCTCTCCGGGGACACCCTTTTCCACGGCGGGCCCGGGGCGACCGGACGCTCGTACAGCGACTTCCCCACGATCCTGGCCTCGATCCGCGAGCGGGTCCTCGCGCTGCCGCCGGAGACCCGGGTCCTGACCGGTCACGGCGACGAGACGGCGGTGGGTGCCGAGGCGGTCGACTACGACGCGTGGGTCGCCCGCGGGCACTGATGGCACTGATGGCACTGATGGCGCTGACGAGCTGATGGCCTCGGGGGGTGACGAGCAGCTGGGCCTCGAAGGCATGCCGCGGCGGCTCTTCTCGTGCACACCGACCCGGCTGACCAGCTGGCTCGACTGCCCGCGCAAGTACCGCTTCAGCTATCTCGACCGGCCCACGCCGCCGAAGGGCCCGCCGTGGGCGCACAACTCGCTGGGCTCAAGCGTGCACAACGCGCTCCGGTCCTGGTGGGACGTGCCGTTGGCCCGGCGTACGCCCGAGGCCGCCGGCACGCTGGTGGAGACCGGCTGGCTGACCGAGGGCTATCGCGACGACGCCCAGTCGGCCGCGGTCCGATCGCGTGCCCGCGAGATGGTCGAGCGGTACGCCGCCCGGCTGGACCCCGAGGCCGAGCCCAGGGGCGTCGAACGTACTGTCGCGACCAAGACCGAGCGGCTGGCCGTCAGCGGCCGGGTCGACCGGATCGACGAGCGAGGCGACGAGCTGGTGATCGTCGACTACAAGACCGGGCGCCGACCGTTGACGACGGACGACGCGCGCGGCTCGCTGGCGATGGCGATGTACGTCCTCGGCGCACGGCGCACCCTGCGGGCCGACTGCCGCCGGGTCGAGCTGCACCACCTGCCGACGGGGGAGGTGCACGGGTTCGACCACACGCAGGAGTCGCTCGGCCGGCACCTGCGCAGGGCCGAGTCGATCGCCGACGAGGCCTCCGCGGCGGACGAGGCGTTCAAGGCGGGGCCGATGGACCCTGCCGAGGTCGACCGGGTGTTCCCGCCGCACACGGGCTCGCTGTGCGGCTGGTGCGACTTCGCCAGGCACTGTCCCGAGGGCCGGGCTGCGGCTGCGCCCAAGCGGTCCTGGGACGCAGTCGAGGAACTGATCACGGAGTAGTTGTCGGTCGGGCCCGTCCCCCCCAGGAAGGCCCTCCTCCACCAGCCGACAACTAGTCCCTGCTCAGCTCCTCGATCGTGCAGCGGGTGCTCAGGCGTCGAGCTCGAACCAGACCACCTTGCCGCCGTCGTTCTCGGACCATCCCCAGCGGTCCGCCAGCGTGTCGACGAGCTGGAGGCCGCGGCCGCCCGGCTCGGTCAGGTCGTAGTCGTGGCGCAGTACCGGCGGCGTCGACGGGTCGTGGTCATGGACCTCGACCCGCAGGCCCGACCCGGCAGCCTGGGCGCGCAGCTCCAGCGGCGCCCGTCCGTGCAGGATCGCGTTGGTCACCAGCTCGCTGACCAGCAGGACGGCGACCTCGCCGTCGTCGTCGCCACTCTCGCGGAGGTAGCCGGCGACGAGCCGACGAGCCTCGGCCACCTGCTCGGGTTCCGCGCTCAGGGTTGCGCGCAGCTCCGTCATCACGGTCAATGTCCCTCCTCCGCCAGGGAGGCTAGCCCGCTCCCTCGACTCGGTCCCAGAACGCGACCAGCTCGCTGGCCGTTGCTCCGGGCGACTCCGCCGCCGGGGAATGTGCTGCTTCCGGGAACGAGACGGTGACCGCGCCGAGTCGTGACGCGGTTTCGGCCTGAATCTTCGGAGACCATGCGTCGTCTTCGGCACCGAAGGCCACGAGGGTGGGCGGGGCCACCAGCCGGAGCTCGTCGGTACGGTCCTGCTCGGTCGCCAGGATGCGGGCCATGGCCGCGAGACCGGCCGGGTCGTTCGCGAGGAAACGCTGGTGCAGGAAGGCGTCGAGCCGCGGGTCCTGCAACGGCTGCCAGCCCGCCGCGACCTCTTGCTCCCGGATGACGTTCCAGACGACGGCCAGCCCGAACAGGTCGAGGCCGGCCGCCATCTGCTCGAGCAGGGCCGAGCGCTCGTCCGAGATCGCGGCGGGGCCCGAGGACATCAGCACCAGGGAGCGGAACCGGCTCGGGTGGGCCAGGACCGCAGCCCTGGCGACCAGGCCCCCGAACGAGTGGCCGAGCAGGTGGACCGGCTCGCTGGTGATGGCGTCGGCAACCGCCAGCGCGTCAGCGCCGAAGCCGGCCAGGGTCCAGCCCTCGGGCCCGGGCGGGCCAGCTGTCTCGTACTGACCGCGCTGGTCGTACGCCACGACGTGGTAGCCGGCCCCGGCCAGGGGCGCCAGGATGGCGACGAAGTCCTCCTTGCTGCCGGTGAAACCCGGGACCAGAAGGGCCGTCGGGGCGCTCGGGTCACCCGCTTCGTGCGCCGCGAAGGTGCCGCGCGCGGTGTCGATGGCCCTGGCGGTGACACCGGTCGGAAGCTCGAGGAACGGAGGAGTGCTCACCCGAGGCAGAATAGGGCTCGTACCCGTGCCGCCCGTGTCCCGGACCCGGCAACTCGCACGTCTCCCGCAAGCCCCTCGCACGCTCTCTCATCGGATTGCTCGTGACCCACACCCTCGCCGTCGCCAACCAGAAGGGCGGCGTCGCCAAGACCACCACGGTGGCCTCGCTCGGTGCCGCGCTGGCCGAGCAGGGGCAGCGGGTGCTCCTCGTCGACCTCGACCCGCAGGCCTGCCTCACGTTCTCGCTCGGGCTCGACCCGGAGGCGCTCGAGCTGTCGGTCCACGACGTGCTGCTCGGGCGGGTATCGGCCGCGATGGCCGTCCAGGCCACCGACGACGGCGTCGACCTGCTCCCGTCGACGATCGACCTGGCCGGTTCCGAGGCGATGCTGCTCACGCGTACGGGGCGCGAGTACGCCCTGCGCACCGCTCTGGAGGAGCTTGGCGACCGGTATGACTGGGTGCTGCTCGACTGCTCGCCCTCGCTCGGCGTGCTCACCCTCAATGCGCTGACCGCGGCCGACTCGGTGCTGATCCCGTTGCAGTGCGAGACGCTGTCGCACCGCGGGGTCGGGCAGCTGCTCGACACCGTCCGTGACGTCCAGCGGCTGACCAACCGCGGGCTCGTGGTCCTCGGCGTGCTGCCGACCCAGTTCGACGGGCGTACCAAGCACGCGCAGGCGGTGCTCGCGGACGTGTCCGAGCGCTATGCGTTGCGGGTACTGGATCCGCCGATCACCAAGTCGGTACGGTTCGCCGAGGCACCCGCGGCCGGGCGCTCGATCCTGGCGACGGCCAGCGGCTCCAAGGGCGCGGCGGCCTACCGTGAGCACGCCCGGCTGCTGATGAAGGGGCGGAAGGCGTCGTGACCATTCCCAAGGACCCCGGCTTCGACCGGCTGCGGCGGCGTACGCCCGACCCGGTGGACGATCTGACCGTCGCGAGCGGGGCCGTTCCCGACACCGACGGCAAGCGCGCGTTGTTCAGCGCCGCCGAGCAGAAGCCGTCGTTCGGCTCGGTCAGCCTGACCTGCTCGTTCTGCGGCGAACGCTCGGTCGTCTCGGCGCGGGAGGCGCTGCGGCTGGCGGTGCCCTCGGTGCACCTGCCGATCCTGCGACCGACCCCCTGGTCCTGGATGCGCTGCCCCGCGTGCCGCCGGCGTACCTGGATGGACGTCACCATCCAGCTCTGAGCTCCGACCCGCCCCGCCCGGTTTCCGAGTCGAGGTTTTGTTATAACTGGGGCGGAAGGGGGGTGGGCCACAGGTAAGTAAAGAAAGACCGGGCGGGGGG
>JANMWN010000233.1:0-18286 GCA_031394045.1 Sporichthyaceae bacterium
TCCCCCGAAGCCGCAAGGCGGATCGCCTGCGACGCCAAGATCCTCCCCATCGTCCTGGGTAGCGCCTCTCAGCCGTTGGACGCCGGGCGGACCACCCGCAACCCCACCCTGGCCCAGAGACTCGCCGTCCTCGCACGCGACCACTACCGGTGCCAGACCCCGCACTGCGGGAACCACCCCCGGCACATCCACCACATCTGGCACTGGGCCGACGGCGGACCCACCGACCTAGACAACCTGGTCGCCCTCTGCGGGCACTGCCACCGATTCATCCACTCCAACGGCAACATCTGGACCATCACCCCAGTACCCGCCGGCTCACCCGTATTCACCCGAACCGGCCCCGCCCCGTAGCCTCGGCGACGTGGCCGGATCCGTCGTCGAATGCGACGGCACCGGGGGCAAGGAGGGCGAGATGGTCGACGATCGACACCACGACGAGGTCGATGTCACCGGCATGGGCAAGGGCTTCATGGATCACCCGGTCATCGCCGTCATGTTCGGGGTGGGCGTCGCCTTCGGAGGCGGGCAGCTCGGAGCACGGGTCCCGCCGAAGGTCCCCGTCCAGCCGATGTCGAAGGGCGATCAGTGGCGGCTCGCCTCTCGCTCTACGTACCGATCTTGCTGGTCCCAACGGTGCTCTGGTTCGTCACACGAGACGTTGGTCCCAGACCCTGATCGCTGCGGACAAATTGGGGGTGGGGACCCCCACCATGTCTGCAGCGATGGAGGATTCAGGCGCGCGGGATGTAGGGCGTGATGAGGTCGTCGAGCCGGGTGCTGCGGTCAGCATCGATCCGGGTGGCGAGGAAGAACCTGCGGTCAGCATCGATCGGCGGGTCGAAGGTCTCGACCACGTCGTAGCCAGCCGACATGAGCTCGCGCCGAAGCGACGCCTCTGTCGGCCAGAACGACTTCTCGTTGCGGAACGACGCCGTGAAGCGATCCTGCAGGTCACCCTCGAAGTAGTGCCGGCCCTCGTAGCCGGTGTCCGTGAGCATCCGCGAGACCCGCTTGCCGTGCTTGCGGTGCGCCCGCTTGTCCTCCATCGCGATGTGCGTGTCGATCATCAGCGGCGCACCGTCGGACCGTGCCGCGAGCCCCAGCTGGTCCGCCAGAGTCAGGTGGTACCAGAGGCCGAGTGCGCACACGAGGTCGTACCCGGCGGTCGCGCAGTCACGGATGTCCTGGTGCAGCCAGGTGACGCGGGGGTCGGCGGGGAACCGCTCGTCACGGGCGTCGACGGCGGTCACGTCCCAGCCGCAGTCGGCAGCCAGCCGGGCGAACATGCCGTGCCCGGTACCGAGATCGAGGAGCCGGCCGGGAGGGAAGCGGTCGAGGATCTGCAGGAAGAGCGCCATCCGCAGCGCACCGGACGGCACGCTGAAGCGGTCGGTCGACTGGGTCCAGGTCACGGCGTCACCCTACCGATCAGCCCGCGAGACGTCGGACCTCCGCGGCGAGGGCGTCCACGTCGGACTCGGCGGTGTCGAACGAGGTCATCAGGCGTACCTCGCCGGTTCGCTCGTTCCAGGTCGAGAACGTGAAGGTACGCCGCAGCTGCTCGGCGACATCTCCTGGCAGCAGCGCGAAGACCGCGTTGGCCTCCACTGGGTGCAACAGCTGCACGCCCGGGACGTCCCTCAGCGCGACCGCCAGCCGCGTCGCCATCGCGTTGGCATGGCGGGCGTTCCGCAGGTACAGGTCGCCGCCGAGCAGCGCCTCGAACTGCGCCGAGACGAAGCGAAGCTTGGAGCCCAGCTGCATGTTCGACTTGCGTACGTAGAGCATTCCGGAAGCCGCGTCGGGGTTGAGCACCACGACGCACTCGCCGAACATCAGCCCGTTCTTGGTGCCACCGAAGGAGATCACGTCGACTCCGACATCGGTCGTGAACGCCCCCAGCGGTACGCCCAGCGAGGCCGCAGCGTTGGAGATCCGCGCACCGTCCATGTGCACGTGCATCCCCATGGAGTGGGCGTGGTCGGCGATCGCCGCGATCTCGTCGACGGTGTACGCGGTCCCGAGCTCGGTGGTCTGCGTGATCGACACGGCCTGTGGCCTGGCCCGGTGCTCGTCGTCGAAGCCGTACGCCTCCCGGTCGATCAGCTCCGGGGTCAGCTTCCCGTGCCAGGCCGTGACACCGAGCAGCTTGAGCCCGCCTACCTTCTCAGGGGCGCCGCACTCGTCGTAGAACACGTGCGCGTTGGACGAGCAGATGACCGAACCCCAGCGTTGGGTGATCGCCTGGAGCGCGACCACGTTGGCCCCGGTGCCGTTGAACACCGGGAAGGCCTGCGCCGTGTCCCCCAAGTGGGCGCGGAAGGTCTCCTGGAGCTGCTCGGTGCTGTCGTCCCAGCCGTAGCTCGGCTGGTGCCCGACGTTGACCGCGGCCAGCGCCGCCATCACCTCAGGGTGCACTCCCGAGCAGTTGTCGCTCGCGAAACCGCGGCTGGCAAAGGGTTCGGTGGAGCTGCCGCGCTGCTGGTCGGTCGCTGTCATGCCATCGCCTCCTCAACGGGCAGGGGGTCCCGCTGGGCCATGACAGGGCGAAACGCGTGGAGCACGCCATCATGCCGTTCGGCGATCGAGGTCCACACGCGGGCCCGCGCCTGGTCGGGGACGAGCATGGTCCCCCCGGGAGCCTGCGCAGCCGTGGCCGCAATGGCGCCGCTGATAGCCGTACGAGCGAGCAGTGCCGCACCGAGGGCCGACGCGTCGCGCCCGCGATCGTCGGTCACGACCACGGGTCGGCCGGTGGCATCGGACAGCTCCTGGCCGAAGCCACCGCCTGTCGTGTACCCGGCAAGGCGTACGGGGCCGCTGCCGGTGACAGCATCCAGGGCGGCCAGGCAGCGCCGGCTCTCGACCAGGATGCCGTTGAGCAGCGCCCGCCCGAGCTCGGCCGACCCGTGGCTGAGGTCGAGCCCCACCACGGACCCCGAGAGCTCGGCATCCCACAATGCACCCTGCTCCCCAGGCGCGAGGTATGGCAGGAACGTGGGCAGCGTCGGCATACCAGGAGCGACGGCGCTGGCGAGCTCGAGCAGGCGATCCTCCGGTACGGACAGCAGCGTCGCCAGCCACTGGATCGCGCTGCCGGTGCTGAGCAGGTCCATCTCCAGCCCCCAGCCGTCGCCGGAAGCAAGCGGTGTGACGAGGTACCGGTGCTCGGGGTCGAGCACCAGCTCGCTGCTCAACGACAGGATCACTGTGCTGGTGCCCGC
This sequence comes from Sporichthyaceae bacterium, assembly GCA_031394045.1. Taxonomy (GTDB): domain Bacteria; phylum Actinomycetota; class Actinomycetes; order Prado026; family Prado026; genus JANYIP01. Next base: position 3,228 of record JANMWN010000233.1, read on the forward strand.
GAGATAGGCGACCTCGCCGGGCTCGGTGACGCCAATGCCGAGGGCGCCGAGCACCGAGTCCGCCGCCCCAAGGACGATCGGCAGCCCGGCCGGGAGCCCCAGCTCGGCAGCCCGTGAAGCTAGCAGCGGGAACGCCGTCATCGAGGGGAGCACCCCTGGGAGAGCGGGCAGCTCGGTGCTGCTCAGCCCGGTACCGAGCAGATCCGCGGCTGCAGAGCGGACGTCGTCGGCCCACCACATCGTCCGCAGGTCGAAGCAGCCATACCCTGCGGCCGTGCTCGGGTCCGTGACCAGCTCCCCGGTCAGCCAGCCGAGCAGCAGGTCCTTGGCCCCCAGGATCCAGCGGGCCGCCCCGGCTCCCCCGGCGCCCCGGTCTTCGGCAAGGCGCTGCAGCGCCATGGGCAGCAGGTAGCGTCCGTCGACCCACTGACCGGTCCGGTGGTAGAGGCCCGCAGCTCCGACGTGCTCGCGCAGCCGTACGCCCCAATCCTGCGCCCGGCCGTCCTCCCAGGTACGCGCCAGCCCGATCGCCTGACCGTCGGCGTCCGCGAGGACCAGAGTCGGGATCATCGCGGAAAGCCCCACCCCTGCCCACCGCTCGCCCGGGACGACGGCGGCGAGCTCCGCGACCGCCATGCCCACAGCAGCGAACCAGTCGGCCGGCTCCTGCTCGGCCGCCCCATCCGGGCCACGGAACGTCGCGTACACCACCGTCGCACGGGCCACCACCGACCCGACCTCGTCGACCGCCACCGCCTTGAGGCTCGAGGTGCCGAGGTCGAGGCCGACGAAGACTGCGGTGGAGGTCACGACCGGCGCGCCACCTCTGCGAGAACCTCGAACGACTCAGCGGCCGCGAGCAGGGTCCGGTCCACGTCCTCGTCGGTGTGGACGAGCGAGACGAACAGGTTCTCGAACTGCAGCGGGTGGAAGAGCACCCCGCGCTGGAACATCTCCTGGAACCAGCGGGTGAACATCGCCTCGTCGGCGTAGCGCTCGGCGTCCCGCCAGTTCCTGATGGGTTCGGAGGCGAACCAGAGCTGGAAGACCGTGCCGAGCCCGTCGACCGTGGCCGGGATCCCGGACTCGGCCGCGAGCTTGCGCAGCCCGTCGGCCAGCCGGTCGCCGACCGCGCGCTGGCGCTCGTACAGGCCCGGCTCGGCCAGGACATCCATGGTCGCGGACACGGCGGCGCACTGGACGACGTTGGCGTTGTAGGTGCCCGAGTGCGAGTAGCGGCCCTCGGCGATCATGCTCATCGCCGCCTTGCTCCCGCCGATCGCCGCCACCGGGAACCCGCCGCCGAGTCCCTTCGCGAGGGTGGTGAGGTCCGGGGTGATGCCGAACCACTCCTGCGCCCCACCCCGGCAGAACCGGAACCCGGTGATGACCTCGTCGAAGATGAGCAACGCGCCGTGCTCGGTGGTGAGCGACCGCAACAGCTCGAGGTAGCCCGGCTCGGGCAGGATGCAGCCGGTGTTGAAGACGGCCGCCTCGGTGATGATGGCCGCGACCTCGTGGCCTCGCTCGGCCATCAGCGCGGTGATGCTCCCTGGGTCGTTCCAGGTGAGCACCACCAACGTGTCGGCCAGCTCGGCCGGGACACCGGGCCCTGCGACCACGGGCCGTGGGCGCGCGGCCGGGCCGGCCTCCGCCGGGTCGGGGTGGTTGCTCCAGTACACCGTGTCCTGCCAGCCGTGGTAGTGCCCCTCGAAGCGGACGATCAGCCGTCGCCCGGTCTGTGCGCGGGCCAGCCGGACAGCGGTGCCGACGGCCTCGCTGCCGGAGTTGGTGAACCGCACCTGCTCGATCCCGGGGACCGCGGCGACGACCTTCTCGGCGGCCTCGACCTCAAGCTCGTACGGGAGCCCGAAACAGGTGCCGTACTCGTTGATCGCGTCGCTGACCGCCCGGGTCACCACCGGGTGCCGGTGCCCGAGGATCATCGGCCCGAGCCCCAGCAGGTAGTCGACATACTCGTTGCCGTCGACGTCCCAGAGCCGAGAACCCTTGCCCTGGGCCATGAACGGCGGGTACGGGGCCCAGCCGAACTTCACCGTGCGCGCACTGCTGCCAGCGCCGCCGGGGATGGTTCGGCTGGCTCGCTCGAACAGCGCCCGGGACTTCTTGGTCCGGTCGGCAATCGCCTCGGCGTACCCCATCACCGCTCCTCGAGCAGCTGCAGCAGCGCCCGCATCGGCGACCCGGTGGCGCCCTCTGGCCAGCCGTCAGCATCGCGCTCGAAGTAGGCGCTCGAGCCGTTGTCGACGTGCACCCACGGCACGTCGCCGGCGAACGTACGCAGGTACGTGGCGGCGAGGATCGCGGAGTCCGGGGCCACCTTCGAGCAGTTGGCGATGTCCGCCACCGGCGACCGCATCAGCTCGACGTACGACGGCACGAGTGGCAGCTCCCAGCCAGGCTCGCCCGCGGCGGCGCCGGCAGCGACCAGGGATCGCACGAGAGCCGGGTCGGTCCCCCACGCACCCCAGAGCGCGTGCCCCACTCCCCCACCGTCGGTCAGCGTGCCGACGTCGATGATCCCGGCGGGCCGCTGTCCGGCCAGGTAGGCGATGGTGTCGGCGAGCACGAGGCGTCCTTCGCAGTCGGTGTCGGTGACCTCGCTCGTACGGCCCCCGGGGTGGGTCAGCACGTCACCGGGACGGATCGCACGACCGCCCGGCATGTTCTCGGCCAGCGGGAGCAGCGCGCGCACCGGCGCACCAAAACCCAGCGTCGCCGCCGCGATGACCGCGCCAGCCACTGCAGCCGCTGCGGCCATGTCGGACTTCATCCAGGCGATCTCGGCCGGGTCCTTCTTGATGTTGATGCCGCCGGAGTCGAAGGTGATGCCCTTGCCGGTCAGAGCCAGTGGCCGCTCGCCCCGCGCGAGCCGCTCGCGCCCGCCGAGGAGCTCGACCAGCCGCGGTGGGTGCGTGCTGCCCTGGCCGACACCCAGCAGGCCGCCGAACCCGCGGGCGTGCAGCTGCCGGTCCGACCAGATCGTGCAGGTCACCCCTGCGGCTCGTGCGCGGGTCCTGATCGCGTCGGCCAGGTCGTCGGGGGTGAGCGACCCGCCGGGCTTCTCGACCAGGGTTCGCACCCAGCCGGCGGTCTCGCCGGTCACGGTGCCGCGCTCGACCGCGCGGCGGAAGGCCGCGTTGCGGGCCTCGGCCGGGCTGACGAGCAGCTGCACGGACGCCACGGGTGCGGCGGCCGGGTCGATAGCGCGGGAGCCGGTGAACGGCGGGTCGTACGAGCCGAGCAGGAACCCCTCGACGAAGGCACGCACGCTCGCGACCCGGTCGGGGCCGACGGCCGCGGCCGTCGTGACCAGCCGACGATAGCCACGCAGGCTCCTGCCCGCGTGCATCGCCGCAGCCCGCACCTGGTCGACCGAGCCGGGCGCGGCTCCGACGCCCAGAGCCACCAGGAGGGGCGCGCCTACGGCACCACCGGCGACGACGACGTGCTCGCCGACGGCACCGGTGAACGACGGGACCCGGCGAACCGACGCCGCGACGTCCAGCCCCAGCAACGCGGATGCCGCGGCCACCGACGCGTCGGAAGCAGGATCAGGCGCCGGACCACCTCCGGCCGACCAGAACGGGAGCACCAGGACGTCGGCGCCGCCCCGGCGGACGGTCGACCCGGAGAGCGCGAAGGTCACCATCAGCCGGTCTTCTGCAGGTGCAGCAGGGTGTCCATGGACAGCGAGTTGACCGAGCCCATGACCGGCGAGATCTCGAAACCGGTCCAGCCCGTGGTGTGCGCCTCGATGATGTCCGGGTAGTCGAGGACCACGTACGGCCGGTCGTCGTAGATCTTCTTCTGCATCTGGTTGACCAGCGTGTGCCGCTGGGCCACGTCGGTGAGGATGCTCTGCTGCGCGTACATCGCATCGTACGACTGGTCGCAGTAGCCGCTGTCGCTGTTGTTGCCGAGCTGGGCGCAGGTCATCACCGAGAGCATGAAGTCCGGGTCTACCGGAGGCACCCAGTCGTACATCGCGAGGTCGTACGTGCGGTAGGTGTTGTCGGTGTCGTTGATGGCCGCGACGGCCGCGTCGTTGTCGAGCGGCTTCTGCTTGAGCTGGATGCCGATCTGCGCGAAGTCGGTCTGCAGGATCTGGAAGGTACGGTCGCCGGCGCCCTTCTCGTCCTGCGGGAAGATCACGTCGTAGCTCATGTCGTGACCGTCTGCGACGCGGATGCCGCTAGAACCCTTGGCGAAGCCGGCCGCGTCCAGCAGCGCGTTGGCCTTCGCGACGTCGAACGCGAGCCCCTGGATGCTCTTGTCGTTCCAGTCACCGTCGGACGGCGCGATGATCGTCGTCCCCGGCTGCGCGAAGCCGAGCCAGGCCGTCTTGATGATGGACGCGCGGTCGACGGCGTACTCCATCGCCATCCGCACGTTCGGGTCGAGCAGCTCCTTGTGCTGGAGCTTCTTGGGGTTGGTGTTGATGATGAAGGTCTTCATCGAGATGCTCGGGACGGTGCTGACCTCGAGCCCCGCGGCCTTCAGGGCGGCCACGGCCGTCGGGGGCGTGTACTCGCCGGTCATGTCGATCTGGTTGGTCTTGAGCGCGGTGACCATCGCGTCGTCGTTCGCGAAGAACTGCAGCCCGAACCCGTCGATGTGCGGCTTGGTGCCGTACCACTTCGGGTTCCGGCCGAAGAGCGCCACCTGATCCTTCGTATACTTCGTGAGCATGAACGGCCCGCCCGAGACGATCGGCGCGGGGTTCTGGAACAGCTTCAGCTTGCTCCCGTCGCCGGTCGTGTACTGCTCCCACACCTGCTTGGGCAGGATCGACATCTGCTGCAGCTGGGCGAGCACGTTGGCCACTGGCTTGTCGTAGGTGACCACCAGCGTGGTCGGGTCGCTGGCCACGGCGCTGACCAGGTGCGCGACCAGACCTGCGGAGTTGGCGGTGGCGCCGTCCTGGAACTTCTTGATCAGGTTGATGGTCCACGCAGGGTCGGCGGCGGTCAGCGGCGCACCGTCGGACCACGTCGCCCCGCCCTGCACCGTGAACGTCCAGACCAGGCCGTCGGGCGAGACCTTCCAGCTCTTGGCGAAGTCCGGGACGATCGCGAGCTTCCCGTCGTACTGCGTCAGCTGCGGGTACATGTACTCGTACGCGACGTACGAGTAGTCGGACTGCGACACGAACGGGTTCAGCGAGTCGATCGGCGCCGTGGTACCCAGCCGCAGCAGGCCGCCCTCGTGCGGGGTGCTCGAGGTGCTGCTCTTGCTCGCGGTGCAGCCGGCTGCCAGCAGGCACAGCGCGAGCGCCCCCGCTAGGACGGCGGCCGGGCGGCCCCCTCGTCGTACGCGCATCGCTGCCTCCGGTGGTCGGTTCATGCGTGGGCCTTGCGGCGGGCCGGTGCCATGTCCCAGGTGACGGACCCCGAGACAGGCAGGACGTGGCGGTCGGTACGTCCGGACAGGTAGAACGCGAACCCGTCCGCTGGGTACACCTGCTGGAAGCAGTCGAACGGCGTGCCGTCGTGCGAGAACGAGACGCCCCGGATGCGGGCGACGCGGTCGCGGACGGTCAGCTTCAGCAGCTTGCGATCCGACGCGGTCGGCACCGTGACGTCGAGGTACTGCTCCTCAAAGGCGTCGGTGAGACCGTGCCGCTGCGCGAGCAGCTCGTACAACGAGGCGCCCGCGTAGAGCGCGCCCGCGTCGAGCGTGGGCGCCAGGCGTACGGGGATGATCGACTGCTCGCTGATCATCGGACGCGCACCGATGACGCGGACCCGAAGGATCTGCCACACGGGCTCGCCGATCGTGAGCGAGAGCGAGCGCACGATGTCCGCGGTGGGGACGCCCTGGCTCACGTCGAGCACCTGGGTGTCGACCGTCGGTGGCGGGGCATCGCCGGTGAGCGTGGCCAGCAACCCGCCGGCCCGCGCCGGGCTCGTGAAGATGCGTTCGGCAGCGACGAAGGTGCCGACGCCTTGGTGCCGGCGGACCCGCCCCATGTGCTCGAGCTCGTCCAGCGCCCGCCGGACCGAGATCAGGCTGACCCCGGCACGCTCGGCGAGATCCTTGTTGGTGGGCAACATGTCTCCGGCCTGAAGGGCGCCGTCCGCGATCAGTCGCTCGATCATCTCCATGACCTGCTCGTAGCGGAGCTTGGGCCGAGCATCGAGCGGCATGGGTGCCATCGAGCTCTCCCTCCTCGCGCCTGCGTCCGACACGTGCCCACCGGGATGTTGCCGAAACACTAGAGCATGGTGAGTCGACTGAGTATGTTCTTTCAATGCGCGGTTCCGACTACCTGGTCAAGCGGATCGCCTTCGCCGTCATGACGATCTTCGTCGCCGTCACCATCAACTTCTTCCTGTTCCGGGTGCTCCCCGGTGACGCGGTGTCCAACGTGGCCCGCGTCCCGTCGGCGACCCCCGAGCTGCGGCACGCGCTCCGGGTCCAGTTCGGCCTCGACAAGTCGATCTGGCAGCAGTACTTGATCTACCTCGGCCAGCTCGCGCGCGGGAACCTCGGCATCTCGTTCAGCAACCAGCAGCCGGTGGTCGACAATCTGCGCACCGCGTTCGCGAACACGCTGCCGATGGTGGCCGTCGGGACGCTGATCGCGATCGTGGTGGGGATCCTGACCGGGGTGCTGTCGGCGGTACGCAGGCACACGGTCTCGGACCACCTGAGCACCAACCTCGCGATCGCCTTCTACGCGTTCCCGACGCAGTTCCTCGGCATGATGCTGCTGATCCTGTTCGCGGGTGTGCTGCCGTCGGCGGGGATGAGCGACCCGTTCGCACTGGGTGACGTGCCGTTGGGTGAGCACCTGGCCGACCTCGCCAGGCACATGGTGCTGCCCGCGGCGACGCTCGCGCTGACCCTCTACGGCGAGAACACCCTGATCGTCCGCTCCGCGATGCTCGAGACGCTCGGCGAGGACCACGTGCTGACCGCGCGCGCCAAAGGACTGTCCCGGCGGGCCATCGTGCGCAAGCACGCGCTGCGCAACGCGATGCTCCCGACGGTGACGATGATCGGGCTGTCGCTGGGCAGCATCGTCAGCGGGGCGATCCTGATCGAGGTCATCTTCTCGTGGCCCGGCATCGGGTCCGCGCTCTACCAGGCCGTCCTGCACCGCGACTACCCGATGCTCCAGGGCGGCTTCCTGGTGATCACGGTCGCGGTGATCCTGCTCAACCTGGTCGCGGACCTCGCATACTTCCGGCTCGACCCGAGGATCACCTCATGAGCACCAGCGTGGCGAAGGTCGACGTGGCCGAGGTCGAGGTCCAGGAGGGGCTGTGGGCGGCCATCCGCGGAGTGCTCCGGGAACGTACCGCGATGGTGGGCCTGACGATCCTCACGCTGTTCGTCCTGATGGCGATCTTCGCGCCGCTGCTGTCCCCGTACGACGTGCACCAGGCCAGCTGCACAGTCTTCGAGCCTCCGTCACGGCAACACTGGCTCGGCTGCGACGACGGCGGCGTGGACATGCTGAGCCTGGTGATCACCGGCGGCCGGATCTCGATGATCGTCGGCTTCGCTGCCACGTTGGTGGCGATGACGATCGGCGGTGGTGTCGGGCTGGTGTCCGGCTACTTCGGCGGCTGGGTCGACACGGTGCTGATGCGGATCACCGACTACTTCCTGGTCATCCCCGACCTGGTGCTGATGATCGTCATCTCAGCGGTGTGGGGGCCGAGCCTCTCGCACGTGGTCATCGTCATCGGCATCCTGCTCTGGACCGGCACGGCGCGGGTGATCAGGGCGCAGGTCAAGAGCGTTCGCGAACGCGTGTACGTCAAGCGCGCGCAGGCGATCGGTGCGGGGAACTGGCGGATCATCGTGCGCCACGTCCTGCCCCAGGTCGGTCCGTTGCTCATCGCCAACACCGTGCTCACGATCGCCGTCGCGATCTTCGACGAGACCGCGCTGGCCTTCCTCGGCCTGTCCGACCCCACCGCCACCACGTGGGGCACCGTGATGGAGCACGCGTTCGACCGTACCGCTGTGAGCGCCGGCGCCTGGTGGGCGATCGTGCCTGCCGGCGTCGCGGTCGCACTAGTGATCATGGGCTGCTACCTGTTCGGGCAGTCCATCGAGGACGCGCTGAACCCGCGACTCAAGGTGGCACACCTGTCGCCGCGGAGCTGGCGGCTGCGCAGCCTGGTCGGCAGGGGGCCGGACGCGCTGTGACCCTCCTGGACGTCCGCGACCTGAACGTGTGGTTCGACCTGTCTGGCGACCGGGAGTTCCACGCGGTCAAGGACGTCGGGCTCAGCCTGGAGCCCGGCCAGCGGCTCGGCCTGGTCGGCGAGTCCGGCTCGGGCAAGACGACCACGGCGCTCGCGGTGATGGGGCTGCTCCCGTCGTCGGCCTCTGCGTCCGGCCAGGTCGCCATCCGCGGCAAGGACCTGATGCCCGGCGGCGAGGACGGCTTCCGGGCGCATCGCTGGACCGATGTGGCGATGGTGTTCCAGGGGGCGATGAACGCCTTCAACCCGGTACGTACGGTCGGCTGGCAGATCGCCGAGCCGATGCAGGCGCACGGGACCGCGTCGGGAGCGGCGGCCCGTACCCGCGTCGGCGAGCTGCTCGAGCTGGTGGGCATCCCCGCCGCGGCGGCCGGCCGCTACCCGCACGAGTTCTCCGGCGGCATGCGGCAGCGCGCGGCCATCGCGATGGCGCTCGCGTGCGACCCCAAGATCCTGCTCGCCGACGAGCCGACGACCGCGCTCGACGTGATGGTGCAGGCGCAGATCCTCGAGCTGCTGACCCGGCTCTGCTCCGAGCTCGACCTGGCGCTGCTCCTGGTGACGCACGACCTAGCAGTGGTGGCACAGACCTGCGACGAGGTGGCGGTGATGTACGGCGGCGAGGTCGTCGAGCGCGGCCCGATCGACCAGCTCTTCCACTCCGCCGCGCACCCGTACACGCGGGCCCTGTTCGCCGCCACGCCCGACCTGTACGGCGGCCCCGCTGGTGGGAGCGGGGCTTCTGCCGAGGCCGCCGACTCGAGCACCCTGCTCGCGGTCCAGGGCCTCTCCACCTCGTACCAGTCGCGGCACACCCTGACGGACCGGATCGCGCGCCGTCCCCGGCGCGACGTGCAGGCCATCGACGGCGTCTCGCTCTCGGTGGCCAAGGGCGAGATGCTCGCCATCGTCGGGGAGTCCGGGTGCGGCAAGACCACGACCGCGCAGAGCATCCTCGGCATGGTGCCCACCAGTGGCGGCTCGGTGCTCATCAACGGGGTCGACGTCACCCAGCTCTCGGCGCGCCAGATGCGGCCGCTGCGCCGGCACGTGCAGATGATCTACCAGGACCCGTACGAGTCGCTCGACGTGCGCTTCAAGGTCCGCCAGACCGTCGAGGAACCGTTGCTGGTCCACGGGATCGGCGCCACCAGGGCCGAACGGGCGGCCCTCGTACGCACGGCGATGGAGCGGGCAGAGCTGACGCCGCCGGAGGCGTTCCTCGAGCGCTACCCGCACCAGCTGTCCGGCGGGCAGCGGCAGCGGGTGGCCATCGCGGCGAGCCTGGTGCTCGAGCCGGAGCTGCTGCTGGCCGACGAACCGGTGTCGATGCTCGACGTCTCGGTACGCGCCGGTGTGCTGGCGCTCCTCGACCGGCTCCGCCGCGGCGGCACCATGGGCGTCGTGATGATCACGCACGACCTGTCGACAGCCGCGCACTTCGCCGACCGGATCGCCGTGATGTACCTCGGCCGGATCGTCGAGCAGGGCACTGCCCACGACGTGATCCACCGGCCGCAGCACCCGTACACCAAGGCCCTGCTCTCGATCGTGCCCCGGCCCGACCCGCGCGAGCGCAGCCTCGGGACCATCCTGCGCGGCGAGACCCCGGACCCGCGCAACATCCCGAGCGGCTGCCGCTTCCACCCCCGCTGCCCAGTCGCCGAGGACCGCTGCCGGACGACCGACCCCGTGCTCGCGCCCCCCAAGCACCCAGAGCCCGGCACCGTCCCGGCCCACGTCTCCGCCTGCCTCCTCGCCTGACCTCGCGTCAGACCCAGCCGCGCCCCTGGCCTCGTCTCGACCTGACCCGAGATCAGGGGGTGAAGGTACGGGAGTAGGCGCCGCGGTCGCGGGTCATCGAGATGGTGCGGCCGTCGACGACCGGGCCGGCGACGAGCCGCTCCGGCAGCGCGGGGTCCGCGCCGATCCGGAAGGTGCCCGGCTCCAGCTCGACCAGCAGCGGGTCGTCGTGGGAGGCCTCGACGCCACCGGCGGCGACGAGGTGGAGGGCGCCCTCGCGCAGGACGACCCGAAAGCTCGTGTACCAGGGCGAGTAGCTGCGGTAGTGCCCGACGTGCGCCCGCCAGTGCGCCGGCGGCTCAGCCGTTGCCGGCAGCGCCGCCCCCTCCGGCCGCAGCACCGTCCCCCCGTACGTCCAGGTACGCGCAAGACCCTCGCCGGCCGGCTGGTGGTGGAACGTGCGCCACCTCGCGTGCGTGCAGCCGAGCCGCCCGTCGCCAGACCAGCCCACCCGCCCCTCGCCGTGGCTGTCGGCCAGCAGCAGGCCGCCGGAAGCCGTGGCGTTGATCTCGATCCGTACGTCCCCGCACACGTATACGCCAGCCAGCCGGTCGCCGTCAGGCACCACCCACGGGTCGACCTCGGGCTGCTCGGGCAGCACCCGCCAGTCCCGGTTGGCGCGCATGATGGCGTACCCGGTCCGCGCCACGAGCTCGGCCGCAGCGCTGTCGCCGGGAGCGTTGGTCAGCACCGCGAGCCCGAACCCGTCGTCGAGGTCGGCGAGGACGAAGGACGCGTAGCCGACCATGCCCCCGCCGTGCGTCAGGCAGCGGCGGCCGTCGAGGGTCTCCATGTTGACGCCGAGGCCGTAACGGCTGGGGTGCTCGGACGGTTCGCCGCCCGGCGCGAGCGACTCGGTCAGCTCGGTGAAGCCCGCCTCGGTCAGGATCGTTGCCCCGTCAAGGGTTCCGCGCCCCAGCAGCATCCGAAGATAGCGCCCGAGGTCGGCAGCGGTCGCGGCCACGTTGCCGTCCGCCGCGGCCACCTCGAACCAGGTCGCGGGGATCAGCGGGTCGCCCGGCAGCAACGGCCGGTCGTCGTGCAGCGGCTGGTAGCCGGTGGCCAGGTGCTCGCGATCGGCATGCGTCACCTGCGCGGTCGACGAGTCCATGCCCAGCGGTGCGAGCACCCGTTCGTGCACGAGCTCGGCAGCGGTACGCCCCGTGACGGCCTCGACGACCAGGCCGAGCACGACGTACCCCGCGTTGGAGTAGTGGAACGTCGTGCCCGGCTCGGAGCCCGCGTCGGTGTGCCGCAGCTCCCACGCCTGGGCGCGGTCGTCGGGGATCGCGTCGGTGCCGGCAACCAGACCCGCAGTGTGGTGCAGCAGGTGCCGAAGCGTGATCGGCCCGAAGGACGACCGGACGTCGAACCATGGCAGGTACTCGGTGACGTACGCGTCGAGGTCGACCTTGTCCTCGGCAGCGAGCGACAGCAGCACCACCGACACGAACGACTTGCTGATCGACCCGATCTCGAAGCGGGTACCGGCCGTAACCTCCGCCCCCGCCGCCAGGTCGCGCCGGCCTCGGCACAGCGACGCGAGCACGCCGTCGGTCTCGACCACCTCGACGCTGATCCCGGGGACGCCCTGGAGCGCGGCCACCCGCTGGACGAATGCGCCCAGCTCGGCTGCGCCGCGCACCTCAGCCACGAGTCACCTCAGCCACCGTGCACCTCGTCCAGGGCCGACCCGATCACCGCGGCGATGTGGCCGACCTCGTCGTCGGTCACGACGAACGGCGGCGAGACCTGCAAGGTGTTGGCGTTGATCGTGCGCATCGCCACACCGCGCTCGATGCATGCGTCGGCCACCGCGTCGCCGGAGACCTCTGGGTGCAGCTGGACGCCGGCCAGCAGACCGATGCCGCCGCGTACGTCGAGGACGAGCGGGTGCTCGGCGAGCGGCTGGACCGCGCGGTGCAGCACCCCCTCGAGCTCGGCGACCCTGGCGACCAGGGACTCCTGCTCAAGCACGTCGAGGTTTGCCTCCGCGACCGCGCACCCGGTCGCGTGACCGGAGTAGGTCAGGCCGTGCCGGAAGATCGCCTCCGAGCCCTCGGCGAAGAACCGCTCAGCGACCGACGGGGCGACGAGGACCCCGCCCAGCGGCGCGTATCCGGAGGTCACTCCCTTGGCCATCAGCAGCAGGTCCGGCTCCAGGCCGAACCGCTCGCAGGCGAACATCACGCCGGTACGCCCGAAGCCGGTGATCACCTCGTCGGCGACGAACAGGATGTCGTTGTCGCGGGCGAGCTGCTGCAGCCCTTCGAGGTAGCCGGGCTCGGGCAGCAGCACGCCGCCGGTACCCATCACCGGCTCGGTCATGATTGCGGCGATGCGTTCCGGCCCGATGCGGGCGACCGCCTCGGCCGCCGCCGCCAGCCCGTGGGTGGGGATCCGCGCCGTCTCGGGGACGAGCGACTCGCTGCCGTAGCCCTCGCGGTTGTAGTCGAGCCCGGCGACGCTCGTACCGAAGCCGTGCAGCCCGTGGTAGGCACCGGACCTGGTGATCACGACCGTCTTGTCGGGCCGGCCCTCGAGCTGCCAATGCCGCCGGACCAGCTTGCAGGCGAGGTCCACGGCATCGGAGCCACCGCTGGTCAGGAACACCTTGGAGCCGGCGACCGGAGCCATGCCTGCCAGCCGGTCGGCCAGCCGCAACGCCGGCTCGTTCGCGAAGCGACCGAACACGTGGAACGTCTCGATCTTGCACATCTGGTCGTACGCCGCCCGGGCCAGCGCCTCCCGCCCGTGCCCGATGTTGGCGTGCCAGAGGCCCGCGGTCGCGTCGAGCAGCCGCCGCCCGTCCGCCGTCGTGAGGTAGGCGCCGTCTCCGCCGACCACGGTGATCCGCTTGCGCTGGGCGACCGGCATGACCGCCTGACCGTTCCACAGGGCCGAGCCCGGTGCCGTGGCGCTGATCATGTGATCTCCGTGTTCAGAGGAGTGTCCAGGGGCAGGTGCAGGTGCAGGTGCAGGTGCACGGAGGCTATCCGGCCCCGCGCACACGGCCGATCGGGTGATGGCGCGCCGCCCAGGCGTCGACGTCGCGTCAACCTGGTGTCGACGCACGGTCGCGCAGAGTCACCGCCTCGGCGAGCCGCCGGAAATGTCAACGTGTCGCCCCCAAGCTGCCGTATCGCTGCGCCAGATGCGTGTGTACGGTGACGGCGTCGCATCACCCAACCAGCCGCCAGATCAAGGTCTGACACAGTCGTTCCGGGGAGCAGTCGTGAAGCCGTACCGCCTCGCCGTCGCCGCCACCACCCTCGCCCTCGTCTCGCTCGGCCTGAGCAGCGGGAGCACCGCCTCGGCCGCAGCCAACACCACGCTCGCCCTCTGGCAGATGAACGAGAAGCCGGGGTCCACGGTTCTCGTCGATAGCAGCGGCAACGGGATCAACGGCAAGATCGGCAGCGAGGTGATCCTCAACGGCGCGGTCCACCAGTTCCCGTTCCTCAAGCCAAACACCCCGCCGGCGCACCCGAATCACCCCGACCAGGTCACCGACGCACGGCTGAACCCAGGTACGCGTGACTTCTCGATCACGCTGCGGATGAAGTGGACCAACGCCTTCGGCAACATCATCCAGAAGGGGCAGTCCGGCACCGTCGGCGGCTACTTCAAGCTGCAGGCCCCGAACGGTCTGGTCCAGTGCCTGTTCCGTGGCTCCACGGGCAACGCCGGTGTCGGCTCCGGACGGGCCCTGAACGACGGCCTGTGGCACGTGATCACCTGCACCCGAACCGCCGCCGCCCTGACCATGGTGGTCGACGGCGTGCAGACGGGCACCCTCAAGCACGCCACGGGGAACATCTCGAACACCGGGTCCCTCTCGATCGCCGGCAAGCTCAGCTGCGACCAGATCACCGTGACCTGCGACTACTTCACCGGCCAGATCGACTACGTGCAGATCAAGACCAGCCCCTGAGCTTTCGGGTCGCCCGGCACTAGGCACGGTGTCTCAGTGCGCGTATGCTCGGACATCCTAGTATCGGACACCCTAGTAGTGTCGTAGAAGCCCGAAGCGGGCGGTCAGGAGCGGGCCATGACCGAACCAGCCGCGGAGTCGCGCCGTCCGGTCCACCCGGTCCGATTCGTGACGGCGGCCAGCCTGTTCGACGGGCACGACGTCTCGATCAACATCATGCGCAGGATCCTGCAGTCGCAGGGCGCCGAGGTGGTCCATCTCGGCCACGACCGCAGCGTCGACGACGTCGTCACCGCCGCGATCCAGGAGGACGTCCAGGGCATCGCCCTCAGCTCGTACCAGGGCGGGCACGTCGAGTACTTCAGCTATCTGATCGAGCTGCTCCGCGAGCGCGGGGCGGGGCACGTCAAGGTCTTCGGCGGCGGCGGCGGCGTCATCGTCCCCGCGGAGATCGAGCTGCTCCGCCAGCGCGGCGTACGCATCTTCTCCCCCGAGGAGGGCCAACGGATGGGCCTGACCGGGATGATCGCCACGATGGTCCATGAGTGCGACGTGGACCTCGCCGCAGGCGCCCTCCCGGTCGACGGCGTCCTGGCCGGCGACCAGGGCGCGCTGGCCAGGGCCATCACCATCTGCGAGTCCGGCCGGGCCGCCCCGGCCCAGCTCGCTGTGCTCACGGCGGCCGCTGCCGCCCGTACCTGCCCGGTCCTCGGGATCACCGGCACCGGCGGGTCCGGCAAGTCCTCGCTGACCGACGAGCTCGTCCGCCGGTTCCGGCTCGACCAGGAGGACAAGGTCCGGATCGCCGTCCTCGCCGTCGACCCGACCCGGCGCCGCGGCGGCGGGGCCTTGCTCGGCGACCGGATCCGGATGAACTCGCTGACCGGCGACACGGTCTACTTCCGCTCGCTCGCGACGCGGGGCACCGGGCGGGAGCTGCCCGAGCACCTGGCCGACATCATCGCCACCGTCAAGGCGGCCGGGTTCGACCTCATCGTGGTCGAGACACCGGGCATCGGGCAGGGTGACGCCGCGATCGTCCCCTTCGTCGACACCTCGCTGTACGTCATGACCCC
>JANMWN010000250.1:0-6990 GCA_031394045.1 Sporichthyaceae bacterium
AAGTCCGAGGGGTGGCTCACTCCCTGCTCATCGGCGCGCGGCCCGAGGGGTCTTGAGGGAACGGCGGGTCCCGGTTAGAACGCGTCCTCCGGGACGTCCATCAGGGCGTTGTCCGTGGCCTCGGCCATGGCCCGCTGAGCGCTGATCTGTGGCAGCACCTGACGGCTGAAGAACTTCGCCGCTGCGAGCTTCCCGGTGTAGAACGGCTCGTCGTTGGCCGACGGTCCCGCGTCCAGCGCGCGGATGGCGACCTCGGCCTGCCGCAGCAGCAGCCACGCGACGACCAGGTCGCCCAGCGCGTACAGCAGCCGGCCGGTGTTCTGGCCGACCTTGTAGATGTTGGTGATGTCGTCGGCCGCGGTGGTGAGGAACCCGACCATCGTGCCGACGATGCCCTGGACGTCCTCGAGCGCCTGCCCGAGCAGGTCGCGCTCGGTCGCCAGCCGGCCGTTGCCCGCGTCGCCCTTGGCGAAGTCCTGCACCTGCGTGAGCAGCAGGGTCAGCGCCTTGCCCTGATCCCGGACGATCTTGCGGAAGAACAGGTCCAGACCCTGGATCGCCGTCGTGCCCTCGTACAACGTGTCGATCTTCGCGTCCCGGATGTACTGCTCGACCGGGTAGTCCTGCAGGTAGCCGGAGCCGCCGAAGCACTGCAGCGACTCGGACCCCAGCACGGCGTACGACTTCTCCGAACCGTAGCCCTTGACGAGCGGCAGGAGCAGGTCGTTGAGGCGCTCGTCGTCGGAGGTGTCCTCGCCGGCCGCCTCCTTTACGGCGATCGAGTCCTGGATCGTCGCGGTGTAGAGGACGAGGGCGCGCATGCCCTCGGCGTACGACTTCTGCGTCATGAGCGACCGGCGGACGTCCGGGTGGTGCGTGATGGTCACCCGGGGCGCGGCCTTGTCGGTCATCTGGGTGAGGTCGGCGCCCTGGACCCGCGTCTTGGAGTAGTCCAGCGCGTTGAGGTAGCCGGTGGAAAGTGTCGCGATCGCCTTGGTACCGACCATCATCCGGGCGAACTCGATGACCTTGAACATCTGCGCGATGCCATCGTGGACCTCGCCGACGAGCCAGCCGACGGCCGGCTCCTTCTCGCCGAAGGTGAGCTCGCAGGTCGTCGAGACCTTCAGGCCCATCTTGTGCTCGACGCCGGTGGTGTAGACCCCGTTGCGCCCGGTCAGCGCACCGGTCTCCCAGTCCACGAAGAACTTGGGGACGAAGAACAGCGACAGCCCCTTGGTGCCCGGTCCGGCGCCCTCGGGGCGGGCCAGCACCAGGTGGAAGATGTTGTCGGTGAGGTCGTGCTCGGCCGAGGTGATGAAGCGCTTGACGCCCTCGATGTGCCAGCTGCCGTCGGCCTGCTTGCTGGCCCTGGTACGCCCAGCGCCGACGTCGGAGCCCGCGTCCGGCTCGGTGAGGACCATGCTGCCGCCCCAGCCGCGCTGGCCGCAGATCCGGGCCCACTCCTTCTGCTCCTCGGTCCCGAGGCCGTACATCACGTGCGAGAAGGCGGCACCGGAGGCGTACATGTGGACGGCGGGGTTGGAGCCCAGGATCATCTCGGCGATCGCCCAGCGGACCGACGGCGGGGTGGCGGTGCCGCCGACCGCGGGGGGCAGGTCCAGGTTGCCCCAGCCGGCGTCCACGTACGCGGCGTACGACTTCTTGAACGACTCCGGCAGCGTGACGGTCGAGGTGGTCGGGTCGAAGACGGGCGGGTTGCGGTCGGCGTCCATGAACGACTCTGCGAGGGGGCCGGTGGACAGCCGCTCGACCTCGGACAGGATCGACCTGGCGGTGTCGGTGTCCATCTCGGCGTACGGCGCGGAGCCCAGGACGTCCTGGCGCCCGAAGACCTCGAAGAGGTTGAACTCGATGTCCCGCAGATTCGACTTGTAGTGCCCCATGACCGCTGTCTCCTCAACCGTGCCGCACGTCGACCGTACTGGTCAGTAACATGATGCTACCGGCGAGTAACTTCCGCAAGGGTCCTGGCCAGCTCGTCCAGGGTCCGGACGGCGGCGGCCGCGTCGTCCTGCGTGGGCGGCGCCGCTCCGTAGCACTCCTGCTCAAGCGTGCGCAGGGCCGACGAGCCCTCCTCGGGCAGCCGGAGACGGAGCTCGCCGATGCTCTCGCCGGGCTTGCGCGGCCGCCCGGACGTGACCAGCGCGACCTCCAGCCGGCGGAACGCGGCGAGCACCGGTCCGGGCGGAGCGGGGGGTACGCGTACTCGCTCCGGGCGGCGCGCGAGCCACCAGCGCAGGCCGAAGGTGAGGGCGGCCGCGAGCAGACCGACAGCCAGGGCGGCTACCGCCCGCTTGCCCGCGGAGTCGAGCGTCGCATGCACCAGGCGCGCGAGCAGCGACGTGCCGCTCCCGGTCGCGAGGACTGATCCCGCGGTCGGGTCCGACGACGACCAGCCGATGCCGGGGTACCAGACCTCGACCCAGGCATGCGCGTCGGAGACCAGCATCCGGCGCAGCCCGCCGTCCTGCACGTGCCCGTACGCCAGCCCGGTGACCATCCGGGCCGGGACGCCGCGCGAGCGCAGCAGGATGACCTCGGCCGAGGCGAATTGCTCGCAGAAGCCGGAGTTCGAGACGAACAGGAAGTCGTCGACCGCGTCGGCGCCGGGCGCGGGGACAGGGGAGTCGAGCTGGTACTTCTCGTGCGTACGCAGGTAGTCCTCGACTGCGCGTACCTGCGCGTGTCGACTGGCCTTGCCGCCGGTGATCTGCAGCGCCAGGCCCGAGACGCGTTGCGGCAGCGTCGAGGGGAGCTGCAGCCAGCGCGGGTCCCTGGGGTCGGCACCCTTGGCGGCGGCGAGGACGCCGGCGTCGGTCACCTCGGGAACCGTTGTCACGACGTACGACGAGAGCGGCGCGCCGGCCCGGCCGGTCGCCAGCAGGCCCCCGTCCGTGTCGCGCAGCAGCCGGCCCTCGATCGTGATCGACTCGATCGGACCGGGTGCGACGACGGTCCCCGAGAAGTCGGAGAGCAGCGTGACGGGGTCGGTTCGGGCCTGGCCCCGCAGGACAGTGTCGAGCGGGTCCGGGATCGCGTACGTCGGGCCCTGGTCCGGGTTCATCTGGATCAGCGAGTCGGTGGTGCCGTACCAGGCCTGCCCGTCGTACGAGCTCAGCACCGTTCCGCGCCAGAGCGGCGGGCTGTCCGCGGGCACGTCGAGGACGGGCGAGTCGCTGAGCGAGCCTCGGGTGCGCAGGTCCATGATCCCGCCGGAGTAGTAGCCGGCGCCGCGGACGTCCGTCGACGCCGAGTCCAGGTTCGAGGCGCCGAGTAGCCGGCTGCGCGCGCTGAGGCCGGCCGGCTGCGGGAGCAGCAGGAACACGATCAGGCCGGCTGCCATCGTGATGGCGACGGCGCCGCTGGTACTCGCGACCAGGGCGCGGGTCGACCGCTGATCGGCCCGCCGGGGCCTGGCCACGACGTACCCGTCCTCGAGCGCTTCGAGCCGGTAGGCGAGGACGAGCGCCGCCACCGCGACCGGCCAGCCGACCAGCAGGGGGAGTGCAACGGCAGGCCCGGGCGAGAGGCCGGCGGCGAGCACCGTCATGAACAGGCCGATCGTGAGGCCCACCAACAGGTCTCGGCGAGTGTTCAGGACCAGCGCGTGCGCCACCTGGAGGCCGCAGAGCAGCAGCGCGAGGATCGGCCCGATCGCGAGCAGAGGGTCATCGCCCAGACCCGCAGCCGCGCTGTGCAGGGCGTACCCGCCGACCAGCAGCAGCACCGCGACGCTGGCGCCGCGTCGCAGCCTGGCCTCCTCCGGGGAGGAGAGCCACAGCGGTGCGGCGGACGCGGCCAGGAAGCACACGACCACGGCGAACGAGGTGGGTCCGCTGAGCATGTTCGCCCTACCCAGGGCGAACAGACCGATCAGCCCGGAGATCAGGACGCTGACCCGCAGCGGCAACCGGGCGCGGTCCAGCGGGCTCATCGGGGACTGCCTGGACTGCCGGGGCTGGCGGTCAGGCCGACGAGCTCGACCCCGGCCCCGTCTGCCAGCGACCGGATCGTTGCCCACCACGTGGGGGACGCCTCGG
Organism: Sporichthyaceae bacterium; assembly: GCA_031394045.1. Lineage (GTDB taxonomy): Bacteria > Actinomycetota > Actinomycetes > Prado026 > Prado026 > JANYIP01. The sequence continues at coordinate 4,065 of JANMWN010000250.1, forward strand.
TGGTCGCGACGTGCAGTGTGCCGCCACGGCCCACCGCGGCGAGGGCGGCCTCGACGAGGGGACGGCCCGGCAGCTGCGTGGTGTCCAGGCCGGCGCACCAGTCGAGCAGGTCGAGCCGGTGCGTCGTCGAGAGCTGGCTGTGCTGGCTGTGCTGGCCGCGCTGGCTGTGCTGGCTCTGCCCCTCCTGGTCGGCGAGCAGGGTCACCGGGCGGCCGGTTTCGAGGGCGGCGACGCCGGTCGACGCGACCAGGGTGACCAGGCCCTCCCAGCCGGCATGCGCAGCGAGGCCGGCGACGAGCATCGTCACCGTCCCACCACGAGGGGCCTCGCGCTCGAGCACGACCAGCCGGCCCCGTCGCGCGGTGCTGCGCCAGTGGACCTGGCGGGCCTCGTCGCCCGTACGCCACTCGCGGATGCCGTGGACGTCGACGCCGGAACGGTCGGGTGCTGCCTGGGTGCTCTCGGTGCCGCCGGAGCGGTCCGGTGGGAGGCGTACGGGCAGCAGCGCCGGGTGCACGGTCATCACTGTGGCCAGCTCGGCCCGGGCGTCCGTCGTCACCAGGCCGAGGGGTGCTGAGCTGGACAGCAGCACCAGGCTCGATCTGGTCCGGCCCCGCGCGACGGCGAACCGCTCGACGGTCACGTCGGCCAGCGCGCCCCGCGGCAAGGTGTCGACGAGCACCGTGACGTCGGACAGCCCGGCGACCTGATGGGTGAGCCGGGTCAGCGGCGTCGCGCGGCGGCCTGTGTTGCGGATGACGAGTCGGGTGGTGACCGGCTGGCCGAGCTCGGCCCGGGCCGGCATCGTGACGGTGACGTCGAGGTCGCTGAGCCGAGGCCGCAGCAGGATCGCGGCGATGCCGAGGCCGAGCGAGGCACCGGCCAGCAGCAGCAGCCAGCTGTCGACCGTCATCACCGAGAGGACGCCGAGCACAGGTGCGGCCAGCAGCGGCATCCACCCCAGCCGGGTGGGCTTGGGGGTCCTGCGCCCCGGCCCCTCCGCGTCTCGACTCACTGCACCGGGACGGGGATGCGTGTCACGAGGTCCGCGACCAGGGCCTCGGCCCGGCTGCCGACCATGCCGGACCCGGACGAGCCGTCGGCGAGCACGAGCCGGTGGGCGAGCACCGACGGTGCGAGGACCTTGGTGTCGTCGGGGACGACGTAGTCGCGGCCGGTGAGCAGGGCCCGGGCCTGCGCGCAGCGCACGAGAGTGAGCGCGGCCCTTGAGCTGGCGCCGAGCTGGACCCGCGGGTCCTCACGGGTGGCGCGGACGATGGCCAGCGCGTGCTCCAGGACCGAGTCGGCGACGTACGTCGTCCGTACCCCGGTCCGCGCGGTCGTGAGCTGCTCGGGGTCGACCACCGCGGCCAGGTCGTCGACGGTTGGCCGGATCAGCTGCTCGCGCACGACCTGGCGCTCGGAGGCGAGGTCGAGGTCGCCGAGGCGCAGGCAGATCGCGAACCGGTCCAGCTGGCCCTCGGGCAGCGGGTACGTACCGTGCTGCTCCAAGGGGTTCTGGGTGGCGACCACGAAGAACGGCTCCGGCAGGGCGTGCCGCATCCCGTCGACCGTGACGGCGCCCTCGTCCATGGCCTCGAGGAACGCGGACTGCGTACGCGGCGGGGTGCGGTTGAGCTCGTCGGCGAGGACCACGTGCGCGAACAGCGGGCCGGGTACGAAGTGGAAGCGGTGCTGGTCGGGGTCCCACACGCCCGAGCCGGTGATGTCCGAGGGCAGCAGGTCGGCGGTGGCCTGGATGCGGTGGAAGGTGCCCCCGAGCGAGCGGGCGAACGCGCGCGCCAGCGTGGTCTTGCCGCTGCCGGGTACGTCCTCGATCAGCACGTGGCCGCCGGCGAGCAGCGCGCAGGTGACCAGCTCGACCGCCGCGCGCCGTCCGTGCACGACCTGCTCGACGTTGCCGACGATGCGCTGGGCGAGCGCCGTCAGCCCGTCTCGGCTCTGCTGGCCGTGCTGGCCGTGCTGGCCGTGCTGGCCGTGCTGGCCGTGCTGGCTCTGCTGAGCAGGCTGACCGGCAGGCGGACCGGCAGCGGAGACACCGGGGGGCATCAGGGGCGTGCTCGTCACGGTGCTCCTTCGCGGGCCATACCTCGTCCAGTCAGGCATCGGCGCCCTACGCCCCCCGCTTGATCCCACCCTGCGGCTAGGCGGAGGTCTCGACGATCGCGTAGACGGGGTTGGAGATCGCCAGGCTGCCGTGCAGCTCGCCGACCATGCCGGTGACGCGGAGTCCGCGACCGGGGTCGATGCCGGTGATGCTGCGGCGACCGTAGAAGACGAGCGTGATCCCGCCCGTACCGTCCCAGACCTCGACCTGGAGCGACGGCGCACCCGAGAGCGGAGCCACTCGTACGGTCCGGACGGTGCCCTCGACGGTGGCCCGCTGCCGCCACCGCAGCGAGCCGATCGGCGTCCGGTCCCCGTCGTCCGTGAGCACCGGCGCCTCGGCGAGCGCGGTTCGTCCGCCGATCAGCGCCGCTCCTGCTCCGGGCGCGACTGCGGCGGCGGCCGGTTCTGCCAGCGACAACGCGGGTACGGGCGGCGGCGCGAGCCTGGAGGAGATGATGCCGCCGACGTCGAACGGGATGATCGTGGCGACCACGCGCGGCAGCCGGCTGGTCGCCCGCGCGATCTCGTCAGCCGTACGGTCGTGCAGCAGCCGCCCGAGGATCGGCGAGTACGTCCGCCGCGGCAGGAGCAGGGTGAGGTCCGTGCCGGTGTCCTCGGTCTCGCGGGCGGCGAGCTCGAGCGCCGCGCGGGCCAGCCGCCGGTCCGGGCAGTCGACCAGGTAGAGCGGTACCTCGGCCAGCGCCGGCTGCGCGCACCAGGCCGTACGCAGCTGGTCGGCGTGCACGTCGTCGATGACGAAGTGCACCGCGCGCAGGTCCTGGGCGCGCTTGCTGCG
>JANMWN010000253.1:0-7911 GCA_031394045.1 Sporichthyaceae bacterium
AGCCCCTAAAGACGGTAGCCCGACTTCCTGGCATCAGTGGGACACAGTCGGGCCCGAACGGGTTCCCCGCACATGGCCGGTTCTGTGGCACCCAACCCGCCCAACACCCCGTCCACGCGCACCGAACGGACCTTCCCCTGCACTATCGTCGCTGTTGCCATCCAAAAAGCTCATCAAGCTCGACCGGAACGCCGTGCCAGCACCTCGGACCTGCGGCACCGCGACCTCTGACGAGCCCTACCGCCGGGCCCCGCCGCGTGGAGGTAGGGCGTGGGCCGGACGCAGTTGTGGTCGGTGGTGACCGGGGGCACGAGCGACGCCCCCGATCACCCACGCGATCAAACTAGGGCGTCGGGTCGGAGTAGGACCCGCCATAGATGTCGGAGTTACCGAAGGCCACCGGGCAGTCGGTACCGGGGGTCGGCTTGGCCACGGTGGTGCCAGTACGCAGCGACATCCGCCACGCATCGATCGCCGGGCAGTCTGCGGCGTTGCGGACGTCGTTCCAGACCGCGGCGCCGAAGTCCCGGGTGGCGACCGCATACACGTAGTCTCCGAGGAACTCAGCGGTGAGCCCGTTCTGGGAGGAGCCGCGAGGGTCTCCCGTCACCCCGCGGTGCAGGGTGCTCCAGCCGGATGGCGACCCCGATGTCGCCACATTGGCGTGCAGCACCTCGCCGACTAGACCCCGAGGATCCGTGGTGTTGTTCCTGTAGGGATTGGTGAAGGCGTTCACCACCACGTAGATGTCGGTGCCGTCTGGCGATATCGCTGGAGCCGTGTAGACGGGGCGATCACCTGCCGGTAGGGGCACGGTCGTCGCTGCAGCCCAGCTGCGGCCGAGGTTCGTCGAATACGTCAGCAGCGCCTTCTCGTGGTTGAGCCCATCGCGTCCGTCGGCCCAGGTCATGACGATCTGGTCGGTCGCGTCGCTTCCGCTGGGTGCACCGTTGGCGATGTCGACGCTGGGTGCGGCCGCCAGGTCGACCCGCGCGCCCGCGACACCATCCATGACGGGACGGCCGAGCACCGGATCGATGACGCCCGGCGCGACGGCTTCGGTCACCAGCGTCGGTCCTGCCCAGTGCTGGCCCGCATCGGTCGACCGGTACATGACCTCACCCGCGGGCCCGTTGTTGGTCGGCTTCCCGACCCCGAAGACATACACGTTTCCGTGGCTGTCCGTGCGGACGGTGCAGCCGTCGGGGAGACCGATGCGGCCGTTGTCGACCGCAGGGCCGACCTGCTTCTTGGTCCACGTGTCTCCGCCGTCGGCGGAGGTCGCCACGACCAGCGGTGTCGGGAGAGCGTTCCCCTGGGAGTTGCTGCGGAACTCCGCGTAGCAGACGTACACGTTGCCGAAGTTGGGGCTACTGGCGGCGTTGTCGGCCCAGATCTGCTCCTTGTCGGCGAAGGTGGTCGCGGAGTTCTTCACTGCGATGACAGGGTTCATCCACGCCGCGGCATCACCGGCTGCGGCTGCTCGGACGTCGTCCGTTCGCGAGACGGCGATCGCCTCGAAACCGTTGATGGTGCCATCGGTGCGCGACCCGGAGAAGTTCGAGGTCAGGTTGGCGTAGTAAAGCCGTGAACCGTTGTCCCAGCTGAACTTCCCATTCGCCCCAAGACGGGGCCCGAATGTCAGAGCCGGATCTCCGTCAGAGACCAGGCCGTTCTCGTAGTACTTGGGCAAGGTGCCGATAGGACCGACGTACCCCTGGTTCTCGACCGTCGTGTTGCGGGCCGTCCAGCCCTGGTAGGTGGGCTGAGTCCAGGTGTCACCATGATTGAAGGAGAAGTAGATTCCCGAGACGCCGACACCCTGGGTGAACGGGCACGCCGTGGGGTCCCCGACAGAGCAACGCTCGATGTCGATTTCGTCGTTGGATCCGGAGACAAGCACAGCAGGATCGTGTGCGTCCACCGCGAGCGCCGGCTCATTCTGCTTGTTCGCGCTGAAGGGTCCGACCGGGCTGCCCACCGAGACCCGGCTGTCCCCGCCGTGGGTCGCCAGCGCGGGTTGAGCCGCGGCAACCAGGGCAAGAACACTGAGCGCCCCAACCCCTAGCACTATCCGCGATCGTGACATGTTCGGCCTCCCTCTTGCGCCCGCCCCATTGCGGGAGCATCCCTTGCGAGTATGCGCACCCGGCGCCTGACAAGCGACCAAATGGAGCCCTGTGGACCCCAACCACTACTGAGCGTTCTCGCCCGCTCACGCAGCGCCGCCATTGTGGTGCCCTCGGGCGCAGCGGACTCTTCCCACCCCCCTCCTCTGGTGACGCTGTGTAACCGGTACGCGTGGAACCGCTCAACGAATTCCGGCATCGGCCGACGGGCGTTCGGGTGGTTCGCCTCGCTGAACTGGTCGTTCCGTTCCACAAAACGATCGTGACTGGCCGCCTCTAGGACATCGACCTTCCGTGGGTTTCCGCGGGCGGAAACTACAGCACCCCTTCAGCTCGTACCGCTCAGGGCTTGGGGGACGGCGGACACATTGGCCTTGGCTGGATAGCGTCGTGTCTAACGGCGTTCCTCGGGCTCCACGGGGCAGATGGCCGACCCCGAACGCCGTGGCAACACCACTGTCAAGAATCTCAGCGGTCGGCAGCCGGCCGCAATTAGCCGGTCAAACGGCAACGCGGGCTTCGGCCCGGAGTTCCGTCGCGCGTGAGCGTGCTGCACCTTCGGCCGCAGCATCACCGAGCGCCTGAGCCAATGCGGCCTGCTTCAGCCAGCTGTACGGGCTGCACGGGTTGACGCCGAGCCGCTCGGACAGCAGCGACCTCGCCAGACTCAGTCGGCCTGATCGCAGCGCAGCCTCGACCAGCGTCCGTTGCACCGCGTCCCGCTGCGCGTGGCTGCCGCCGAAACGATGAAGGACATAGCGAATCGGGAACAGGTATTGGACGGCCGACTCGTAATCCCCGCGGCCAAATGCAACCAGCGCGCGGCCAACAGGCACACCGACGCCTCGGGTCATCGCTACGTTCGTCACCGTGTCATCAACGGCCTGGGCCGCGAATCGCTCCCGTGCGTCGACCAGTCGGACTGCGTCGTCAATCCGACCGGCACCCACATAAGACATGACCGCGTGCATGTCATTGAATGCGTAGTACGGCTCGGCCATCTTCGCGTCCCAGGCGTCTGCCAGCGCGGTCCACCGCGCGGACTCGTCCTTTCCTTCGAGATACAGGCGCCACAGCAACGCAGCGGCGTCGAGCATCTCCATCGCCACGCACTGGGACTCGGCGTGCTGAAGGACACTGTCGTAGATCTCCAGCACGCTATCGGCGTCACCGACCTCGAGCAGGTACAGGCAGTAGTGCCACCAGTTGTGCACGGTGAGGAAGTTGTCGTGCCGCCAGCCCGCAGCGTGCGCATCGAGGTAGCGCAACCCTTCGCCGAAGCGGCCTTGCATCTCAAACGTGTGCGTCACTGCGTGAATCCCCCACACGTCAGTGCCGTCGTGTTCCACCGACGCCAGCCCGACCTCCTCGGCTCGCCCGTACTGGCCCGTCTCCTCCAGGCCGAACGCATACATGCCCTGCAGCATGCCGAAGTGAGGGTCGGCCGGGCTCCACGCGCTCAGTGCTCCTCCGACGCGGTCACGCAGCGTCACGGCATCGCCGGTGAAGAAGTCGACTTGGTGGCCGACCAAGAGAGCGAGGGCGTCGCGTGGATGCTCGCGGACAATCTCACGCAGTGTGGCCGCGCCGGCATAAAGGTCTCCGCGAACCAGGTCCCTCGCCGCCGCGAGGTGCATGCGCTCGCGAGAAGTCAATGCGTCCAAGTCGACGACCTGGTCGTACGCATCCAGCGCCACACGTGCCGCCGCGACGTCGTCCGGTTCGGTACCGAGGATGCCGAGGTGCGCCTGCGCCGCGTGCGCCATCGCGCACGAGGGGTCGGCCGCCAACGTCGCGGCGAGGGTGTCGACGACGGCCGGACGGTAGTGCAGCAGGTCGTCGACCATGGCGTCGTACCCGGCCAACGCATCCGGGCTCGCGATCGTGATCTGGTTACCGTGCTGGTCGGTGGTCATGGTCATCACGTCCACCCTTCTCTGCGGGTCGCCCGATCGTCTCGCTCCCGTCTGGTTGCTCGCAAGGGTCGATTCCGTACACCCGAAGCCCACGCCCCGAGTTCCCTGCTCTGCTCTCACCTCGAGTGGCAGCAGCGATAGAGAGGTCAGGTGACCACCGAGGTGGTGATGGCTACCTCGGTGCCGGAACGGATGGTCTGGTAGACGACGCAGTAACGCTCGGTGGCGCGCAGGAGCGCCGCCACTTCTTCCTCCGTAGCGTCGGTCACCAGATCGAAGTGCAGCCCGATGGAGACGAACCCCACCGGTGCCTCTCGGTCGACTCCCAGCGTGCCGCGGAAGTCCAGCACGCCCTCGGCGGTCAGGGTGCCGGCGACATCTATCCCGCGGTTGATCGCCACCGAACGGAGCGTCACTCCGGCGCAGGCGACAAGGGCCTGCAACAGCATGTCGCCCGAGCAGGCCATGGCGCCGTCGCCGCCGGTCGCCGGATGCAGCCCGGCCTCGACCAGCTGGCGGCCCAGGTCGACCGAGCACGACGCCTGCTCCGAGCCGAGGGTTCCGCGCGCCCTCAGCGTGATCAGGGCTGCTGACGGATCGCTGCGGTACCGATCCTTCATTGGGGCCTGAATGGCCTGAAGCTCTGCGGCGTCCATGGTGCCTCCTACCATCGGTACTTCGTCGCGTCGTACGGACCAGTGCTACCAGCAGCGGACCAGCGTCATCTACGTGACCGGCGTGACCAGCAAGGTGCGGGTGTCGGCGGGCGATCTGCTCTAGTCTGCGCGCATGTCGACACCCGCAAGCGGCGCTGACTCTGGAGGGTCGCTCCCGACCAGCGAGGTACGGGTCGTGCTCGACCAGCGCAGCGTCTGGCGGGCCGGCTGGCTGATCGTCGTGATCGTCGCGATAGCCGCGCTGGGGCGGTGGATCCTGGCCGACGGCGGCAGCGTGATCTTCACGCTGATCATGTCGTTCCTGGCGAGCGTCACGATCGAGCCGGCGGTCTCCCGGCTCTCCCAGCACATGAAGCGCGGCTTGGCGACCGTGCTCACGCTGATCGCCGTGATCGTGGCCACCGTCCTGTTCATCGCGCTCTTCGGTCGGCTGCTGGCCGACCAGATCAGCCAGCTGGTACGCGCGCTCCCCGGGCTCGTGGACCGCGCCACCGCCTACTCCAATCAGCACTGGGGGACCAGCCTCGACCCCACGCAGGTGCTCGACTACCTGGACCTGAGCCCGGGTCAGATCCAGAGCGTCGTCACGAACGTGGCCGGAGGGCTGCTCGGCGTCGTGCTGTCGGTGGCCGGGGCGTTCTTCTCGCTGTTCACGCTCGGCCTGTTCACCTTCTACTTCTCCGCCGACGCACCAAGGCTCCGACGGTGGCTCGCACGGCTGTTCCCGGCGCACCGGCAGGAGATCGTCGCGACGGTCTGGGACCTCGCGGTGCAGAAGACCGGCGGCTACGTCTCGGCCCGCATCGTGCTCGCGACGATCTGCGGCAGCCTCAGCGGCATCTTCTTCCTCATCATCGGGCTGCCGTACTGGCTGGCGCTCGGGATCTGGACCGGGGTCGTGGCGCAGTTCGTCCCCACGATCGGTACGTACATCGCGATCGCGTTCCCCGTGCTCATCGGCCTGCTCAGCCCCCGCCCCATCACGGGCGTGCTGGCGCTGGCGTTCGCGCTGGTCTACCAGCAGATCGAGAACCTCACCATCGAGCCCCAGATCAGCGCGAAGGCAGTCGACGTGCACCCGGCTGTCTCGTTCGCCTCGGTGATGTTCGGCGCCGCGCTGTTCGGCGTGGCCGGCGCTCTGGTCGCCGTACCCATGGCCGCGATGATGCTCGCGCTCTTCGACATCTACACGCGCAAGTACGAGCTGCTGCCCCAGCTGGCCGAGCCCGTGCCCCCGCCGCCGAAGCCACCCAGCCCACCCCGGCAGGAGCCATCCAGCGGGGTCAAGGGCTGGTTCGCAAGGACGTTCCGCTCGGCCTGACGCTCGACCGGGGGCGGATTTCCTCGAATCGGTTGACCAGCGGGTCTGGGAGCGCAAGGCTGCGCGTGATTCACGACCCCTGGGAGAAGCCCGATGACGATGCCTGGTCCGACGATTCCTGGCCCTGAGTTCCACCCGATCGGCCTGATGGAGCACAGCACCGCTGCTGCTCTGGAAGAGAAGTCGAAGCTCAAGAAGCACTTCGGTCGCTTCGACATCTTCTTCTTCCTGATCTGCACGATCGTCGGGCTCGACACCCTCGGACAGGTCGCGAGCCAGGGCGCCCAGGCGTTCGTCTGGCTCATCTTCCTCGGCATCTTCTTCTTCCTCCCGTACGCGATGCTCGTGGCCGAGCTCGGGTCGACGTTCCGCGAGGAGGGTGGCTCCTACATCTGGACCAAGCTCGCCCTCGGGCGGCCGATCGCCTCGGTCAACGCCGTCATGTACTGGATCTCGAACCCGATCTGGCTCGGCGGGACGCTCGCGATCACCGCGTTCGCGACGTTCACGACGTTCTTCTGGTCCGGGGAGCACTCGACCGGTGCTACCGAGACCGTTCAGATCATCTTCGGGATCGTGTTCATCTGGGTCGCGACGTGGTCGGCGATCCTCTCCTTCGGCATCGGCAAGTGGATCCCCACAATCGGTGCCTGGGTCCGGGTCCTGCTGCTCAGTGTGTTCACGCTCACCGTCATCGCGTACGCCGCCAAGAACGGCGTGCACGGGGTGAGCCTGGGCGAGTTCAAGCCGTCCAGCGCCATCTTCTTCGGCCTGGTCCCGGTGCTGTTCTTCAACTTCGTCGGCTTCGAGCTGCCCAGTGCGGCCGGCGACGAGATGAAGGACCCGCAGAAGGACGTGCCCGTCACGATCCGGCGCGCCTGGCTGGTCGCGATCCTCGCGTACGGCCTGCCGATCCTCGCGATCCTGCTGGTCATCCCGAAGGACCAGATCACCGGCCTCGGCGGGTTCATCGACGCGATCAAGACCGTCTTCACCGTCTTCGGCGGGAGCATCGAGACGGCCGCGGACGGCACGGTCACCCCTGTGCTCACGGGCTTCGGCACGGTCATGGGCGACATCGCCGCCATCGGCTTCATCCTGGCCCTGCTGTCCAGCGGTGCGACCTGGATCATGGGCGCCGACCGGTCCCAGGCGGTCGCTGCGTACGACGGCGCAGGCCCGCGCATCCTCGGCACCTTCTCCGGCAAGTACGGCACCCCGATCGCCGTCAACTACCTTTCTGGCATCCTGGCCACCACCGTGCTGGTGCTCGCGACCGTGCTGACGTCCGGGGACACTGCGAAGTACTTCACCGCAGTCCTCGGCCTGGCGATCTCGACCACCACGCTGTCGTACCTCGGCATCTTCCCGGCGCTGTATCTCCTGCGTCGCAAGTACCCCACGGTCGAGCGGCCGTACGCGGCACCAGGAGGCATGCTCGGTGCCGGGCTGATCAGCGGGCTGTGCCTGCTCTGGGCGCTGATCGCGTCGATCAACCTGATCTTCCCGGGCGCGTTCAACGTTTTCACAGGTACCCCCACCGACGACGCCCTCGTGGGCGGCGGGTTCGAGGGTCAGCGCTGGGCGTACGAGGCCAGCCAGATCATCCCGCTGGTCGCGATCCTGGTCCTCGGCGCCATCTTCTACGCGATGGGTGCCAAGACGCGGGCCCAGCAGGTGGACGTACCGCTCGACTAGTCGGCGCTGTCGGCACTGTCGGCACTGGCAACGATCGCGTCGTGCACGTAGGTCGCAAGACCCTCGGCAAGCTGCTCGTAATGAGCGGTGAACCGGGGGTCTTCGACGTACATCCGGGCCAGGCCAGGGTGGATGTGTGTCATGTCCTGCACCTCCTCCAGCGACGCTAG
>JANMWN010000308.1:0-8541 GCA_031394045.1 Sporichthyaceae bacterium
GGCGGCCGTCGATGGTGGCGACACCGGTGATCACGCCGTCGGCCGGCAGGTCGCCGGCGAGCACGTTGGCCAGCTGCCCGTCCTCGACGAACGAGCCCGCGTCGACCAGCCGCGCGATGCGTTCGCGGGCGAAGAGCTTGCTCTTGGCGGCGTTGGCGTCGTGGTAGCGCTGGGCCCCGCCGGCCACGACCGCGGCTCGGAGCTGGTCCACCGCAGGATGCTCGGTCACGTCCCGGAGCGTAGCCGCAGCTCAGCCGCCGAGTGCGACACCGAGCGCGGCCCGCAGGACGCCCGCCGCGTCGGCCGGCGGTGCGGCCCCGTCGCAGAGCAGCTCGACCAGCCAGTCGCCCGCCGCCGCCGCCACGACGCGAGAGCTCCCGCGTACGGCGGCCAGCGGCACGTCCTCGTCGTCGGCGGTCACCACGGTCCCGCTCGCCCTGGCCCTGGCCAGCCACGGGGCGGTCGCGGGTGCGGGCACCGAGGCCGTGACGAAGACCCCGGGCCGCCTGGCCTCGTACACGACGGGTCGGGCGGCGCCGCCACGGACCCGGCTGACCACCCAGCCCGAGGCCGAGAGGGGTACGGCCAGGGCTGCCGCCGCTGCCCCGACCCGTTCGGCCGGCGCCTGCCCGTCGCGGCCCGAGAGGGCAGCGAGCGCGACGGCCAGCAGCCCGGGCTCGTCGCCCCGGCCGCGCAGGTGCCGGCGCTCGCCGGCAGCGGACGAAGGGCCGGCGATGATCGGGTGGTCGGCCCCGGCCCGCTTGGCCTCGTACTGGGCGCCGTCGGCCAGCGCGAACAGGCGGGCGGCGGTGAGGTGGCCCGGCTCGAGCTCGGTGGACGCGAGCCCGCAGGCCACGCTGACGCCGTACGGGGCGTCGACCGTACCCCGCAGGAAGGCGGCCGCGAGGGCCTCACCGACCGAGATGCCGTAGCCGGGCAGGACCGCGCAGAACTCGTCGCCGCCGATCCGCCCGGCCACGGCTCCCGGCACGGTCCCGGTGGCCAGCGAGAGCGCGTTGGCGATGGCCACGAGGGCACGGTCCCCCGCCTCGTGGCCGTGGATGTCATTAGCCTGCTTGAGCTTGTTGACGTCGGCCATGACCACGGTGACGTGCGGGCCTCCAGCGTGCTGACGATCGAGCGCGGCCTCGAGCTCCTCCTCGACCAGCCGGCGGTTGCCGAGCCCGGTGAGCGGGTCGTGGTAGGCCAGCTGCTCGATCCGCGCGAGGTGCGTGACCTGGGCCAGCCCTGCCGACACCATCCCGGCGAAGGCCTGCGCGAAGGCGAGGTCGTCGTCGTCGAAGGGCTCGACGTCGCCCCCGCGGCTGGCGAACAGCTCGCCCCAGACCCGCCCCTCCGCGAGCACCGGCGTGGCCAGGGCCGAGGTCGCGCCCAGCCGGTCGAGCACCTCGCGCTCCCCCGGGCCGGCCTCGGGGTCCCCGACCCGCATGTGCCAGGGACGGGCCTCGTCGACCATCAGCCCGAGCAACGGGAAGTCGGCGAGGCGGTACTGCTCGGCTGCCGGGAACCGGTCAGCGACGGGTACGAGGGCACCGACGTTGACGATCACCCGGATGATGCCGTGCTCACGCTCCAGCCGGCCGATGGTCACCGACTCGGCCCCGAAGGCGAAGCGGCCCTCGTCTGCGGACCGCTCGACGACCTCCTCGAAGGTCCGGGCCTCGGCGAGCACACGGGCCAGCCGCACCAGTCCGGCGAGTCGCTCGTCGGCGCCGGCTCGTGGGACCCGGCTCACGGGTCCGGCGCACCCGTCAGGGCGCACGAGGTCAGCGCCCGCAGAGCCGTCGGCAGCGAGGTCACGTCTGTCGAGATGTCGTCGACGAAGATCTCCACCAGCCAGCCGCGGCCGGTGGCGTCGCGCGCGCCCGCCATCACCACCGCGCTGAAACCGGCAGCGTCGAGGATGGCCCGCTCCTGGGGGTCGGCGTTCGGATCGGCCGCTGCGACCAGCATGCCCTTCCCGTCCAGCACTGCCCGGGTGACGGGGTAGTCGTCGAGGACGAACGTGGCCAAGCCGCCGCCGACTGCGAGAGGGTCGGCGGTCGCCCCGCCACCGAAACGGATCGCCGAGTAGGTGACCGTCTGGAGAAGTGTCCCGGTCTCATCGGTGCGTGAGATCCACCAGCTGCATGCGTCGACCAGTCGGGCGACTGCGTCAGCGACGACCTCCAGCCGCTCCCTGATGTCCCTGGCGGAGCTGTGGTCCAGCGTCTGGAGCACGTCCTCGAGCAGGTACAGGGCTGCACCGGACCGAGTACGGACCCGGCGCCGGTCGCCGCGCCTGGACCCCCCGCGCGGCGAGCCACCGCGGGTGGAGCGGTCGGCGGCGTCGGCCAGCCGCACGGTGGCGTCCTGCGGCAGCCCGCGACCGGCCACGACCGGGTGCCTTGCCCGACTTCGCTTGGCCCTGGTCTGCGCGGCGTCGGCCAGCCGGAACAGCCGCGACGGCGTGTCCACCTGGCCGACCGGGTCCCCGGTGGAGGCGACACCGCAGGCGATCCCTTCCTCGAGGCTGGCGCCAGCTCGGCGGCAGAGGTCCTCGGCCACGCGGACGGCATCGTCGCTCGTACCGCCCTCGATGATCACGCAGAACTCGTCGCCACCGGTACGGCCGGCCAGGCTGCCGGGGACCAGACCCGCGGCCGAGGCGAGCAGCCCGGCGAAGTGCACGAGCGCACGGTCACCCGCCTCGTGACCGCGGTCGTCGTTGATGCGCTTGAGGCCGTTGACGTCGACCACGACGAGGCTGACCACGGTGCCGTCCGCACGGTGACGGTCCATCGCCCGGTCGAGGCGGTCGTCGATGGCGCGGCGGTTGGCCAGCCCGGTGAGTGCGTCGGTGTACGCAAGCCGCGCGACCCGCTCGAGGTGCTGGCCCTGGACGATGCCCGCGGCCACCTGCGCGGAGACGGCGAGCCCGTAGTCGATGTCGTCGGCCTCGAACGGGGGTGCGCCGTGGGCTCGCGTGACGAAGAGCTCGCCCCAGACCCGGCCCTCGAGGGCGATGGGGACACTCATCCCGAAGGCCTTGCCAAGGTCGCGCAGCAGCTGGCTCGAGGCGACGTCGTGCGGGCCCTCGAGGTCGGTCGGATCGCTGAAGTGCAGGAAGCCCTGGCCGTCGTTGAACAGCGGGCCCAGCATGGGGAAGTCGGTGATCGAGTAGACCTCGTCGGTCGGCGAGGGCAGCTCGTGGGGAGCGAGGAGACCGACGTTGACGAGCACGCGTACGTGGCCCTGGTCGCGCTCCCAGACGGAGAGCGAGAGCGAGGCGGCCTCGAGTGCCAGACGTGCAGCCTCAGCGGTGAGCCGCACCACGTCCTCGAACGCCGCCGCTCCGGTCGCCGACTTGGCGATCTCGGTGAGGGCGTGCAGACGCGCCACAGCGCGGTCCCGCGGTGACATCACGACGGACCCGGCCGAGAAGCGCGCTTCAGCGGCCACGACCGGCTTCAACCCCCCTCTAGGTCGACGAAGGAATTCTCCTTAGCCCATTCCTTCGGCCTGATCACGCTATGGCTGGATGTTCCTGGGCGGAAGTCACTCGTCGGAACCAGCGCCAGAACGGGACCAGGTTCGTCTGTTCAGCCACCCCGTCGGCGCAGCAGATGAGGCTCGACCAGCCCCAGACCGCGTAGCGGACGCCGCCAGAGGGCGAAGGTCTCGAAGCGCGGGTCCCCTACGAGGTCCTCCGCCGTTGCCACGTCGACGAGCGCGGTCGCCGGGCGGGCCAGGGAGGTCAGGCGGCTGGCGAGGTTGACCGTCGTCCCGAAGACGTCGCCCATCCGCGCGATGACCAGCCCGGTGGCCAGGCCCACCCGCAGGTCGGGTACGGCGTCGTCCCCGCCGAACGCCGCGAGCAGCATGAGCGCGGCCTCGGCGGCAGCGCCCGGGGAGTCGGCGAGGAACAGCACCTCGTCACCGAGGGTCTTCACCAAGCGGGCGCCCGCGGCGGTGACGAGGTCAGCACCGGACTGCTCGAAGCGCTCGACCAGCGCAGCGAGCTCGCGCTCCTCGAGCCGTCGCGACAGCCGGGTGAACCCGACCAGGTCGGCAAACCCGACGGTCAGATGCGCAGCATCGACCAGGGTGTCGTCGTCGGACAGGACCCGGTCGACGGATGCGGCGAGCTGGCGGCGCCAGGCATGCAGCAGCAGAGACTCGAGCTCGGGGAGCAGCGTCTGAGCGGTCTCGTACGCCTCGGTCACCGAGAGCCCCGCTCGCAGGCCGGTGCCCTGCGAGAGCTTGTCGAGGACGACGTCGACCTGCCACGACGCCAGTCGCGCCGTCGTGTGTCCCAGCGCCCGGGTCATGCCCACGGCCATCTCCTCGGTGAGCACGCCGGAGGCGACCAGCTCGTCCAGCCGGCGCATCGCCGCCACGTCCGCGTCGGTGAACGCCCGGGCCGAGCCGGTGTTCGCGAAACCGAGAGCGCGCCAGTAGCGACGGGCCCGCTCGAGCGAGACGCCGGCCAGCTCGGCCGCCTGCTCACGGGTGTAGAGGCGCGGCGCCCCCAGCAGCAGGGCGTCGAGGTCGGCCGCGCTCGGTCCGTCCATCCCGTGAGAGCCGGCCGGGCCTAGGAGTCCGGGCCGTCCGCGCTGTGGCGGCGGCGTTCGGTGTCGGCCTCGGACAGTCGGTAGATCTCCCGCTGGATCTCCTCGACCCGCGGCACGTTCCGGATCACCAGCGCGCCGTCCTCGGAGGCCGACGACGCCGTGAGCGTGCCGCAACGCAGGAGCCGCTCGAACACGGTGTACGAGAAGCTCACGTCGTTGAGCTTCGCGAGCGGCATGTCCTTGCCGTGCCGCGCGATGATCCCGGACCGGGTGATGATCCTGCGATTGGTGAAGACGTACTGCGTGGTCAGCCACGAAAGGAGCGGGCGGACGAACCACCAGAAGACCACGACGAGGGCGATCGCGAGGATGACCCAGTGCAGGGACTCTTGCGCGCTGCCGTCAGGGGTGAGCCCGTACAGGTAGCCGGCTGCTCCCACCGACACGAGGAGGACGAGCGACGGCAGGACCATCGACCGCCAGTGCGGCCGCATCTCGAACTCGACCTTCTCGTCCTCGGTGAGGAGGCGTTGCGGGTAGCCCATGGCGGCATCGTGGCACGGATCGACGCGTCAGCGCAGATGCACGACGTCGCCGGCCCCGACGCGTCTTGCCCCCGTGGGCGTACCGACGACCAGCCGGCCGTCGTCGTCGACGCCCTGCGCGAGGCCCTCGACGAACCGCCCGTCCGGCAGCTCGGCGCGCACCTCGCGGCCGATCGTCGCGCAGCTGGCGCGGTAGTCGTCGGGCAGGGCCGGGTCGCCGCCAGGTCCGTCCCAGCTGGCATAGCGCTCGGCCAGCCGGCGCAGCACCGCGCGCAGCAACGGGTCGCGGTCGGTGCACGCGGCCGCCTCGATCGCGAGGGACGTGGCCGTGAGGGTCGGCAGCTCGGCGGAGGTCGACGAGACGTTCAGCCCCACGCCGACCACGACCGCCGTGCCCACCCGCTCGGCGAGCACCCCTGCCAGCTTGCGGTCGTCGACGAGCAGGTCGTTGGGCCACTTGAGGCGTACGTCGAGCTCGGCCACCCGACCGACCGCCTCGGCCGCGGCGAGGCCGACCAGCAGGGACAGCCAGCCCAGCGTCGCGGGCGGCGCCTGGGGCCGCAGCAGCACCGAGAACGTCAGGCCGGAACGCGCCGGAGCGCTCCAGGTACGTCCGAGCCGGCCACGCCCAGCCGTCTGCTCCTCGGCGACCAGGACCAGGCCGCCGGGCTCCCCCGCCACGGCAGCCTCGACGAGGTCGGCGTTGGTCGAGCCGGTCGAGTCGACCAGCCGCAGCTCACGCCACGGACGGTTCGGCCCGGCCAGGGCGGCCTGCAGCGCAGCAGCCGCCAGGGGCGGTCGTGCGAGGCTGCCGAATCGATCACTGGACACGTGGCTACGCTACGGCGCTATGGCAGCAGAGACCGCACCAGCGCAGCCCGGCACCCGAGAAGCCCTCCCCGACCTGCACACCACGGCCGGAAAGCTGGCCCAGCTCCGGCACAAGATCGACGAGGCGCAGCACGCCGGCTCCGCGCGCTCCATCGAGAAGCAGCACAAGCGGGGCAAGGGCACCGCCCGCGAGCGGGTCGAGGCCTTCCTCGACGCGGGCTCCTTCGTCGAGACGGACGCGCTCGCCCGGCACCGGTCGAGCAACTTCGACCTGGGCAGCCACCGCCCGTACGGCGACGGCGTCATCACCGGGTTCGGGACGGTCGACGGCCGCCAGGTCTGCGTATTCGCCCAGGACTTCACCGTCTTCGGCGGCTCCCTCGGCGAGGTGTTCGGCGAGAAGATCGTCAAGATCATGGACATGGCGCTCAAGATCGGCTGCCCGGTGGTGGGCATCAACGACTCGGGTGGCGCCCGCATCCAGGAAGGTGTCGTCTCGCTCGGGCTGTACGGCGAGATCTTCCGGCGCAACGTGCTGGCCTCAGGCGTCGTGCCGCAGCTGTCGCTGATCATGGGGCCGTGCGCCGGCGGCGCCGTCTACTCGCCCGCGATCACCGACTTCACGCTGATGGTGGACCAGACCTCGCACATGTTCATCACCGGGCCGGACGTGATCCGTACCGTGACCGGCGAGGACGTCGAGATGGAGGAGCTGGGCGGGGCGCGTACCCACAACTCCAAGTCCGGCGTGGCCCACTTCGTCGCCGCTGACGAGGCCGACTGCCTCGACCTGGCCAGGGCGCTGCTGTCGTACCTGCCCAGCAACAACCTCGAGGACCCGCCGATCTTCGAGACCTCAGGGGACCTCGAGATCACCGACGAGGACCTCGCACTCGACCGGATCATCCCCGACTCGGCGAACCACCCGTACGACATGCGCGCTGTCATCGGCGCGATCGTCGACGACGGGGAGTTTCTCGAGGTGCAGGCGCTGTGGGCGCCCAACATCCTGTGCGGGTTCGGCCGGGTGGAGGGCAGCGCGGTCGGCGTCGTCGCCAACCAGCCGATGCAGTTCGCCGGGACGCTCGACATCGACGCATCCGAGAAGGCCGCGCGCTTCGTGCGTACCTGCGACGCCTTCAACATCCCGGTGCTCACGTTCGTCGACGTGCCCGGATTCCTCCCCGGCACCGACCAGGAGTGGAACGGCATCATCCGGCGCGGCGCCAAGCTCATCTACGCGTACGCCGAGGCGACCGTGCCGCTCGTGACGGTGATCACCCGCAAGGCCTTTGGTGGCGCGTACGACGTCATGGGCTCCAAGCACCTGGGCGCCGACGTCAACCTCGCGTGGCCGACCGCCCAGATCGCGGTGATGGGCGCGCAGGGAGCGGTGAACATCCTGCACCGCAAGGAGATCGCCGAGGCCGCCGACGCCGAAGTCGCCCGCAAGGCGTTGATCGAGACGTACGAGGACGCGCTGCTCAACCCCTACCTCGCGGCTGAGCGAGGCTACGTCGACGCGGTGATCGAGCCATCGCAGACTCGGGCGTACGTGGCTCGGTCCCTGCGGTCGCTGCGCAACAAACGGCAGAACCGGCCGCCACGCAAGCACGGAAACATCCCCCTCTAGGCATGGGTACCGACGAACACTCGGCACCCGCCGAGGTGGCCGAGGTGGCCGAAGCCGCCGCCGTCGCCGTCGCCGGGGCGGCGCTGCCCTTGCTGCGGGTCGTGCGCGGCGAGCCGACCGATGCGGAGCTCGCGGCGCTCGTGGTCGCGGTGGCCATGCGCTCGGGTGCTGCCGCGCCGGCCCCGTTGGCGCGGTCGCTGTGGCGCAGCCGGAGCCGCAACATCCGCCCCGCCGTCAGTCCATCGCCCGGAGCCTGGCGAGCGTCCGGCCTGCCACGTTGACCCGTCGTCTCGTCCTTGCGTCCGCGTCACCGGCTCGGCTGGCGCGGCTGCGCGCAGGTGGGCTCGACCCCGAGGTGGTCGTCAGCGGGGTCGACGAGGACGGCGTGACTGGTACGCCGGCCGCGGTCACCCTTGAGCTGGCCGCGCGCAAGGCGGCCGCTGTCGCCGCGCTGCCTGCGTGCGCCGGCGCCCTCGTGGTCGGCTGCGACTCCGTGCTCGACCTCGACGGCGTCGCACTCGGCAAGCCCACCGATGCCGCCGACGCGATGGCGCGCTGGCAGGCGATGCGCGGGCGGGTCGGGACCCTGGTCACCGGGCACTGCGTGATCGACACCCGCGACGGCCGCACCGCCTCGGCGGTGGCGACTACCGACGTACGCTTCGGCTCCCCCACCGACGCCGAGCTGGCTGCGTACGTCGCGAGCGGCGAGCCGCTGGCCGTGGCCGGCGCGTTCACCATCGACGGCCTGGGCGCCTGGTTCGTGGCCGGTGTGGACGGCGACCCCTCCAACGTCATCGGGATCTCGTTGCCGCTCCTGCGTACCCTCCTCGCCGACCTCGGAACCGACCTCACCGCCCTCTGGCCCCCCGCTTTTCCGAGTCGAGGTTTGGATTTAACGGGGGGGGAGGGGGTGTGGGCCCGGGTTTTGAGAAAATAGGAGAGGGGGGGGGGGGGG
>JANMWN010000320.1:0-24028 GCA_031394045.1 Sporichthyaceae bacterium
GCGCTGCGCGAGGCGCAGGAGGAGACTGGGCTGGACCCGGTCGGGGTCGAGGTCTTCGCGACGCTGCCGGACCTGTGGCTGCCCCCGAGCGGCTTCGTCGTGACGCCGGTGCTGGGCTGGTGGCGTACGCCTTCGCCGGTGTACGCCGCCGCACCGGCCGAGGTCGCCGCGGTCCACCGGGTACCCGTCGCGGAGCTGACCGAACCGGGCAACCGGCTCGTGGTGACCCACCCGAGCGGTTATGTCGGGCCGGCGTTCAAGGTCCGGGGGATGCTGGTCTGGGGGTTCACCGCCGGGCTGCTCGACCGGCTCCTGGCCATCAGCGGCTGGGAGGTCCCGTGGGACCGCGACCGGACCGAGCCGTTGCCGGCCAGTGCGCTGGGGGAGTCGACGGGCGGCAGCGGGCGATGAACCCGGTCGACCTGATCGTGCTGGTCCTGCTCGTCGCCTTCGCGGTGGCGGGCCTTCGGCAGGGGTTCCTGGTCTCGATCGTGTCGTTCCTCGGGTTCGCCGCGGGCGGGCTGCTGGGGCTGCTGATCATCCCGCACCTGCTGGGGTCGGAGACCCCTGGCAAGACGCGAGCCCTGGTCGCCCTGGGTGGCGTGCTCGTGCTGGCCACGGCCGTCCAGACCCTGGCCGCCTGGCTCGGCGGCCGGCTGCGGCAGCACCTGGTGTGGAGCCCGGCCCGCCGGGTCGACGCGGCCGCCGGCGGAGTCGTGGGCATGGTCGCGGTGATGGTCGTGGCCTGGTTGCTCGGCAGCGTGCTGCTGCGCGCCGACAGCACCGTGCCGTTCGCCTCGGACGCCCGTGAGTCGCAGGTGCTCGCGGCGGTCGACCGCGTCATGCCCGGAACTCCCGACCAGGTCTTCTCGGCCTTCGGCAACCTCCTGGACACCACCGGGTTCCCGCAGGTGTTCAGCGACCTCACGCAGGAGCGCAGCGCCCCGGTGGCGGCGCCCGACAGCGCGATCGGGCGACTGGAGACCGTACGCCACGCGGCCGGGTCCACCGTCAAGGTCGTCGGCGACGCCAGCTCGTGCTCGCGCCGGATCGAGGGTTCCGGCTTCGTGTTCGCGCCGGAGCGGGTGATGACCAACGCGCACGTCCTGGCCGGGGTCTCCGACCCGCGGGTCTACGTCGACGGCTCGGGTCGTGGCTACCCCGCGCGGGTGGTCGAGTTCGACTCGCAGACCGACGTCGCGGTCCTGCTCGTACCCGGGCTGCCGCTCGCGCCGCTCTCGTTCGGTGGGGTCGCCGCACAGGGCACCGACGCGGCGGCGATCGGCTATCCCGGCGACGGCCCGCTGGTCGTGAGCCCGGCCCGGGTGCGCGGCACCACCCGAGCGGTGGGCCAGGACATCTATGGAGCCGGCCGGGTCGTACGCACGATCTACGCCCTGCGCGCGGTCGTCCGCCCTGGCAACTCCGGGGGACCTCTTGTGGGCACCGACGGCCGGGTCCTCGGCGTGGTGTTCGCGGCGTCGAAGGACAACCCCGACACGGGCTACGCGCTCACGGCCGCGCAGGTGTCGCAGGTCGCGGCTGACGGGCGTACGGCGACGGACCCGGTCCCGACCGGCCGCTGCGACTGATCAGGCTGTCGCGACTGATCAGCCGGAGGGCTTGCTGATCCCGAGGTCGGCGGCCCGGTTCGCGGCGGCCCGGTCTACCGCAGCCCGGTTCGCGTTGGCGCGGTCGGCCAGTGCGGCCTTGGTCTCGGCGAGGGCGGCCACGGCACGCTGCGGGCCCTTGATCCGCTTGAACCGGCGTATGCCCAGGAACACCAGGATCGCCGCGATGAGCAGGTAGACGCCCGCGACGACGAGGAACGCCGCCCAGGCGGGCATCACGACGGCAAGCCCGAGCGCGGCGGCGATCGACAGCAGGACCGTGGCGAGCAGCATCAGGAAGCCGGCGGCGAGGGCGAGCCCACCGCCCACGGCGCCCTCCTTGACCTGCTCCTGAACCTCGGTCTTGGCGAGCTCGATCTCCAGGCGTACCAACGACGACACGTTGGTGGTGACGCTCGAGACGAGCTCCCCGAGCGAGGGGTCCGAGGCGGGCCGGACGGTCGCGGTCATGCAGGCTCCTTCATCAGGTCCGTCGCATCATGCCCGACTTCGACACCGGATCTCGACCCAAGGGGCGGGTTCCCCCTCGGGCGGGGTCGTTTCGCGTGTACACACCCTGCTGCCGTTCCTGCTCGGCTGGGCCGTGGACACCTGGATCCTGTTGGCCGTGCTGGGCTTCGTCGTCGGCGCAGTGCACCTGGGCCGACATCAGGTTCGACGCAGCCCGACCGCCGGGCCGTCGACCGGCTAGGCGCCGTCCTCGGCGCTATCCGACGGGGATCGGCGCGAGCTCGATCTGGGTTCGACAGTCGGAGGTGGCGATCACCCATGCGCCCATCGTGGGATTCAGGGCGACAAGGAGGTATTCGATTCCGTCCATGCGAGAGGACAGGTGAACGTTGGGTGTGAAGAGCGGTTCGTGGTGGGCGACGCGGTTGCGCAGGTTGTTCAGATTGATCACGGATCCGTGGATCGCTGAGCGATTCGTGCCGGATGGAAAGGCGCGGCGAGGTACGGCGTCCAGAGGGATGCGGTAAGGCGCTTCGATGTCAGGCGGCACCAGAAGCCAAACATCAACTCCGTCACGATCTTGCCCCTGCCCGCTCCTCTGACATGGTCACGTGCCGATTGGAGCAGCGCCCGGAGGTCGGCCTCTTCGGCATCCATCTTCTGCAGGTTCGCGGAACGGTCTGGTGCGCTGGCGGATCTAAACAGCGTGAACGACGGATCCGCTGCCCAGTCTGGGCCGCCCTCAGCCCGCAGGCAGCGGTCGTAGGCGTTGCGAAGTCCGACTTCCAGGTACCCGATGTCCCGCATCAGTGCTGACGCCATCGCGGTGTTCCACTCGTAGAGTGCCAGCCCGCGGACTCGATCGCCGGCCGCGTCCACGTACCCGGCTATCCGCGGCACGGAGAGCCATCCGCTGGCCTCCTGCTCGGGCACTCCCGACAGCGGCAGAGCGCCCACTAGGTTGACTCCGGCCGGGTAGGGGGCTTCTAATGGCGTCAAGCCCCGACGGATCGCCTCTGCGCAAGCAAGCCCCTCGGGGCTAAGCCTTGCCCTGAGAGTAGCGGGGGTGCCGCCAGCGCTCACGACCCGACCTAGCCGGTGTGCCCGGCTAGGCCTCGTCGCCGGTGCCGCCACCCTCGGCGAGCTTGCCGGCAATGACGGACATGACGGCGCTGTCCGCGAGGGTCGTCGTGTCGCCCATGTCCCGGTGCTCGGCGACGTCGCGCAGCAGCCGACGCATGATCTTGCCGGACCTCGTCTTGGGCAGCTCCGGGACGATGAAGATGTTACGGGGCTTGGCGATCGGGCCGATCTCGCGGGCGACGTGGCTGCGCAGGTCGGCGATGAAGTGGTCGGTCTGCGCGGGCGCGCTGCCGCGGACGATGACGAAGGCGACGATGGCCTGCCCAGTGGTCGCGTCGTTGGCGCCGACCACCGCGGCCTCCGCGATCGCCGGGTGCGAGACGAGTGCGGACTCCACCTCGGTGGTCGAGATCCGGTGCCCTGACACGTTCATCACGTCGTCGACCCGGCCCAGCAGCCACAGGTCGCCGTCGTCGTCCTTCTTGGCACCGTCGCCAGCGAAGTACAGACCATCGAACCGCGACCAGTACGTGTCGCGGTAGCGGTCGGGGTCTCCCCAGATGCCGCGCAGCATCGATGGCCAGGGCCGGTCGAGCACGAGGTAGCCGCCGTGGCCGTCCGGCACCGACTTGGCCTGGTCGTCGACCACATCGACGCTGATGCCCGGCAGGGCGCGCATCGCCGAGCCCGGCTTGGTCGCGGTGACGCCCGGCAGCGGGCTGATCATCATCGCTCCGGTCTCGGTCTGCCACCAGGTGTCGACGATGGGGCAGCGGTCGCCGCCGATGACCCGGCGGTACCACATCCAGGCCTCCGGGTTGATCGGCTCGCCCACTGACCCCAGCAGCCGCAACGACGTCAGGTCGTGCGCCCCGGGCAGGTGGTGGCCCCACTTCATGAACGTACGGATCGCGGTCGGCGCGGTGTAGAGGATCGTGACGCCGTACTTGGCCACCAGCTCCCACCAGCGGTCCTGGCGCGGGCTGTCCGGGGTTCCCTCGTACATCACCTGGGTGGCGCGGTTGGCGAGCGGTCCGTAGACGACGTACGAGTGCCCGGTGACCCAGCCGACGTCAGCGGTGCACCAGTACACATCGGTGTCCGGCTTGAGGTCGAAGACGTTGTGGTGCGTGTACGCGACCTGGGTGAGGTAGCCGCCCGTGGTGTGCAGTATCCCCTTGGGATGGGCCGTAGTGCCCGAGGTGTACAGGATGAAGAGCGGGTGCTCCGAGTCGAACGCCTCGGGCTCGTGCGTCGTCGGTTGGCGTCCCACGATCTCGTGCCACCACACGTCTTTGTCCGTCCACGCGACGTCCTGACCGGTACGGCGGACGACCACGACCTTCTCGACGCCGGGGCACGACGTGACCGCCTCGTCGACCGCGGGCTTGAGGGCAGCGGCGGACCCGCGCCGGTAGCCACCGTCGGAGGTGATGACGACCTTGGCGTCGGCGTCGTTGATCCGCGAGGACAGCGCCTCGGCCGAGAAGCCGCCGAACACGACCGAGTGGGGTGCGCCGATGCGCGCGCACGCGAGCATCGCGACGGCCGTCTCGGGGATCATCGGGAGGTAGATCGCGACCCGGTCGCCGGCGACCACGCCGAGCTCGGTCAGCGCGTGCGCGGCCTGGGACACCTCGGCGAGCAGGTCGGCGTACGTGATCGTCCGGGTGTCGCCGGGCTCGCCCTCGAAGTGGATCGCGACCTGGTCGCCATGGCCGGCATGGACGTGCCGGTCGAGGCAGTTGACTGAGACGTTGATGCGTCCGTCGACGAACCAGCGGGCGAAGGGCGCGTCCGACCAGTCGAGGGTCTGGGTCCACTCCTGCGCCCACTCCAGCCGCCTGGCCTGCGTGTCCCAGAACGCCATCGGGTCAGCGGCGGCCTCGGTGTAGAGCGCCTCGCCGGCGTTGGCCGCAGCCACGAACTCAGGGCTTGGCTCGAACCGCCGGTTCTCGTGGGAGAGGTTCTCGAGCTCGCTCATTGGTTCCCTTCCGGCTGCTGGTCCGATGGTGCAGGTCTTCGTGCCGCGCACGTTACCGGGCACGCCCCGGCACCGCAGCGGCCGTACCCCGGTCGTACGCTCGGGCGCGTGACGGCCGACCCGCTCGCGGCACTTGCCGCCCTGCCTGGTGTGTTCGAGGCCGTCGAGGCGGCCCGTGGTTCGGTCGACGCGTTGCTGCGCGACCTGCGGGGCCCGGCCCTGCGGCGGCGGGTGCCGGAGGTGACGGCGGAGTCCCTGCGCCGGGCCGCGTGGGCGTCCACGTGCCTGGAGATCGGCGGGCCGGGGGTGCCCTGGGCGCTCGACACGTTCGCGCCGCCCTTCGCCGACGACCCGGACGGGGCGACCGCCCGGGGCGCGTTGCGCGTGACGACCGAGCTGGCGTCGCTGGCGGGTGTCTGGGGTCGGGCGCCGATGCAGGCGCTGGCGCGGCTGCACACCCTTGCGGCGGCCGACAGCGTCGCCGAGGAGTGGCTCGGCCGGCCCCGGCCCGAGGACGGCGTACCCGATCGGCTCGCAGCGCTGGCCGTGCTCGTGACCAGCGCGACCGAGGCGCCTGCGGTGGTGGTGTCGGCGGTCGTGCTCGGTGAGCTGATGGCGCTGCACCCCTTCGTCGCGGGCAACGGTCTGGTGGCGCGTGCCGCCGCCCGGCTGGTGCTCCTCGACCGCGGGCTGGACCCGCAGGCGGTGAGCGTCCCCGAGGAGGGCCTGCTCGAGCTGGGGGCTGATCCGACGGCGGCGGCCCTGGCCGGCTACGTCACGGGGACCCCTGACGGGGTGGGCGGCTGGGTCGTGCACTGGGCGCAGGCAGTGGCCGTCGGCGGGCGTACCGGTCGTACGGTCGCGGCCGGGATCCTTGCCGGCTGACTACCGGCAAGCAGCGTGGCGGACCTGGTCCCAGAACCCGGGCAGTGCCCGCAGGTCGACCTCGGTGGTACGCAGCCCGGCCTGGTCGTCG
The DNA here is from genome assembly GCA_031394045.1 of Sporichthyaceae bacterium. Taxonomy (GTDB): domain Bacteria; phylum Actinomycetota; class Actinomycetes; order Prado026; family Prado026; genus JANYIP01. The sequence continues at coordinate 6,125 of JANMWN010000320.1, forward strand.
CGGACGGTCAGCTGCAGATGGTCGGCCGCAACGCCCTCTGTACTCGTCGGGCAGGTCAGCGCGAGGTGCAGGGTCACCGAGGTCAGCTGCTCGGGGCGCAGGGTCGCGATCACGGGGTCGGCGGTCCCGCCGAGGACGGGCTCTGCCGGGGCTGACGGCACGGTCCGTACGCCGGCCTGCGGCATCGTCATCCGGAGCAGGCCGAGCGGGAAGCTGCCCTCGTTGACCAGCTGGAGGTCGAGGTCGACGCTGCCGCGGGCGAGCACCTTGGCCTGCTGGCCGGTGGTCGAGATGCGTACCTGGTGCACCCGCGGCACCAGCGCCTTGGGGCGGGTCAAGGCCAGTCAAGGCCGGTCCCGCATCAGTCGTTCCAGCAACTTCGGGGGCCGTTGCCTGACCCCCGCCGGGCCAGAGCAGGGCCGCGGCCGCGACGGCCAGAGCTGCGACCACGGCCAGGACCGCGCGGCCAGCGCGGCTGAGGCGCCCCCGACCCGGCACCCCCACCGGCTCGTCCGGCTCCTGGCCGTGGCTGAGGAGCTCGACGTCCGGGCTCATGTCGATGGGGTGAAGGCGGCCGCGAGGGCGGGCGTCAGCTCGGAGCGGCGCGGTGGGTCGGCCCCCTGCCGCCCGCAGGTGATGCTCGCGACCTCGACCGCCGCGGTGACGACGTCCCGCAGCGCTGGGCCGTCGCCCACGTCGTCCCGGCCGAGCCCTCGGGCCAGCCACGCGGTCAGGAAGGCGCCGCCGAACGCGTCCCCGGCGCCGACCGTGTCCACCACCTCGACCGGGGGTACGGGGACCTCGTACTCGGCGGCCCCGGTCAGCACGTGTACGGCTCGGGCGCCGTCGGTGAACAGCACCACGGGCACGCCGGACCGGACCAGGTCCCGGGCCGCCACCTCGGTGGGCACCCCGGGAGCGAGGAACTCCAGGTCGTCCCCGCTGACCTTGACGACGTCGGCACGGCGCAGCACCCGGGCGATCCGGGCGTGGTAGCCGGCGTCGTCGCCGATCACGGCCGGCCGGCAGTTGGGGTCGACCAGTACGAGGACGTCGTCGGCGACCTGGTCGACGACCTTCTCAAGGGTGCTGGCCATCGGCTCGACCACGAAGCCCAGGGTCCCGACGTGCAGGCAGCGGGTCGCCGGAGGCAGCCCGCCGCCGACGTCGCCCTCGACCAGCCCGGCCGCGGACGTACCCGCGGTGTAGAACACGTACGAGGCTGCTCCGCCCGCGTCGAGCTCGGCCACCGCCAGCGTCGTCGGGTCTGCGGTCTGCACGCACAGGTCGAGCCCGACGCCGTCCGACTCCAGCCGGGCGCGCAGGTCGCGGCCGAAGTGGTCGGTGGACAGGCGACCGAGGAAGGCGTTGCTGCCGCCGAGGCGCGCGATGGTGCGGGCGGCGTTGTAGGGACCGCCCCCGGCGTTCGCGCTGATCTGGCCGTCGGCCGCGACGATGAGGTCGACGAGGGCTTCACCGGCGACCACGATCATGGGCGCGAGGCTAGCCTCACGAGCAGGCCTTGAGCAGCGCTGCCCGCCACTGGCCTGCGAACGACGGGTCGGGGGCGGCGCCCAACAAGGCGTGCCTCTCGTCGACCGTCACGTCGAGCACCAGCGAGGGCGGCTGCTCCCGCTCGGCCGCCTGGCAGTCCGTCACGACCCAACGCACCGACGTGAGGTACGTCGAACCGCCGTCGACGGCCACGCCCGCTGACGTCAGGGCCGGGGCGAGGAAGGACAGCGCGGCAGTGGGGTCGGAGCCGAGCGTCACGATGGCGTCGAAGCCGGCCGCGTTGTGCAGGGAGGCGACGGCGTCGACCCTCGGCGAGGCCCCTGCGAGGGCCCTGGTGCCGCGCACGTCCATGACCTTTGCCGTCACCGCCGAGGTCGGGTCAGGGCGCGAGCACGCGGCCCTCCTCGCCTCGTCCCAGTACGCGCCGAGACCATCGAGGTCGATGACCTGCCGGCGCGCGGACGCGGTCCCCACCTTCGTGGTGAGGTCGAGGTGGTCGACCGGTAGACCGACCAGCACCCGATCGCAGTCGACGCGCGTACGCAGGAAGATCTCGGTCGCCACGCGCGGCCGGAGCTGGACGTTCTGGGTCGTACCCGCGGTCAGCCCGCCGGGGCCCGCGTCGGGAAAGGCGCCGTCCTGCGGGACCTGCCCGTCGATCAGGGCAGCGGCGGTCGGTCCGGTGTTCGTGACGTGCAGGAAGAGCAGCACGTGCCCGCCGAAAGCGATGAAGGAGCGGTCCGCCTCCAGCGCGGAGACGGTGAGCTCGCGGAAGGTCGGGAGCTCGACGACTGAGCCGGTCGCGGGGTCCAGCAGGCCTGACGCGATCGGCCCCGCTGTCGTCGCCACGGTGTGGCTGCCGGCCGGACCCGCAGTGCTCGGTTCTGGCCCCGCGGGGCGTGCGGCCAGCCAGATCGCGCCTCCAGCCAGGGCCGATACCAGCACGTACCCGACAGCCCGGCCGCCTGCGGTCCTGGGTCGAGCCAGCCGGCCGATCCACCCGAACCGGTGGTGCCAGCGCTGGCTCTGCCGGCTCTGCTGGCTCTGCTGGCTCTGCTGGCCGTGCCGACCGACCGGGCCGTCGGGCTCCCGGCCCTGACCGATCACCTCGACCGGGGGACCGTCGCTCATGTGGATGCTCGTGAGGTGGTCAATGGTTAGTCACTGCTGGCCACGGTAGCCCGGGCACGCGAACGGCGCCCCCTCCAGGGAGGCGCCGTCGCTGACCTTCCGGCGCGGTGACCAGCGTGCATCCGCAAGCGCCGGCCGGGACCAGCCCGGCCTGACGGCCCGTTACGTGGGCAGGTCCGCCGCGTGGGTGAACCGGCCGCAAGGTCCGCGGAGCGTGGGGCCGTTCGCGTTGCTCTGGTCTCGCGCTGCGCACCCCCTTGGTACACCCGCCAGGTCCGCTGCGTAACCCCTCTGCGGCGTGTCGGCGGCTACTGCTCCGCGCGGCGGCCGGGTCAGCTGTCGTGTCGCGAGAGCCGGCGGCCGGCGTACCAGACAACACCGGCCGCTGCCGCGGCCCCGACGGTGGCGATGGCGACGTGCTTCGGTGGCAGGTCCTGGGCGCGTCGGCGGCGCAGGGCCACCGGTGTCGCGAAGTCGAGGATCGGCCATTCCCGTTGGTGCGCCTGCGCTCTGAGCGCTCGGTCGGGGTTTACGGCGGAGGGGTGGCCGACCGACTCGAGCATCGGCAGGTCGGTGAACGAGTCGGAGTACGCGTACGAGCCGGCCAGGTCGTAACCGTGCTGCTCGGCCAGCTGACGGACCGCCTCGGCCTTGGCCTCCGCGTAAGCGTAGAAGGCGATCTCGCCGGTGTACTTGCCGTCCTCGACGACCATCCGGGTCGCCACCACATGGTCGGCCCCGAGCATCTCGCCGATCGGCTCCACGACCTCGCTGCCGGACGTGCTCACGATGACGACATCGCGGCCGGCCGCGTGGTGGTCGGCGATGAGCTGGACGGCTTCCTCGTAGATGGTCGGGTCGATCAGGTCATGCACGGTCTCGGCGACGATGCCGCGTACCTGGTCGACCGGCCAGCCGGCGCAGAGCTCCTGCAGGTAGCCCCGCATCCGCTCCATCTGGTCGTGGTCCGCCCCGCCCAGCAGGTAGACGAACTGGGCGTACGCGCTGCGCAGCACCGCGCCACGGTTGATCAGCCCGCCCTTGTAGAAGGGCTTGCCGAAGGCCAGCGAGCTCGACCGGGCGATGATCGTCTTGTCCAGGTCGAAGAACGCGGCGGTCGACGGGCCGGAGGTGTCGCTCACGCCGTCGAGTCTAGGCCGCTGGGCCAGATGGGTGATTCTGTACCGCTCTGTAGCCGAAAGCGGGCTTAGAGATTGATTTGGTCGCTCCGAGTCGTTTGTCTTGTTCTGCAGCGGGTAGGCGGGGGACAGGGCACGAGAGCCTGACCCCTCGTGCCCGCCTGCGGTCGGGCCACCCCCCCGGTCACGACCGCGCGTTGCGCGACGGCCCCCGCCCTCCCCCCGGCGGGGGTCGTCGCCTTTCCTGTCCACAGGATGTGACGCGGCGCCGGTCGTCCACAGTCCGCTGGTTCGCCTCCGCCGGTGCCACCCTCTGGGGCGAGGGTTGCAGGCATGGCCACCACCGAACGCCCGCTGCTCCTGTCGTCCGACGAGCAGCTCGTCGACGACCTGGTCCGGCTGGCTGCGGTGGCGGGCGTGGAGCTGCTCGTGGTTGGTGAGGCGGGGACCGCCCGTGCGTCGTGGACCGGCGCGCCGCTCGTCCTCGTCGGTGACGATCAGGCCGCTGCCGTCGTACGCGCCGCGTTGCCACGACGGCGCGGTGTCGTCGTCGTGGCGAGCAACCTGGACGACGCAGGCGTCTGGCGTAGGGGCGTGGCCGTCGGCGCCGAGCACGTGGTGTTCCTGCCGGAGGCCGAGGCGTGGCTGGTCGAGCGGCTCGGCGACACGTCCGGCGACGAATGCCGCGCCCTCGTCCTCTGCGTCGCCGGGGGTCGCGGCGGAGCCGGAGCGACCACGCTCGCGGCGGCGCTCGCGTTCGCGGGGATGCGACAGCAGCTGCGTACCCTGCTGGTCGACGCGGACCCGCTGGGCGGTGGCATCGACCTGGTGCTCGGGGGCGAGGACGCACCGGGGCTGCGCTGGCCCGACCTGGTCGCTGCGCGCGGTCGGGTCGCGCCCGACTCGCTGTGCTCCTCCCTGCCGGCTGTCGAGGCGCTCACGGTCCTGTCGTGGGACAGGGGTGACGTCCTGGACATCACCCGCGAGGCGATCGAGTCCGTGCTGTCGGCCGGGGTGCGTGGCACCGAGCTCGTCGTCGCGGACCTGCCCCGTCGGGCCGATGTCGCCTCCGAGGTGGTGCTGGCCATGGCCGACCGGGCATTCCTGGTCGTCCCGGCCGAGGTCCGCGCGGTCGCCTCGGCCGGTCGGGTGGCGGCCTCGCTGGGGCTGCTCACGGCCGATCTCCAGGTCGTCGTACGCGGCCCGGCACCCAGCGACCTCGAGCCCGACGTCGTGGCGGCGTCGCTGGGGCTGCCGCTCGCCGGCTCCTGCCGCGCTGAGCCGGGGCTCGCGGCCGCCCTCGACCGTGGCGACCCGCCCGGACGGACACGGGGGCCGCTGGCCCGCCTCGCTGACCAGCTGCTCGAGGACGTCCTCGCCAGCCGCTCCTCCGCGGTACCGTCCGGATGAACGCCGTCGACGCGGGGCTTGTCGACGCCGCTCTCGTCGAACGGGTCCGGATGCGGCTGGCCGCGGAGCCCGCCGGACCGGGGGCCGACTCGACCGCGAGCCGGGTGGCTTCGGTGCTGCGCAGCGAGGGCCGCGTCCTTGGCGGCACCGCGATGCTCGGCGTGGTCGCAGCCCTGCGCTCGGAGATGTCCGGGCTCGGGCTGCTCCAACCGCTGCTCGACGACCCCAGCACCACCGACGTGCTCGTCCACGGCGCCGGCGAGGTCTGGGTCGACCGGGGGAACGGGCTGCTCAGGACGCCATTGTGCTTCGCCGACGACGGCGCGGTCCGTCGCCTCGCGCAGCGACTCGCGGCCGGCGCCGGCCGTCGGCTCGACGACGCGGCGCCGTTCGTCGACGCACGCCTGCCCGGCGGGATCCGGATGCACGCCGTACTTGCACCGGTCGCGTCCAGCGGGACCTGCCTCTCGCTTCGCGTAGCCAGCCGCCGGGCGTTCACCCTGGCTGGGCTGGTCGATGCCGGCTCGTTGCCCGCTCGGGGCGCAGACCTGTTGCAGGCCCTGGTCGATCGACGGCTGTCGACCCTCGTGACCGGAGCGGCGGGTACGGGCAAGACCACGGTGCTCGCGGCCCTGCTCGGGTGCGTCGCACCGAGCGAACGCATCGTCCTGGTCGAGGACAGTGGCGAGCTCACGCCGGACCACCCGCACGTCGTCCGTCTGGAAGCCCGGCCGCCCAACCTCGAGGGGGCCGGTGCCATCACCTTGCGCGACCTGCTCCGTCAGGCCTTGCGGATGAGGCCGGACCGGCTGGTCGTCGGCGAGGTACGAGGCAGCGAGGTGCTCGATCTCCTGGCCGCCCTCAACACCGGGCACGACGGCGGTTTCGGCACCCTGCACGCCAACTCGGTCGCCGACGTCCCGGCCCGGCTGGAGGCACTCGCGCTGGCCGCAGGGCTAGGCCGCGAGGCCCTGCACAGCCAGGTCGCGGCGGGGGTGGACGCTGTGGTCCACCTCGGCCGCGACGGCGACGGGCGGCGACGGGTCGTAGCCGTGGGGCTACCTCGACGGCAGCCGTCGGACGGATCGACGGTCGAGGTCGAGCCGGCCGTCACCTTCGCGCGCGGGGGCGCGGCCTGCCCCGGGCCGGCCGCCGAGCGCCTCTCGGACCTGGTCGGGTCGGCGGGGTGTCCGTGGTGACACTCGTGACGGTGCTGACCCTGCCGGCCGGGCTCTGCGGTCTGCTCGTGGCTCTGGCTGTCCTGTTGTCGGCCCCGGCTGGCGCCACCTCCAGGTTGGCGGCGTTGCGCCCCTCGCCCCGCGCTGTGTCCCAGTGGTCCGGGTGGTCCGGGTGGTCCGGGTGGTCCGGGTGGTCCCGGTCGAGGGGGCTGCGGCGAGGGCTGACGCGTCGCTGGCCGGTACAGCGGGAGCAGCAGGCCACGGGCGATGCGGTCGTCGAGCTGCTCGATGCGCTGGCCGCCGAGCTGAGCGCAGGCAGCTCCGCCGGGTCGGCCCTTCGTGCCGCCTGTCGCGATGTCACAGACGCCGTCCTCACGCATGCGCTCGCGCCGGTCGACCAGACCGTACGGCTCGGTGGTGATCCGGTCGCACTGTTCCGCCAGGCGTCAGCCGCGCCGGGCTGCGTCGCCCTGCGTTGGCTCGCGGCGGCCTGGCAGGTGTCAGCGGAGAGCGGGAGCGGCATGGGTCCGGTCGTCGAGCGGGTGGCGTCGGCCGCGCGGGCCGAGGCCGACCACCGCCGCCAGGTGAGCGCGGAGCTGGCTGCTCCTCGCGCGACCGCCCGCCTGTTGGCCCTGCTCCCGCTGCTCGGGCTGGCGCTGGGTGCCGCCCTCGGTGCCGACCCTGTCTCGACATTGTTCGGTTCCCCCGCAGGACTGGGCTGCTTGCTCCTGGGGCTGGCGCTGGACTGGGCGGGCCTGCGCTGGACCGATCGGCTGGCCCGCGCTGCGGAGGGTGCATGAGTCCTGATTCAGCGGTCGTCCTTGCGGGTTCGTGCTTGGCGGGCGCTGTCCTGGTGTGGCCACGTGGACAGGCCGGTCGCAGGGTTCGGCACCTGACCGGTCGGGGACGCCGCGCAGGGGCTGACTGGGTGGGACCGGTAGCGCCGTTGAGCCCTCCTGGCGGCTTCGTACCTGCTGGCCCGCGAGGGTGGGTCCAGTCTCCGTGGACGGCAGGAGTCGTTGCTGCTGCTGCGGTCTGGCTGCTGGTCGGCGGTCCGGTGGGCATCGGCCTCGGGTTCCTGATCGTGGTCGTGGTGCCGCGCTGGCTGGGCCGGCTCGAGCCCGCAGGAGTGCGTGCTGACCGGCGTCGGCTCGAGGCCGACCTGCCGCTCGCCGTCGACCTCCTCGCGGCCTGCCTGACCGTCGGGGCGGTGCCCTCGCGCGGGCTCGCTTCGGTGGCCGAAGCCGTGGGCGGCCCGGTCGGTCATCACCTCGAACGGGTGGCGGCGGCCCTGCGCCTCGGCGCGGACCCGGCCGCCGCGTGGGGCCCGTTGAGTGCGCACCCTGCGCTGGGTCCGTTGGCTCGGACCGTCGTGCGCTCGCTCGACACGGGCGCGCCGATGGGGCCGACGTTGGATCGGGCCGCTCGTGACCTCCGCGCCCGGCGTCGCTGCGAGGTGGAGGCGGTGGCCCGGTCGGTCGCTGTCCACGCGGTTGCTCCGCTGGGGCTCTGCTTCCTGCCGGCGTTCGTGCTGCTCGGCATCGTGCCCACGGTCTGGGGCATGGCGGCACGTCTGCTCAGCGGTCGTGGTCCGTGACAAGGGGCTGCCCTCGTGGTCTGTGACCGGCGCCGATATCCACAGCAGCCGGCTGGCCCGAGTTGTCCCCAGGACTGCAGGTGACCCTCTCGATCCGGGCCGGCAGCGAGCATGGTCGAGGAGTGCCCGGCAAAGGCGCTCGCACCGGCCGACCGCCGGCCAGGACGAAAGGTCGTGCCCGTGGCGAACCACAGGTCGCGTCGGTCGAAGCAGCGCCAGCCAGGCTCCTCCCGCCCCGCAGGGCGACGCTGCGTCGGCCGTGGCCGCAGCCTGCTCGGCGTGTTCGGACGGGTCCGCGACGACAGCGGCATGACGACCGCCGAGTACGCCGTCGGAACCGTTGCCGCCTGCGGGTTCGCGGGGCTGCTGCTCAAGATCGTGACCTCCGCGGAGGTCGCCACCATGCTCAAGGACGTGATCAAGCGGGCGTTCTCGCTGGTGTTCTGAGTCTCGTCCCAGCCCACCCAGCCCACCCAGTCAACCCAGCCCAACCCAGCCCAACCCAGCCCACCCAGCCGCCCAGTCGAGGAGAAGACGGTGCCGGAACCCCGCTCGCAGGACGGCTCGATCACGGCCGAGACGGCGGTGGTCCTGCCGGTGCTCGTCCTCGTGCTGGTGGCCCTGATGGGGGTCGCGCACGCGGTCGGTGTCCAGCTCACCGTTCAGGACGCCGCCCGGGTCGGCGCCCGGGCAGCGGCCCGAGGCGAGAGTCAGGCGGAGGTCGAGCGGCTGACCCGCTCGGTCGCTCCCGCGGGATCGGCGGTCACGGTCAGTCGGTCCGGCGGCCTCATCCGGGTCGACGTGGTCGCGCAGGTCGCCCCGTTCGGCGCGGCTGCCCGGCTGGTCCCCGAGCTCACCGTCGACGCCCAGGCGGTTGCCGCGGACGAGTCGACGGATTCGCTCGGCGGTATCCCATGAAGCGCTGTCCCCTGCAGCGGTGTCCCCTGCAGAAACGTGGCTCGGCCACGCTCTGGGTGCTCGCTGCTGTCCTGGCGCTGTCGTCGTTCGCCGCACTGGTCCTTGCGGCCGGGCTGGTGGCTGTCGATCGCCATCGAGCCGCGACGGTCGCCGACCTCGCTGCCCTCGCCGCAGCGGCGCACAGCCGCGATGGCCCTGCCGCCGCCTGCGACCGCGCGTCCCTGGTGGCACGTGCGGCGCGAGCGCGACTCGTCGACTGCCGTCTCGACGGTGCTGGGACCGTTCTGCTCACGGTGGAGATGCAGCCGGCCGGTCCGCTGGCGGGGTTGCCCCCGCTGCGGGTCACTGCCCGGGCCGGCCCGACAACAGCTCGGTGAGCAGGCGGACTGCACCGGACTTGTCGAGCGGCTCGTTGCCGTTGCCGCACTTGGGCGACTGCACGCACGAGGGGCACCCGGTCGGGCAGGTGCACGCGTCGATGGCGTCCCGGGTGGCCGTCAGCCAGACGACAGCCCGCTGGTACGCCTGCTCGGCGAAGCCGGCGCCACCTGCGTGGCCGTCGTACACGAAGACCGTCGGCAGCCCGGTGTCCGGGTGCAGGGCGGTCGAGACGCCACCGATGTCCCACCGGTCGCAGGTGGCGAACAGTGGCAGCAGCCCGATCGACGCGTGCTCGGCGGCGTGCGCCGCACCGGGCAGGTCGCCCGGCTCGACCCCGGCAGCTGTGGCGCGCTCCGACGGCAACGTCCACCAGACGCTGCGCGTCCGCAGCTGGCGAGCCGGCAGCTCCAACGGCTCTTCGCCGAGAACCTCGCCCGAGGCAAGCCGTCGACGCAGGAAGGAGACGACCTGGCCCGTCACCTCGACGTCACCGAAGCTCAGCACCGCCTCGCCCCAGGGCTGCGTCGCGCGTACGCCGGTCACCCGGATGTCGGTGACCTCGCGGGCATGCGTCGAGTAGTCCGGCGCCGCCGGGCTGGCCAGGGCCACCGCATCCTCCAGGTCCAGCGACTCGACCAGGTAGGTCGCACCCTGGTGCACGTACACGGCGCCGGCGTGGACCGTACGGTCGGCGGACCCCGGGTCCACGGTCCCCAGCAGCCGTCCGGTCGCCGACTCGACCACGCGTACAGAGGCGCCGCCGATGCCGCGCAGGTCGGCGAGGTCGCTGGCCCGCTCCCGCTTGGTCCAGAACCACCCGCCGGGCCGCAGCCGGAGCAGGCCGCGCTCGACCAGGTCGTCGAGCACGGTTCGCGTGGTGGGGCCGAAGGTCGCCAGGTCGTCCTCGGTCAGCGGCAGCTCGGCCGCTGCAGCGCACAGGTGCGGGCCGAGGACATAGGGATTGTCCGGGTCCAGCACGGTGGCCTCGACGGGTTGCCCGAACACCGCCTCGGGGTGATGGACCAGATAGGTGTCCAACGGGTCGTCCCTGGCCACGAGCACGGCCAGCGCCCCCTGCCCGGCTCGCCCCGCCCGTCCCGCCTGCTGCCACAGCGAGGCACGAGTCCCCGGCCACCCGGCCAGCAGCACCGCGTCCAGCCCCGCCACGTCGACCCCGAGCTCCAGCGCCGACGTCGCCGCGACCCCGAGCAGCCGCCCCGACTGAAGGTCCGCCTCGAGCTCGCGCCGTTCCTCCGGCAGGTAGCCGGCCCGGTAGGCGGCCACCCGGCCGGCCAGGTCGGGATCTACCTCGGCCAGGTGCCCACGGGTCAGCGCGGCCACGGTCTCGGCGCCGCGCCGCGACCGCACGAACGCGATCGTCCGCCGGCCGTCCACCACCAGGTCGGTGAGCAGGTCCGCGGTCTCGGCGTTGACCGACCGGCGTACGGGTGCGCCGTGCTCGCCGCGGAGGTCGGTCAGCGGTGGCTCCCACAGCCCGAACGCCACCGCGCCCCGTGGCGACGCGTCGGCCGTCACGGCCTGGACGGGTCGCCCGACCAGCCGGGCAGCGGAGACCTGCGGGTCCGTCACCGTCGCCGACGCGAGCACGAACACCGGGTCGCTGCCGTAGCGCGCGCAGACCCGGCGCAGCCGGCGCAGGACCGCGGCCACGTGCGAGCCGAAGACCCCGCGATAGACGTGGCACTCGTCGATGACGACGTACTCCAGCGCGCGCAGGAACCCGGCCCAACGCGCGTGACCGGGCAGCATCGACCGGTGCAGCAGGTCCGGGTTGGAAAGGACGTACGACGCGTACGCCCGCACCCACTCCCGTTCCTCGTTCGGGGTGTCCCCGTCGTAGGTCGCGGCCCGGACACCGGGCAGGTCCAGCGCGAGCACCGCCCGCAGCTGGTCGGCCGCCAACGCCTTGGTGGGCGCGAGGTACAGCACGGTCGCGCCCCTGCCGTCCCTGGCCGACAGCCCCATGCGGACTGCGGTCAAGGTCGGCAGCAGGTACGCGAGTGACTTGCCCGACGCGGTCCCGGTGGCGACCACGACCGAGCGGCCGGCGTGCGCGAGGTCGGCGGCCTCGACCTGGTGCGTCCACGGTGCGGTGACGCCGCCGGAGACCAGACGGTCGATCAGCTGGGGATCGGTCCACGTCGGCCAACCGGCCGTCGCACCCGGCCGGGCCGGAATCTGCTCGAGGTGGACCAGCCGGTCCCTGCGCCCCGGGGCCGCGCTCAGCCGGGCGACGAGGTCGGCCGGGTCGGTCGACTGGGAAGGGGCGCTCACGACCGTCCCAGTCTCGCACCGCCTAAGATGGTTCAATCTGCGTGCCAGCAGCCGCCAGTCGTTCGAGACGTGCAGCGCATTCGGAAGGAACACCCGTGGACCTGTCGCTCGCGAGCCGCACCGAAGGTGACAAGACCGTCGTCAGCGTGGGCGGCGAGATCGACGTCTACACCGCGCCCAAGCTGCGCGAGCAGATCGTCGCGCTCGTCGAGGAGGGTCGCTACCACCTGGTCGTGGACATGGAGGACGTCGAGTTCCTCGACTCCACCGGTCTCGGTGTCCTGGTCGGCGGCCTCAAGCGGGTCCGCGCCCACGATGGCTCGCTGCGGCTGGTGTGCACCCAGGAGCGCATCCTGAAGATCTTCCGGATCACTGGCCTGACCAAGGTGTTCCCCATCCACGGCACGGTCGCCGAGGCCGTCGCGGCGATCGACTAGCAGGACTCGGACCGGCGACAGGGGACGTGACTTGCCCACCGTAGAGCTCCGCTTCACGGCGCTCCCGGCGCACGTACGTACCGCCCGGCTCGTGGCCGTCTCGCTCGCGCGGCGGGCCGGCGTGGACGAGGAAGTCCTGGACGAGGTCCGCCTCGCGGTCGGCGAGGCCGCCACCCGGGCGGTCGGCCGGCACCAGGAGACCTGCCCCGACGAGCCCGTCCTGGTACGCCTTACCGACGGCGAGGGCCAGTTCGTCGCCGAGGTCGTCGATCGTGCCGTGAACCAGAGCGCCGTCGACGCTGCGCTGCCTGCGACCTCCGCTGCTGACCTGCCCGACGCGCTCGGGGGACTCGATGCGCTGGACGGGGAGCTCCCGGCGGGCATCGACCTGGCCGTGATCGGCGGCCTGGTCGACGACGTGTCGGTCGAGAGCGGCCCCGACGGTTCGGTGGTGCGGATGGTCTGGCCCGTCACCGAATCAGCACCAAATACCCCGTCCGGCTTTGGAGCGCGCGGTACGTCTGCGTAGACTCCGGCGCGCGCCAGGCTGTTTATGCGGGTAATCCCTGCTGCCCAGCCCGGCTACGCCCCTCAGCGCCGCCTGACAGGAGAACGCATGTCCGGGATCAAGCTCGCCAGCGTCGGCGACACGATCTCTCTCACCGGCAGCAACCTGACGTACGTCGTCGTGGTTGCTGCCATCGCTCTGGGTGCCCTCGGGGTCGCCGCAGTGCTGGTGAAAGAGGTACTCGCCGCGAGCGAGGGAACCGACAAGATGAAGGAGATCGCGGGGGCCGTCCAGGAGGGCGCCGCCGCCTATCTGGCCCGGCAGTTCAAGACGCTGAGCGTCTTCGCCGTGGTCGTCTTCTTCCTGCTCTTCCTGCTCCCCGCGGACAACACCTCGGAGCGCGTCGGCCGGTCGATCTTCTTCCTCGTCGGCGCGGTCTTCTCGGCGACCACCGGCTACGTCGGCATGTGGCTGGCCGTACGCGGCAACGTCCGCGTCGCCGCCGCCGCCCAGGACTCCGGCGAGCAGCGCGCCATGCGCATCGCGTTCCGCACCGGTGGGGTGGCGGGCATGTTCACCGTCGGCCTCGGCCTGTTCGGCGCCTCGCTCGTCGTCCTGATCTACAAGGGTGACGCCCCGAAGGTCCTCGAGGGCTTCGGCTTCGGTGCGGCCATGCTCGCCATGTTCATGCGTGTCGGCGGCGGCATCTTCACCAAGGCGGCCGACGTCGGCGCCGACCTGGTCGGCAAGGTCGAGCAGGGCATCCCCGAGGACGACCCCCGCAACGCGGCGACCATCGCCGACAACGTGGGCGACAACGTCGGCGACTGCGCCGGCATGGCGGCCGACCTGTTCGAGTCGTACGCCGTGACGCTCGTGGCGGCACTCATCCTCGGCAAGGCGGCGTTCGGCGAGATCGGCCTGGTCTTCCCGCTGATCGTCCCCGCCATCGGCGTGATCACCGCCGTCATCGGCATCTGGGCCGTCGCCCCGCGCCCCGGCGACCGCTCGGGCATGACCGCGATCACCCGCGGCTTCTTCATCTCGGCGGCCATCTCGGCGGTCCTGGTCGCGATCGCCGCGTTCGTCTTCCTCAAGGACCACCTCTCGCGATTCGCGGGGCTCGACCCCAGCTCGCTCGGCCTGACCGACCCCGAGTCGTTCAACCCGCGGCTCTACGCGATCGCCTCGGTGCTGATCGGAATCGTGCTCGCGGCGGCGATCCAGCAGCTGACCGGGTACTTCACCGAGACCGACCGCAAGCCGGTCGACGACGTGGCCAAGTCCTCGCTCACCGGTCCCGCGACCGTGATCCTCGCTGGCATCAGCGTCGGCCTGGAGTCCGCGGTCTACTCCGCCCTGCTCATCGGCGCAGCGGTGTACGGCGCGTTCCTGCTCGGCGCGGGCTCGGTCACGCTGAGCCTGTTCGCCATCGCGCTGGCCGGCACCGGCCTGCTGACCACCGTGGGCGTGATCGTGTCCATGGACACCTTCGGCCCGGTCTCGGACAACGCCCAGGGCATCGCCGAGATGTCCGGCGACGTCCACGGCGAGGGCGCCCTCGTACTCACCAGGCTCGATGCGGTCGGCAACACGACCAAGGCCATCACCAAGGGCATCGCGATCGCGACCGCCGTGCTCGCCGCCACCGCGCTGTTCGGTGCGTTCCGCGACTCGATCGGTACCGCCGCGGCCCCACTGGGCGCGGCTGTCGGCAAGCTCCGGCCTCGGGAGGCCCTCCAGTACGGCGGAGTCCTCGACATCGCCAACCCGAGCAACCTGGTCGGCCTGCTGATCGGCGCGGCCGTGGTGTTCCTGTTCTCCGGCCTGGCCATCAACGCGGTCTCGCGGGCCGCCGGAGCGGTCATCTACGAGGTACGCCGCCAGTTCCGCGAGCACCCCGGGATCATGGACTACACCGAGAAGCCCGAGTACGGCAAGGTCGTCGACATCGTGACGCGGGACTCCCTGCGTGAGCTGACGACGCCGGGCCTGCTCGCCGTGCTGACCCCGATCGCGGTCGGCTTCGGCCTCGGCGTGGGCGCGCTCGGCGCGTACCTCGCGGGCACGATCGCCACCGGCACGCTGATGGCCGTCTTCCTGTCCAACTCCGGTGGGGCCTGGGACAACGCCAAGAAGTTCGTCGAGGACGGCCATTTCGGTGGCAAGGGCTCCCAGGCGCACGAGGCCACGGTCATCGGCGACACGGTGGGCGACCCGTTCAAGGACACCGCAGGCCCGGCGATCAACCCGCTGATCAAGGTGATGAACCTGGTCGCGCTGCTGATCGCACCCGCCGTGGTCTCCACCAGCCTGGACGGCAAGACCGGCCTGCGCCTGCTCATCGCGGCAGTGGCGGTCGCGATCGTCGTCACGTCCGTCGTGATCTCCAAGAGGCGGCCGATCACGGTCGGCGAGGTCCCGGTGGAGGCGGCGGCCTGACCCGCCCCCGCCCCCTCGGGCACCATGATCAACTGAAAGTCTTGTAGCGTCTCACTTCGGCGCGGTCACCGTGTGTGTTCCCTACGCCTCAGCGAGCCGTGACCGAAAGCGAGCAGAGTGTCCGAAACCGAGCAGCCCGGCGGCCTCCGACGACTTGTCATCGTCGAGAGTCCCGCCAAGGCCAAGACGATCAAGGGCTACCTCGGCCCTGGCTATGACGTCGAGGCCAGCGTCGGGCACATCCGCGACCTGCCCAAGGGCGCTGCGGACATCCCCGCGGCCCAGAAGGGCCTCCCGTGGGCCCGCCTCGGTGTCAACGTCGAGGAGGGTTTCGAGCCGCTCTACGTCGTCGACGCCGACAAGCGCAGCAAGGTGGCCGAGCTCAAGCGCCTGCTCAAGAACGCCGACGAGCTGCTGCTCGCGACGGACGAGGACCGCGAGGGCGAGGCGATCGCCTGGCACCTGCTCGAGGTCCTGCAGCCCAAGGTCCCGGTACGCCGGATGGTCTTCCACGAGATCACCCGTGACGCCATCCGCGAGGCCGCCCAGAACACCCGCGACCTCGACATGGCGCTGGTGGACGCGCAGGAGGCCCGGCGGATCATCGACCGGCTGTACGGGTACGAGGTCAGCCCGGTCCTGTGGAAGAAGGTCATGCAGGGCCTATCCGCGGGCCGGGTGCAGTCAGTGGCCACCCGGTTGGTGGTCGAGCGCGAGCGCGAGCGGATCGCGTTCACCGCAGCCGGGTACTGGGACCTCGACGCCGTCTTCGACCCTGGCGCGTTCTCGGCCCGGCTCGTCGCGCTGGACGGCTCACGGGTCGCGACCGGCCGCGACTTCGGCAGCGACGGCACGCTGACCGCTTCCAAGGGTGGCCGCGCCGAGGTCGTGGCGCTGGACGAGAGCACCGTCCGCGGCCTCGCCGCGGCGCTGGCCGACGCATCCTTCGCCGTACGTTCGGTGGACGAAAAGCCGTACCGCCGCTCGCCGGCCGCGCCGTTCATGACCTCGACGCTGCAGCAGGAGGCCAGCCGCAAGCTGCGTTACTCCAGCCAGACCGCGATGCGGATCGCCCAGCGGCTCTACGAGAACGGCTACATCACGTACATGCGTACCGACTCGACGACGCTGTCGGCGTCCGCGATCACCGCCGCCCGCAACGCCGCCCGCGACATCTTCGGGGCGGAGACCGTGGCCGAGTCGCCCCGCCAGTACACCCGCAAGGTCAAGAACGCGCAGGAGGCCCACGAGGCGATCCGGCCGTCCGGGGACGCGTTCCGCACCCCCGGCGAGCTGGCTCCCGAGCTGTCGACCGACGAGCTCGCGCTCTACGACCTGATCTGGAAGCGGACCGTGGCCTCGCAGATGGCCGACGCCCGCGGGTTCACCGTCACCGTCCGCCTCGGTGCCACCGCGTCCGACGGCCGCGACGCCGAGTTCTCGTCGTCCGGCACCGTCATCACCGCCCGCGGGTTCCTCGCGGCGTACGAAGAGGGTCGCGACGAGGACGCCAGCGGCGGCGCGGGCAGCGACGACGAGGAGCGCCGGCTGCCCCAGCTCAAGGCCGGCGACCCGCTCAGCGCCCGCGCCCTCGAGCCCGAGGGTCACTCGACGCAGCCGCCGTCTCGCTACACCGAGGCCACCCTGGTCAAGGCGCTCGAGGAGCGCGGGATCGGCCGGCCCTCGACGTACGCCTCGATCATGGGCACCATCCTTGACCGCGGGTACGTGTGGAAGAAGGGCAGCGCCCTCATCCCGTCGTTCCTCGCGTTCTCGGTGGTGACGCTGCTCGAGAAGCACTTCGGCGAGCTGGTCGACTACGACTTCACCGCGCGGATGGAAGAGGTCCTCGACCTGGTGGCCGGCGGCGGCGCCGACCGGCTGGCCACCCTGCAGCGCTTCTACTACGGCACCGCGGAGGGCACGCCCGCAGCCGCCACCGCTGCTGCTCCGGCTGAGGGTGGCGCGTTCCGTGGCCTGCACCCGATGGTCGGCGACCTCGGCGAGATCGACGCGCGCAGCATCAACTCGATCCCGATCGGCAACGACATCGTGCTGCGGGTCGGGCGCTACGGCCCGTACCTCGAGCGCGAGCGTCCCGACGAGGACGGCACGCCGGTCACCGAGCGGGCCAGCGTCCCCGACGACACCCCGCCCGACGAGCTCACCGTGGCCCGCGCCGAGGAGCTGCTGGCGCAGCCGTCCGGTGACCGGGTGCTCGGCACCGACCCCGACGCCGGCCGCCCGATCGTGGCCAAGGTCGGCCGGTACGGCCCGTACGTCACCGAGGTGCTGCCCGAGGACGCGCCCAAGACGGCCAAGCCGCGTACCGCCTCGCTGTTCAAGGACATGTCGCTGGACTCGGTACGCCTCGAGGACGCGCTGCTCCTGCTCAGCCTGCCTCGAGTCGTCGGCGCCGACCCGGCCGACGGCGTCGAGATCTCGGCCCAGAACGGTCGGTACGGCCCGTACATCAAGAAGGGCACCGACTCGCGTTCGCTGGAGTCCGAGGCGACGCTGTTCACCGTCTCTCTGGACGAGGCGCTGGCGCTGCTCGCGCAGCCCAAGCCGCGTGGGCGGGGCCGGGCCGCCGCGGCGCCGCCCCTGCGCGAGCTGGGCGTCGACACCGCCACGGGCAAGCCGGTGGTGGTCAAGGAGGGCCGATTCGGGGCCTACGTCACCGACGGGGAGACCAACGCGACCCTGCGCAAGGCGGACGCCGTCGAGACCGTTACCCTTGAGCGGGCCTGCGAGCTGCTGGCCGAGAAGCGCGCCAAGGGACCGGCGCCCAAGAAGCGCGCCTCCGCCCGCAAACGCTGACCCCCCAACCCGCCCGCCGCGGTTTTCGAGTCGAGGGTGAGTGAGTAAGGGGGGCCACGCCCGACGGGGGCCGGGGGGGGAAATAGGGAAGGGGGGGGGGGGGGGGGGGGGGGGGGGGGGGGGGGGGGGGGGG
>JANMWN010000346.1:0-4490 GCA_031394045.1 Sporichthyaceae bacterium
GCCGGTGATGATGCTCGCCGAGAAGGCCGCCGACCTGATCCTGGAGAACACACCGCTGGACCCGCAGCACGTCGACTTCTACCGGCACCAGAAGGCCTGAGAAGTAGGTCCGAACGTTTACCGTCCGTTTGCCGGGGCTCCCGCAGGCTTGGTCCAGAAGGGCCCTCGGTACCTCCGTGTCGAGGGCCTTTCCCTTGCACTGACGGCGCCCGCGACAGGTACGGTCGGAATCACACGCCACCGAGGAAGGGCCGCCGCCATGACTGTGTCTCACAAGGTCGTCGGCAACGCGATGCAGATGGTGGTCTGCCAGGTCGCCGAGGGGCAGACGATCTACGCCGAGGCCGGAAAGTTCCTCTGGAAGACCGTCAACGTGTCGGTCGAGACCCGCATCTCCAGCCCGGGGGCAGCGCCCGCCACCGGTGCCGCGGGCATCCTGGACCGGGCCGTCGGCGTCGGCAAGCGGATGCTCGCGGGGGAGTCGCTCGCCTTCCAGTACTTCACCGCCCAGGGCGGCAACGGCTTGATCAGCCTGGCGGGCACCCTGCCCGGCGAGATGCGTGCGCTCGAGCTGGACGGCACCCGCGGCTGGTTCGCCGAGAAGGACGCGTTCGTCGGTGCCGAGGCAAGCGTCACCTTCGACATCGCGTTCAGCGGCCTGCGCACGGGCCGCAGGGGAGGCGAAGGGTTCGTGCTTGAGAAGTTCGGCGGCGTCGGCACCGTCTTCATCGCGGGAGCCGGCAACTTCATCGAGCTCAACCCAGCCAAGTACGGCGGCAAGATCCAGGTGCACACCGGCTGCATCGTCGCGTTCGAGGACACGATCACCTACGGCGTCGAGCGGGTCGCGGCCCTGAACACCCAGGCCATGATGAACGCCATGTTCGGCGGCAACGGGTTCAGCATGGCCACGCTGGAGGGTGACGGCACCGTCATCCTCCAGTCGATGACGATCCAGAGCCTCGCGCATGCGATCGTCAAGAATGCACACCTCGGCGGCGACGAGAAGGCGTCGAGCGGCATCGGCAGTCTCCTAGGAGGATTCGACTGACATGGGATTTCTCGACAAGGCGAAGGAAGCTGCCGACCGGGCGGTCGCCGCGACCACGCAGGCAGCCCAGCAGGGCCAGGCCAAGTTCGACACGTACCAGACCGGGAAGTCCGAGGGTGAGCTCTACAAGACCCTCGGCGAGGCCGTCTTCAACGAGCAGCGTCGCGGGGCCGGGCCGGCGGCCGTCTCCGAGGCCCTGGCTGCTCTCGACGCGCACTTCGCGGCGGCCCCCGCCGCCGGAGCGGCGACTCCACCAGACACCGGATCAGCCACGCCGCCCCCAGCGGCCGGACCTGCCACGCCGACCGGCAACTTCACCCTCGACGACCTCTAGGACCAGCTCGAGGGCTCGAGCAACGTACGTGTCCAGACGTCGACGAGCAGCCGCTCGTACGCTTCGGGCGTCCAGCCCCGCTCGTCAAGGAGCAGGTAGTACTCCGGTGCGTTCGTGGACCAGACGATATCCGCGACCTCGTCGTCGGACAGGTCGGCGCGTAGCTCGCCGGTGCTCCGCAGCTCGGCCGCGAACCGGCGCATGTTCGCGGCCCGGCGCCCGCTGATCTGCGCCCAGACTGCGGCGCACTCGGGGTCGGCCGCGCCCGCCTGCTTGAGCACCGCCACAAGCGGCGCCAGCCGGGGGATCAACTCACGCAGGGCTGATGCGTAGATCGCCAGCTTCTGCCGCGCCGAGGGGGCAGCCGCGACCGCCTGGACGTACGCCCGGTCGTCCGGGGCGACCGCGTGTTCGCCGCCGGAGATCGCCCGTTCGAGCAGCGCCAGCATCACCTCGGGCTTGCGGCCCACGCTTGCATAGACGGTGTCCACCGAGACCCTGGCAGCGGCCGCGATCTCGCGCGCAGTCGTGGCCGGGTAGCCGTTGTCCAGAAAGAGTTCCTGCGCGGCGTCCAGCACGGCCTTGCGGGTGGCGGCAGCACGCGAAGCGCGGACCGGGCTGCGGTACGAGCGAGGCTTGACGGCGTCGGGCACGGTGCCTAGGCTACCGGTAATTCATCCGAATGCTCTTCGGGCGAACTCAAACCTAGGGAGAGCGCCATGACCCAGCCGTCTAGCCCCACCGAAGCCATGGCGGTGGCGGTCGTACGCCTGGCGGGGTCAGGGCCGATGACTTGGGCGATGGGCGGTCTGTTCGAGCGGCTGGTCTCCGGCGACGAGACAGCTGATCAGGTCGGGGCGTCGATCGTCACGCAGCCGCCCGGCGTGGCGACCCCGCTGCACGTCCACGCCCACGAGGCCGAGGCGTTCTACCTGCTCGACGGCACCATGACCTACCGCGCCGGCGAGGAGCTGCACAAGCTGGCAGGCGGCGACTTCATCTACCTCCCGCGCGGGTTGCCGCACGCCTTCCGGGTCACCGGGTCCGCGCCGGTGCGCTACCTCGCGCTCACCGTCCCTGGCCGCCTGCTCGGTCTGTACGACGAGGTCGGGATCCCGGCCGCCGAGCGTCGGCTCCCTGGCGCCGACGGGCTCCCCATCGCGGAGGAGATCGCCGGGTGGAACACCATCGGGCCGGCGTACGGGCTCAGCGTCGTCGGGCCGCCGATCCCCGAGTAGCCCTCTGTAGCCACGAACACGGCCGACCGGTCACGAGGGGAAAGGGCGTACCACGAGGGGCATCGCGGGCAGGCCGTCGGCCCAGAGCGAGGCGGTACGCAGCCCAGGCCGCACGGCCTCGATGATCCGGCCACCGCCGAGGTAGATCGCCATGTGCGAGATCGGGCTGCCGTAGAAGATCAGGTCCCCGCGCCGACGCTGGCTGAATGGCACGTGCGGCAGCCTGGCCGCGTACAGGGCATGGGTTGTCCGGAAGTCGGCCTGGACGTGCAGGTCGGTGTCCACGCCGGGGACCCGGACGCCCGCGGCGTACAGCGACTGAAGCACGAGCCCGGAACAGTCGAAACCCATCGGCCCGGCGCCGCCCCAGACGTACGGCAGGCCGATCCGCTTGCTGGCGTAGCCGATCTCCGCCTCGATCCGGGTGGCCGGGCTCGCGGTCAGGGGCACCACGGGCTGCTGGGTGTATCGGTCCACACAGAAGTCATAACCGGTCGCCAGGGCCGCCCAGGTCGTCGCATCGACGATGCCGGTGACCGGCAGGCCGTGCGCCGTCTGGAAGGAGCGGACCGCGACGCCGGTCGCGGTGTCGTAGCGCTCGCGGTGCCCGACCAGGTGCAGCGCTCGCTGGACGAGGTAGACCTTGATGCCGGTGATGGCGGGGCCGACGGTCCAGCAACCGTGGGGGAGGGGAACCGCAGAGACGTAGTGCACCGACGCCAGGTGGGCCGGCGAGCTGCTGGGCCTGGGACGCGGGACGGCGGTCGCACTCGGACGGGCCGTGACCGAGGGTCCTGAGGTGGGAGTCGGTGTCCCGGTCGGCTGCGGGAGACCCGACGGCGTGAGCGACGAAAGCACAGAGGTACCGGCGGCCGACCCGTCCGCGGGACCGGACGAGCAGGCAGCGAGCAGCGTGGCCATGGCCAGGACCGCGGCTGGCAGACACCTGTGCCGGCGCTGGCCGTGACGTCGGCCGGTTCGATGTCCCATCCGTCCATGGTGCACCCGAGCAGGCCGCACGAGGGTGCGGCAGCACCGGGACCGCGCGTGCCACAGTTGCTGCGTGCGCTTCGTAGCCTCCCGCGTGGTCAGGGCATCCGTGCTGCCCGTGCTGCCCGTGTTGCTGTCGGTCGCGCTGCTCGCCGGGTGCACGTCCGTCCCGCCGACGGCGGGCGCCGGCCGCAGCACCTCCCCGACGCTCACGCAGAGTCCTGCCACCAGCCCCACGTCGACCGCTGCACCGACCCCGACCGCAAAGCCCAGCCCGAGCCCACGTACGGGCGTGGTGGTCGGCCCGGCGCCACGGACTGGCTGCCTTCGTACGGTCACCCTGGGGCTCTCGGTGCAGCGGCGCGCGATCACGGCCTGCGAGCGGGGGGCACCGGGCGGGGTGGCTCTCGTGGTCATCGGCACCATCCACGGCGACGAGACGCTGGGACTGGGGGTGGTCGGCGACCTGCTGACGGCCCCCGTGCAAGCCGGCGTGGACCTCTGGCTGATCCGGACCGTGAACCCGGACGGCCTCGCCCATCACACCCGCGCCAACGCGCACGGCGTCGACGAAAACCGCAACTGGCCGGGCTCGTGGGCCGCATCGACACCAGGCTCGCCGAGCTACTCCGGCCGTCACCCCTTCTCCGAGCCGGAGACAGCCGCTCTGGCCCGCTTCCTCACCACCATCAAGCCGCGGACAGTGGTGATCTTCCACTCGCCGCTGGACGCCGTCGACTTCTCCGAAGGCGCAGATCCTGCGGTCACGCGCTACCTGGCGCAGGCCTCTGGCTTCGCCGCGCGGTCCCTGGGCGCGCGGCCGGGTTCGCTGACCGGCTGGTTCAACAGCCAGGCCTGGCACGGCACGGCGATCACC
>JANMWN010000350.1:0-12811 GCA_031394045.1 Sporichthyaceae bacterium
CCCTGCCCGTGGAACCGCGGCGGCACGTACATCCGCTTCATCTCGCACGAGCCATCGTGCAGGTCCTTGTACGCGACGCCGCCGGCGACCTCGTCACCGCGCATCGCGAGGAGGGTCTTCCCGCCGGGCGGGCCGTACAGCGTGGACAGCGACTCGAGCTCGGCGTCGAGGCCTTGGTGGCCGGTGATGTCAGCCATCAGCGTGACCTCGGCGGCGCACCGGTCGCGCAGCCAGCCCCAGTACTCGCGGATCAGCTCGCCGAAGGCGCGGTACTCGGCCTCGGTGGAGGCCACCACGATCGCGTCCGCCACCTAGATCCGGCCGCCCGCCGTGGACTCGCCGGCCAGCTTCTGGCTCAGGTAGATCGGGATGATCGACGCGACGACCAGGCAGGCCGCGACCACGTTGACGACCGGGGCCTGGTTGGGTCGCGACAGGTTCTGGAAGATCCAGATCGGCAGGGTGGTGACCCCGGGCGGCGCGGTGAACAGCGTCACCACGATCTCGTCGAACGACAGCCCGAACGCGAGAAGTGCACCGGCGAGCAACGCTCCGCGCAGCAACGGGAACGTGATCAGCCGGAAGGTGGTGAAGGTGTTGGCGCCCAGGTCCATCGAGGCCTCCTCGGGCGTCGTACCCATCCGCCGCAGCCGGGCCACCACGTTGTTGTAGACCACGACCATGCAGAAGGTCGCGTGCGCGATGGCCACCGTCCAGATCGACAGCTCGATCCCCAGGATCGTCCGGAACGCGGTACGGAAGGCCAGCGCCGTCACGATGCCCGGCAGCGCGATCGGCAGCACGACCAGCAGCGACAGGGTCTGCCGGCCGAAGAACGCGTACCGCCCGAGCCCGAACGCCAGCAACGTCCCCAGCACCAGCGCCAAAGACGTCGCGATCAGGCCGACCTCGATCGAGGTCAGCACCGCGGAGCGCACCCCTTCGTTGCCCAGCGCCGACGACCACCAGCGCGTGGTGAAGCCCCGAGGGGGCCAGGCAAATACCGTGCTGACGTTGAAGGAGTTGATCAGTACCACGGCCAGCGGTACGTAGATGAAGGCCAGCCCCACGACCATGAACAGGCTGAAGGACCAGCGCACGCGGCGAGAGGAGTTCACGGCGCGGCCCTCACAGGTTGTCCAGTGCGCCGGTGCGCCGGACCAGGGTGAGGTAGATGACCATGATGACGACCGGGATCACCGCGATGGCGGCCGCGAACGGCAGGCTGCTGGTGTAGTTCTGGTAGACGATGTTGCCGAGCATCTGGGTCTTGCCGCCGATGATCTGCACAGTGATGTAGTCGCCGAGGCTGAGCGAGAACGTGAACACCGAGCCGGCCACCACCGACGGGTAGATCAGCGGGATGATCACGCTGCGGATGGTCCGGCCGGGCCGCGCGCCGAGGTCACCGGACGCGTCGACGAGCGAGTCGGGCAGCCGCTCGAGCCCGGCGTAGATCGGCAGGATCATGTACGGCAGCCACAGGTACGACAGCGTGAGCACCGTCGCGACGAGGCCGAAGCCGGGACCGGACCACCCGAACGGCTTGGCCAGCCACGCGATCACGCCCGTGTCCGGCTGCACCATCGCCTGCCACGCGTAGACCTTGACGAGGTACGACGCCCACAGCGGCGTGACCACGAGGGCGATCAGCAGGTTCCGCCAGCGACGTGGCGCGACCTTGGCCATGAAGAACGCCATCGGGAAGCCCAGCACCGTGCAGATGACCGTGACCGCCGCCGCGATGCCGACGGTGCGGATCGTCGCCTGCAGGTACGCCGGGTCGGACAGCACGTCCTGGAAGTTCTGCAGGGTGAGCGTGCGGATCACGTCGCCGGTGAACTCGTCGACGGAGAAGAAGGCCGTGGCCAGCAACGCGAACAGCGCCGCGAGATAGACCAGCACCAGCCAGGACATCGGCAGCGCCAGGATCCCGGCCAGCCGAAGCCGGGGACGCCGGAAGAGCGCAGCCGAGAGCCGGTGGACGCCAGACGTGGCGGCCACCGGCCTCTCGACGGTGCTGGTCATGCCCCTCCGTGGACGGTCGAGCAGCTGGGCTCAGCCGTTCTTGACGCTGCTCCAGGCCTTGCCCCACTCGGAGTACGGCACGCACTTGACGTCCGTACGCCCGTCGAGGCAGTCGCTCTGCGGCGTCGACCAGAACCACAGCTTCTTGAAGTACGACTCGTCGGCTGCGTGGTAGGTGTCGCAGTGCGTCTTGTCCACGGTCAGGTCGCAGGCCTTGACGTTGGCGGGAGCCTCGCCGAACCACTCGGCGATCTGGGCCTGGACATCCGGCTTGGTGATCCAGTTCATCCACAGGTACGCGCAGTTGGGGTGCGGCGACTTGGCGTCGATCATCCAGGTGTCCGCCCAGGCCGTGGCGCTCTCCTTGGGCAGCACGGACTCGACGGGGGCCTTGTCGGCCTTGGCCAGGTTCACGATGATCTGCCAGGTGGAGCCGACCACGGTGCTGCCGCTGATGAGCGCCTTCTGCGCGTCGGCGTAGCCGCCCCAGTAGCTCCCGACCTGCGGCTTCTGCGCCTTGAGCAGGGCGACGGCTGCGTCGAACTGCTTCTGGTCGAGCGCGTACGGGTTCTTGATCCCGAGGTCGGGCGTCGTCGACATCAGGTAGACGGCGGCGGCCGCGATGCCATCGGTCGGCGAGTCGTAGTCGGTGATCTTGCCCTTGTACGGCGAGGCCGGGTCGTAGACGACGCTCCACGAGTCGGGCGCCGGCTTGACCTTGTCGGTGCGGTAGGCCAGCAGCTGGGCACCCCAGCCGTGCGGCATGCCGTACGCGACGCCGTCGACGGAGTTCCAGGTCTGCATCTTCTGGAACGACGGGACGTCCGCGTAGTTGGTGAACAGGGCGGTGTTGACCGGTGCGACCTTGCCCGCGTAGATCATCCGCAGCGACGAGTCACCGGACGCCGACACCACGTCGAAGTCACCGGTGCCCATCTTCTCGTACATGGCGTCGGACGAGTCGGCCAGCTGGACCTTGGCCTTGCACCCGGTGGCGGCCTCGAAGGGATGCACCCAGTCGACGGTCTTGTCGGTGGTGCCGTCCTCGGCGTACCCCGCCCAGGCCAGGATGTTGATCGCACCCTCGCCGGCACCGAGCGTCTTGACGGCGCTGAGCGCCGGGGGCTTGGCCCGGGTCGATCCGCTGGACCCCGTGCTGGTGCTGGTGCCGCAGGCCGACACGACCAGCGCCGCGAGGGCACCGACCGTTGCCAACCCGACAAGACGCTTGTGCGCCATGCGTTTTCTCCTGTCGTCGGACGTGCTCACGGGGTCGGCTGACCCACCGCGGCGGCGGCGCTCTTGTCGTGCGCCACCTGGAACTCGTGCTCTTTCTTCCACGCCAGCAGGACGCGGGAGCCCCGCATACCCTGGACATCCATGGACGAGGTCTGCAGGTTCTGCTGCAGGGCGACCAGGCTCGCGCCCGCGTCGAGGTCGACGAGGAAGCGGGTCGCCGATCCCACGTAGACGACCTCGCGGACCGTGCCAGGCGCACCGTCCTCGTCGCCGGCCGGGACCGCGTCGGCCGCCGCGATGCGGATCTTCTCGGGGCGTACTGACCAGGTGCCCTGCTTGCCGAGGACCTGCGTCGCGGCTTCTCCGGAGAGCAGGTTGGAGGTGCCGACGAAGCCAGCGACGAAGGGGGTGGCCGGCTGCTCGTAGACCTCGGCGGGCGAGCCGACCTGCTCGATCCGGCCATCCGCGAAGACGGCGATGCGGTCGGACATCGTCAGCGCCTCCTCCTGGTCGTGCGTGACGAACAGGAAGGTGATGCCGACCTGGCGCTGGATCTGCTTCAGCTCCACCTGCATCTGCTCGCGCAGCTTCAGGTCGAGCGCACCGAGCGGCTCGTCGAGGAGCAGGACCTTGGGCCGGTTGACGAGGGCGCGGGCCAGGGCCACGCGCTGCCGCTGGCCGCCTGATAGCTGGGAGGGCTTGCGGTCGCCGTAACCGCCGAGCTGGACGCTCTCGAGCGCCTCCTTGGCGCGCGGCATCCGCTCGGCCTTGCTGACCTTCTTCACCCGCAGCCCGTACGCGATGTTGTCCAGGACGGTCATGTGCGGGAAGAGCGCGTAGTCCTGGAAGACGGTGTTGACGTCGCGCTCGAACGGCGCGCGGTTGGTGACGTCGACGCCGGCCAGCTCGACCGTGCCGGCGGTCGGCAGCTCGAAGCCGGCGATCATCCGCAGCACCGTGGTCTTGCCCGAGCCGGACGGGCCTAGCAGCGTGATGAACTCGCCGTCGTAGACGTCGAGGTCGACCGAGTCGACCGCGACCACGTCACCGAACTGCTTGCGCAGGCCGCGCAGGCTCACGGCGGTGGTGGACCTGCCGTCAGCGTTCAAGCGGGCCACCTCAGGTCGGGACATCGGCACTCGTAAATGGTTCGCTGGGAGACTACTACCGGGGGTTGTCCACGCGGCTGGGCGGTCGGGATTTCGTTGCGATCGTTATCGAATCGAGTGGATTACCGCTGCGCGGAGCTACCTGGCCTCCGGATTCCGTGGCTCGACGGCCCTCTCGCCCTAGGGAATCGTCAGGCCCATCCGCCCGGCACCGGCAGGTGGGCGCCGAGGTCCGAGCGCTCGCCGCTGGCGCGTACCCGGCCCTGCGCGGTCGCCTCGGCGAACGTCAGACGGCCGGTCGCCAGCAGCAGCCAGGTCACCGGGTCGGTCTCGACGGCGGCCTTCGGGGTGCCCCTGGTGTGGCGGGGCCCGGCGACGCACTGGACAGCGCCCCACGGAGGTACGCGTACCTCGACGCTGTGGCCGGGTGCCGCCGCGGCCAGCGCCTTGAGGGTCACGCGTACGGCCGCGGCCAGGTCGGCGCGCTCCGGGGTGCCGCCCTCGTCGAGCGTGCGGAGCACGGAGCCGACCGCGGCCTGCGCGTCAGCGGGATCGGCCGGCGGATCAGCGGGTCGGTCGGCTGTCGGCACGACTCAGGCGAAGAGCGCGGGCAGGGTGGACTCGGACGCGGTACGCAGCTCGGCCAGGTCGAGGTCGAACAGGCCGTCGAGGGCGAGCGCGCCACCACCGACGACGCCGATCCGGGCCACGGGCACCTGGTGCGCAGCGGCCAGCTCGACCAAGCGGTGGGCGGCGTCGGGCCCGACGGTGACGACCGCGCGGGCCGCCGACTCGGAGAACAGCGCCACGAACGGGTCGGCCCAGGCCGGCAGCGACAACCGCGCACCACGACCGCCGCGCAGCGCCATCTCGACCAGGGTCTGGGCGAGCCCGCCGACGCCGAGGTCGTGCGCGGCCGTCAGCAGGCGGTCGCCGGACCCGGCGACGAGCACCTCGGCGAGCCGCCGCTCGGCACCCAGGTCGATCGCCGGAGGCAGGCCGCCGAGGTGGGCGTGCACCTCGTGCGCCCACTCCGACCCCGCGAGCTCGTCGCTGGTCTCGCCCAGCAGCAGCACGACGTCACCGTCGGCCCCGAAGCCCTGAGGCGTGCGGAGCTCCACGTCGTCGATCACGCCGAGCACACCGATCACGGGTGTCGGGAGGATCGGCTGGTCGCCGGTCTGGTTGTAGAAGCTCACGTTGCCGCCGGTCACGGGCACGCCGAGCTCGAGGCAGCCGTCGGCCAGCCCTCGTACCGTCTCGGTGAACTGCCACATCACGTCGGGGTCCTCGGGCGAGCCGAAGTTGAGGCAGTTGGTCACGGCCATCGGCCTGGCCCCACCCGCGGCGACGTTGCGGTAGGCCTCGGCCAGCACCAGCTTGACGCCGTTGTACGGGTCGAGCTTGCAGAAGCGGCCGTTGCCGTCGGTGGCCAGCGCGACCCCGAGGCCTGTGCTCTCGTCGAGCCGGAGCATGCCGGCGTCGTCGGGCTGCGCGAGCACGGTGTTGCCCTGCACGTACTTGTCGTACTGGTTGGTCACCCACGCCTTGCTCGCCAGGTTGGGCGAGGTCACCATCCGCAGCAGGGTGGCGCGCAGGTCGTCGGCGCTCTCGGGTCGCGGCGCCCGCTGAGCCGTCGGGACGTCGGCCTGCAACGCGTCCTGCCACGAGGGTCGCGCGTACGGACGGTCGTAGACCGGGCCCTCGTGCGCGACCGTGCGCGGCAGCACGTCGACGATGGTCTCGCCGTGCCACTCGATGATCAGCCGGTCGCCGTCGGTCACCTCGCCGATCACGGTCGCGCTGACATCCCACTTGTCGCAGATCTCGAGGAAGCGGTCGAGGTGCACCGGCTCGACGATCGCGCACATGCGTTCCTGGGACTCGCTCATCAGGATCTCTTCGGGCGAGAGCGTCGCGTCGCGCAGCGGTACGTCGTCGAGGCGTACGTGCATGCCGCCGGTGCCTGCGCTGGCCAGCTCAGAGGTCGCGCAGGAGATACCGGCCGCGCCGAGGTCCTGGATCCCAACCACGAGGTCGGCAGCGAAGATCTCCAGGCAGCTCTCGATCAGGAGCTTCTCCATGAACGGGTCGCCGACCTGGACGCTCGGCCGCTTGCGTGGGGCGCCGTCGTCGAACGTCTCCGAGGCCAGGATCGATGCGCCGCCGATGCCGTCGCCACCGGTCTTGGCACC
Source organism: Sporichthyaceae bacterium (assembly GCA_031394045.1). Lineage (GTDB taxonomy): Bacteria > Actinomycetota > Actinomycetes > Prado026 > Prado026 > JANYIP01. The sequence continues at coordinate 6,572 of JANMWN010000350.1, forward strand.
GAACAGGATCACCAGGTTGCCGGCCCCAGAAGCCTTGGCCAGCTTGATGTCCTCGTGCCGCATCACGCCGACGCAGAGCGCATTGACGAGCGGGTTGCCGAGGTACGACGGGTCGAAGACGAGCTCGCCGCCGATGTTGGGCAGGCCGAGGCAGTTGCCGTACCCGCCGATGCCGGCGACCACCCCGGGCAGCACCCTGCGGGTGTCGGCGGCGTCAGCCGGACCGAACCGCAGCGGGTCCATGACGCCGATCGGGCGGGCGCCCATGGTGAGGATGTCGCGGACGATGCCCCCCACGCCGGTGGCCGCTCCCTGGTAGGGCTCGACGTACGACGGGTGGTTGTGGCTCTCGACCTTGAACGTCACCGCGTAGCCCTGGCCGACGTCGACGACGCCCGCGTTCTCGCCGATGCCGACCAGCAGGACGTCCGCAGCCTCGGGCGGCACCTTGTCGCCGAACTGCTTGAGGTGCACCTTGGAGCTCTTGTACGAGCAGTGCTCGCTCCACATCACCGAGTACATCGCCAGCTCGGACGACGTCGGGCGGCGGCCGAGGATCTCGCGGATGCGCGCGTACTCGTCCGGCTTCAGGCCCAGCTCGGCGTACGGCTGCGTCACCTCAGGCGTCGCCTCCGCGTTCTTGACGCTATCTATGGTCACGCTCGGCTCCTCGCAAGCTCGTCGTCTCGCCGTTCCGCCTCAATGCTCACGCTCGGTCCGGCTCCTCGCTTGTGGCTCGCGTCTTCATGTCCTCGACGATCTCGCCGAGCAGATACTCAGTCTTGGGCAGCATGCGGGAATTCGGGAACGCCCTCGTCACGACGTCCAATCCTTCTTCGACAGTGGTGAACCCGCAGATCCGGTAGAGCGTGCGAATGTCGTCGATGTCCGCGCCCGGTCGGGCTGACATGAGCTTCATCGCCAACAGGTATCGCGGCGACGCGACATCGACGCGCAGCGAGTCGGACTCAAAGAAAATCCGTGCATCAGGATCCTCCCCAGGGAGGAATCCCTTGACTGCAGCGTTGAGCCAGTCCTCGGCCAGGCCACGGTCCTCGGCGATGTCAGCTACAACGGACCTCACGATGTCCGTCGGCGCGAACATGGCATCAAGATCCCGGGTCGCCCGTCGGGCGTCGTAGGCCAACGCGATCGCGCCACCCCCGACGACAAAGAGATCGGCTGTTGCGCCTCGGAGGCTCAGCCGTCGAGACAGCTCCTCGAAGAGTTCGAGGATGGCCACGCGATCGAGGCTCTCGGTCATACCCGATGCAATCCGCCCGCACCGATGAACACGCCACGCTTGCGGAAGGAAAGAGGCGACTCGCGCAAGGCGAACGCCTGGAGCGCCGGAAGATCGTCGACAAACCACCAGTCGAGTGTGGTGCGCTCCTCCTGCCGCGCCCACTCCGGCACCCGCCAGCCGTCGCGCCGCGCCAGGTGCTCGGCAAGTGCGGCGAGGGCGGCGTCGACACGGTCGTCGCCGGTCAACGCTGGCTCGGCCTCGAACGCGGCGGCTGCTCGTTCGACGCCGTGGAGGCGAAGCGCGCTCTCGTACAGGTCGATGGTCTGCAAGATGACATGCCGCCAGATCTGGGGCAGCGGCTCTCCGTCGCGGAGCATCTTCTGCGCGGTCTCGGCCGCATCGACGACAACCGTCATGCGGACACCAGGGACTTGAGTACGGAGGTGAAGAACGCGAGGCCGTCGGTGGTCGGCCCGGTAAGGGTCTCGATGGCGTGCTCCGGGTGCGGCATCAGGCCGACCACGTTGCCGGCCGCGTTGGCGATACCGGCGATGTCGCGGCGGGAGCCGTTGGGGTTGAGGTCGAGGTAGCGGGCCACGACCCGGCCCTCGGCCTCGAGCTCGTCCAGCGTGCGCTCGTCAGCGACGTACCCGCCCTCGCCGTTCTTGAGCGGCACCACGATCTCTTGGCCCACCGCGTAGTCACCGGTCCACGCGGTGGACGTGGCCTCGATCCGCAGCCGCTGGTCGCGGCAGACGAAGTGCAAGGTGTCGTTGCGGGTCAGCGCGCCAGGGAGCAGGTGCGACTCGCACAGGATCTGGAACCCGTTGCAGATCCCCAGCACCGGCAGGCCCTCGTGGGCCGCCGCGACCAGGGTCTGCATGACCGGCGAGAACCGGGAGATCGCGCCGCAGCGCAGGTAGTCGCCGTACGAGAAGCCGCCCGGAAGCACGACCGCGTCGACGCGCTGGAGCGAGCGGTCCTTGTGCCAGAGGGGTACCGCCTCTGCCCCGACCATCGTCACAGCCCGCTGGGCGTCGCGGTCGTCGAGCGAGCCGGGGAACGTCACGACCCCGATGCGCAGGGACATCAGGCCTCGACCCGCACCGTGTAGTCCTCGATCACCAGGTTCGCCAGCAGCGTCTCGGCCATCTCCTCGGCCCGGGCCTGGAGGGTGTCGTCGGCGGGTCCGTCGACCTCGATCTCGAACCGCTTGCCCTGGCGCACGCTCCCGACCCCCTCGAAGCCGAGCCGGCCGAGGGCGCCGAGCACGGCCTTGCCCTGCGGGTCGAGGATCTCCGGCTTGAGCATGACGTCGACGACGACGCGGGCCACGAGGCGCTCCCAAGGAGTGAACGAGCGAGGAGTGGGTTCTGGGGATCGTTGCCCAGGATACTGGGCTTCGTGCGCAAGCGGACCTACGACCTCGCCATGCGGACGGTGCTGTCCTCGACCACCCGGGGGCACCGGGTCCTGTACCGGGTCTCGGGCGGCCGGCTCGGTCGACGCTTCCCGGGCGGCACACAGGTCGTGTGGATCAGCGCGCTCGGCCGCAGGTCGGGCCAGTGGCGGCGTACGCCCCTGCTCTCGGTCAGCGACCCGGCCGGCGCCCGCGAGGCTGGCCAGCAGCCGACGGGGTGGGTGGTGGCCGGCTCGAACGCGGGGCAGGCCAAGGTGCCGGCCTGGGTGTTCAACGTGCGCGAGAGCCCGGAGGGGTTCGTCGAGGTCGACGGCTCGCACTGGCGGGCCCGCTTCGAGGAGGTCAACGGCGACGAGCGCGACGAGCTGTACGGCCGGCTCACGCAGAGCTGGAAGGGCTTCGAGATGTACGCCGAGCACGCGGAGCGCTACATCCCGGTCTTCCGGGTCGTGCTCGGCGAACCGGTCAGCCCCGAGACTGCCAGGCCTGCCACGCCGAGCTGACGCAGTCGATCAACGTGCGGCGGCCGGCCCAACCGAGGTCGCGAGCGGCCAGGGCGCCGGACGCGACGATGCGGGCCGGGTCTCCAGGTCGGCGGTCGGCCACCTCGGGGACGAAGTCGATGCCGGTGACCTCGGCCATCGCGGCCATGATCGCCAGCACGCTCACCCCGTCGCCGCTGCCCAGGTTGTAGACCGGCTCGAGCGGGGTGCCGGCGTCCAGCGCGCGCGCCGCAGCCACGTGGGCATCGGCGACGTCGGCGACGTGGACGTAGTCGCGTACGCAGGAGCCGTCCGGCGTCGGGTAGTCGGTGCCGCGTACGACCGGGGTACGTCCCTCGCTCAAAGCCTTGAGCACCAACGGGAACAGGTTGTGCGGGCTGGTGTCGTAGATGTCGGGGTAGCCCGATCCGACGACGTTGAAGTAGCGCAACGACGAGTGCCGCAGGCCGCTCACCCGCCCGACGTCGCGGATCAGCCACTCGCTGATCAGCTTGCTCTCGCCGTACGGGGACTCCGGCTTGTTCGGCAGGTCCTCGGTCACCAGGTCGACGTCGGGGGTGCCGTACACGGCGGCCGACGACGAGAACACCAGCCGGTCGACGCCCAGCTCGGTCATCGCGCCGAGCAGGACCTGGGCACCCGTCACGTTCTGCTCGTACGTGTGCAGGGGGCGCTCGACCGAGACGCCGGCGTACTTGTACCCGGCCAGGTGGATGACGCCGGTGCAGCCGTGGTCGGCGAGCGCGGCCCGCACGACCACGGGGTCGACGACGGAGCCCTGGACGAAGGGCGTCACCGGGGTGACGAACGACCGGTGGCCGCTGGACAGGTCGTCGAGCACGACGACGGGGATGTCCTGCTCCTGCATGGCCCGCACCACGTGGGCGCCGATGTAGCCGGCGCCGCCGGTGATCAACCAGGTCATCCGAAGGACCTTCCCGTGAGCCGCTCGAAGGCCTCGACGTAGGTGGCGCGGGTGCGCTCGACGACCTCGTCGGGGAGCGGGGGCGGTGGCTCGCCGGAGGCGCGGCTCCAGCCGGAGGCCGCCGAGGTGAGCCAGTCGCGTACGTACTGCTTGTCGAACGAGGCCTGGGCGTGCCCGGGCTCCCACAGGCTGGCCGGCCAGAACCGGGACGAGTCCGGGGTGAGCACCTCGTCGGCCAGCACGATCGTGCCGTCGGGGCGCTGCCCGAACTCGAGCTTGGTGTCGGCGACGATTATCCCGCGACCATGGGCGATCTCTGCGGCCCTGGCGTAGACCGCGAGGGTCAGGTCGCGAAGCTCCTCGGCGGTCTCCTTGCCGACGGTCTCGGCGACGTGGGCGAGGTCGACGTTCTCGTCGTGGTCGCCGAGCGCGGCCTTGGTCGCCGGCGTGAAGATCGGCTCCGGCAGCCTGGAGCCGTCGACCAGGCCCGGCGGCAGGTCGACCCCGCAGATGCTGCGCGTCTGGACGTACTCGGCGAGGGCCGACCCTGCGAGGTAGCCGCGCGCCACGCACTCGACCGGGAACATCTCCAGCGGCTCGCAGATCATCGCGCGGCCGGCAAACTCGGTGGGTACGTCGATGCTGATCACGTGGTTGGGAACCAGGTCGGCCAGCTGGTCGAACCACCAGAGGCTGAGCTGGGTGAGGATCCGGCCCTTGTCGGGGATCTGCGTGGGCAGGACGTGGTCGTACGCCGAGATCCGGTCGCTGGCCACGAAGAGCAGCGCGCCGTCGGGCATCGAGTACAGGTCGCGCACCTTGCCGCTGTAGACGTGCGTGTAGGCGCTCACAGGATCGCGCCGGGGACGTACGCGGCCGCCTCGGGGTGCTCCTTGGCCACGAGCTCGACACGGCTGACGACGGCGGCCACCTGGGCGGCGGCGGCACCGGTGAAGGACAGCGGGTCGGCGACCAGGCGGGCCAGGTCGTCGCGGGTCAGCCCGAGCCGCGGGTCGGCGGCGAACCGGTCGAACAGGTCATTGGCCTGCGCGCCCTGCTCGCGCATCTCGAGGGCGACCGACACGGCGTGCTCCTTGATCGCCTCGTGCGCGACCTCGCGGCCGACCCCGTGGCGTACGGCGGCCATCAGGACCTTGGTGGTGGCAAGGAACGGGAGGTACCGGGCCAGCTCGCGCTCGACCACCGCCGGGAAGACGCCGAACTCGTCGAGCACGGTCAGGAAGGTCTCGAAGAGGCCGTCGAGGGCGTAGAACGCGTCGGGCAGCGCCACCCGGCGGACCACCGAGCACGAGACGTCGCCCTCGTTCCACTGGTCGCCGGCCAGCTCGCCGACCATGGACAGGTAGCCGCGCAGGACCACAGCCAGGCCGTTGACCCGCTCGCAGGACCGGGTGTTCATCTTGTGCGGCATCGCGGACGAGCCGACCTGCCCGGCCTTGAACCCCTCGGTGACGGTCTCGTTGCCGGCCATCAGCCGGATCGTCGTGGCCAGCGACGACGGGCCGGCCGCGAGCTGGACCAGGGCCGACACGACGTCGAAGTCGAGCGAGCGCGGGTAGACCTGACCGACGCTGGCGAGCACGCGCGAGAAACCCAGGTGGGTGGCGACCCGCTGCTCGAGCTCGACCAGCTTGCCGGCGTCGCCGTCGAGCAGGTCCAGCTGGTCCTGGGCCGTACCCACCGGGCCCTTGATGCCACGCAGCGGGTACCGCTGGATCAGCTCCTCGAGCCGCTCGTACGCCACGAGCAGCTCCTCGGCCACGGAGGCGAACCGCTTGCCCAGCGTGGTCGCCTGGGCGGCGACGTTGTGCGAGCGGCCGGCGATCACGAGGTGGTCGTACTGGCCGGCCAGGGCGGCTAGCCGGACCAGCGCAGCGACGGTGCGGTCACGGACCAGCAGCAGGCTGGCCCTGACCTGCAGCTGCTCGACGTTCTCGGTCAGGTCGCGGGAGGTCATGCCCTTGTGGATCTGCTCGAAGCCAGCCAGCGCGCTGAACTCCTCGATGCGCGCCTTGACGTCGTGCCGGGTGACCCGCTCGCGCGCGGCGATGCTCGCGAGGTCGACCTGGTCGACGACGGCGGCGTACGCCTCGAGCGCACCGTCGGGTACGTCCACGCCGAGGTC
>JANMWN010000371.1:0-5101 GCA_031394045.1 Sporichthyaceae bacterium
CGTCTTGACAGGCAACGGGTACAGCCGTTCGAGCCGAATGATCGCGGTGTCGGTGATGCCCTTGGCGATCCGCTCGGCGTCGAGGTCGTAGTAGACCTTGCCGGTGCACAGGACCGCCCGGCGTACGGCCGCGGGGTCGACCTTGTCGTCGGTGAGGATCGCCCGGAAGTGCCCTGTGGTGAAGTCGGTCTTGGCAGAGGCCGCAACCTTGGAGCGCAGCAACGACTTCGGGGTGAACACGATGAGCGGGCGGTGCAGCTCGGAGTGCACCTGCCAGCGCAGCAGGTGGAAGTACGACGCCGGCGTCGAGGGCATGGCGACCGTCATGTTGTCCTGCGCGCACAGCTGCAGGAAGCGCTCGATCCGCGCCGACGAGTGGTCGGGACCCTGGCCCTCGTACCCGTGCGGCAGCAGAAGGACGAGCGACGAGCGCTGTGCCCACTTCTGCTCGCCCGAAGCGATGAACTCGTCGACGATCGTCTGCGCGCCGTTGACGAAGTCGCCGAACTGGGCCTCCCACAGGACCAGGGCGTCCGGCCGGGCCACCGAGTAGCCGTACTCGAAGCCCATCGCCGCGAACTCCGAGAGCGGGGAGTCGTAGACGTAGAGCTTGCCGCCGCCCGGCGCGTAGCACTGCTTGAGCGGCTTGTACTGCCAGCCGGTGACGCGGTCCACGATGACGATGTGGCGGTGCCCGAACGTACCCCTGCGGGAGTCCTGCCCGGCGAGGCGGACCGCGACCCCCTCGGTGAGCAGCGAGCCGAAGGCCAGTGCCTCGCCCATGCCGTAGTCGATCTGGTCGTTGTGGACCATGTCGGCCCGACGTTGCAGCTGCGGGGCCAGTCGCGGGTGCAGGGTGAAGCCCTCGGGCATCTGCAGCTGCGAGTCGACGACGCGCTGGACGACCTCGTCGGTGATAGCGGTGGGCACGTCGGCGGCGGACTGGCGGACCGGAGCCAGCTGGTCTGCACGCTGGACCTGGCCGGCGGTGGCACTGAGGGGCTCGCCCTCAAGCCCGTCGCGGGTCTCCTGGAACACCTTCTCGAGCTGGCCCTGGTAGTCGCGCAGGGCCTGCTCGGCCTCCTCGACCGTGATGTCACCGCGGCCGATCAGCGCCTCGGTGTACTGCTTGCGCACGGACCGCTTCTTGTCGATCAGGTTGTACATCAGCGGCTGCGTCAGCGACGGGTCGTCGGCCTCGTTGTGGCCTCGACGGCGGTAGCAGACCATGTCGATGACGACGTCCTTGTTGAACGCCTGCCGGAACTCGAAGGCCAGGTGCGCCACCCGTACGCAGGCCTCGGGGTCGTCGCCGTTGACGTGGAAGATCGGGGCCTGGATGGTTCGCGCGACGTCGGTGGCGTACGTCGACGACCGGCTTGACTCCGGCGAGGTGGTGAAGCCGACCTGGTTGTTGACGACGACGTGGATCGTGCCGCCGGTGCGGTAGCCCTTGAGCTGGCTGAGCTCGAGGGTCTCGGCCACGACGCCCTGCCCGGCGAACGCCGCGTCACCGTGCATGAGGACCGGCAGGATCGGGAACTCCAGGCCGCGTTCGAGCAGGTCCTGCTTGGCGCGAACGAAACCTTCGAGCACCGGGTCGACGGCCTCGAGGTGGCTGGGGTTGGAGACCAGGGAGACCTTCGTGCTCAGGCCGTCGTCGGAGGTGAAGACGCCCTCGGCGCCGAGGTGGTACTTCACGTCGCCGGAGCCGTGGGCGCTCTTGGGGTCCAGGTTGCCCTCGAACTCGCTGAAGATCTGCCCGTAGCTCTTGCCCACGATGTTGGCCAGCACGTTGAGGCGGCCGCGGTGCGGCATCCCGATGCAGACCTCCTCGATGCCGGCGCGCGCGGCCGAGCCGAGGATGCCGTCGACCAGGGCGACGACGGTCTCGGCACCTTCGAGCGAGAAGCGCTTCTGGCCGACGTACTTGGTCTGCAGGAAGGTCTCGAAGGCCTCGGCGGCGTTGAGCCGGCGCAGGATCCGGAGCTGCTCGCTGCTCTCGGTACGAGCCTGGGGCCGCTCGACCCGTGCCTGCAGCCACTCGCGCTGCTCGGGGTCCTGGATGTGCATGTACTCGATGCCCACGGTCCGGCAGTACGAGTCGCGCAGGACGCCGAGGATCTTGCGGAGCTGCGCGAAGGCCTGCCCTCCGAAGCCGCCGGTGGGGAACTCGCGGTCGAGGTCCCAGAGCGTCAGCCCGTGCCGGGTCACGTCGAGGTCGGGGTGGTGGCGCTGCTCGTACTCCAGCGGGTTCGTGTCGGCCATCAGGTGACCGCGGACCCGGTAGGCGTGGATGAGCTCCTGGACCCGGGCGACCTTGTTGATGTCGTCGGCGTGGGAGGCGGGGATGTCTCGCGCCCAGCGGATCGGCTCGTAGGGGATCCGCAGCGACGCGAAGACCTCGTCGTAGAAGTCGTCGCCCAGCAGCATCTCGTGCACCAGCCCCAGGAACTGGCCGGACTGGGCGCCCTGGATGATGCGGTGGTCGTAGGTCGAGGTGAGCGTCATGATCTTGCTGATCGCCAGCCGCGACAACGTCTCGGGCGAGGCGCCCTGATACTCGGCGGGGTAGTCCATCGCGCCGACGCCGACGATGCAGCCCTGGCCCGACATCAGCCGGGGGACCGAGTGGACGGTGCCGATCGTGCCGGGGTTCGTCAGGCTGATCGTCGTGCCCTGGAAGTCCTCGACGGTGAGCTTGCTCTGCCGGGCCTTGCGGACGATGTCCTCGTACGCCGACCAGAACTGGCTGAAGTCCATCGTGTCGGCGCCCTTGATGGCCGGCACGAGCAGCTGGCGGGAGCCGTCGGGCTTGGTCATGTCGATCGCCAGGCCGAAGTTGATGTGCTCGGGCTGGATCACCGAGGGCTTGCCGTCGACCTCGGTGTAGCCGTAGTTCATCTCGGGCATCGCCTTGAGCGCGCGCACGACGGCCCAGCCGATCAGGTGCGTGAACGACACCTTGCCGCCCCTGGAGCGGGCGAGGTAGTTGTTGAGCACGATGCGGTTGTCGATCAGCAGCTTGGCCGGCACCGCGCGTACGGACGTCGCGGTCGGGACGGTGAGGCTGCTCTCCATGTTGGCGACGACGCGGGCGGCCGAGCCGCGAAGGGGGACGGTCTCACCGGCGGACGCCGGCTTGTCCGGGGTCGTGGCTGCGGCCGGCTCGGCAACGACTGTGGCCGTGGTGGGCGCGGGGCCGGGGGCCGACCCGTTGGGATCGGTCGTGGCTGCTGGCTCCGGGGGGCGGGGCAGGGTCAGGTCGACCGGCTGGTAGTCGGTGAAGAAGTCCCACCAGGCGGGGTCGACCGAGTTCTTGTCGTCGAGGTACTGCTGGTAGATCTCGTCGACGAGCCACTCGTTCGGGCCGAAGCCGGCCATCGGGTTGCTCGGGGGTGCCTGTGACGACACTGCTGACCGCCTGCTTCCGGACGCGATGGCCTCTGCTTCTTGAACCTGCCAAGACGCTGCATGAACCTCCAAAGACTATCTCCGTGCCCCCTGGGCGGAACGGTCACGTCACGTCCTGGCGGAGCGTGGTGCGCGCCGCGACGGCTGCGAAGACGCCGGCGTACGCCAGCAGGACGACCGCGCCGGCCCACGTGGAGAGCAGGTGGCCGCCGTTGAACGAGGTGGCCTGGAGCGTCCATTGGAGGGCGCCGCCCGGCAACCACTTGCCCACGGCCGGGGCGAAGGCGACCACGAGCGCCTCGATCACGACGGCCCAGAGCAGCCCGCCGATGATCGCGGCCACCTGGTTGCGTACGAGTGCGCCGACCGAGACTCCGACAACGGCGAACAGGGCGTACCCGAGCACCGTCCCGGCGGAGATCTGCACGACGGTGGACGCACTGACGGGTGCGTGCGGCTTGAAGGTGAGCAGCGCGGTGGCCAGCCCGGCCGAGAACCCGGCGCAGACAACGCCGATCACCAGCCCGAACGCCGCGTGCACAACGAGCTTGGCGGTCAGGACCCGCCCGCGGCGGGGAGTGACCAGGAAGGTGGGCGTCACCGTCTGGTACCGGTACTCGCTGGTCATCCCGAGGATCCCCGCGACCAGCACGATCGCCGACGCCGATCCTGCGCCGGCGATGTACCCCACGCACCCCGCCATCAGCGCGAGCGCGACCCGGGTGCTGGTGATCTTGAGCAGCTCGGATCGCAGGAGGCCTCTCACGACCGGGCTCCGTCTCGTTTGCCTGGCGCGTCCGGCGCGTCCGGCGCGTCCGGGGCATCGGCTGTCAGGGCCAGGAAGACGTCCTCGAGGTCGGTGCGCTCCTCGCGCAGCTCGTGCAGCTCGGCGCCGGCACGCAACGCCGCGCGGCCGACCAGGGCCATCGGCATCCCCTCGACGGTGAGCTCGTGGTCGCCGACCAGGCGGGTGCCGGAGGGGCGGTGACCGTCCACCCCGTCGGCCAGCGCTGCAGCCAGCCGTACGGCGTCGGGGGAGCGGACCAGCACGTGCGCGGAGCGGCTGGCCACCAGGTCCTCCAGCGGGCAGGCGCGGACCAGCCGGCCCCTGGCCAGGATCACCACGTCGTCGACGGTCTGCTCGACCTCGACCAGGACGTGGCTCGAGACGAGCACCGTGCGCCCCGTCGAGGCCAGGTGGCGCAGGAAGCCACGCAGCCAGGCGATCCCCTCGGGGTCGAGCCCGTTGGCCGGTTCGTCGAGCAGCAGCACCTTGGGGTCGCCGAGGAGGGCTCCGGCCAGCGCCAGCCGCTGACGCATCCCGAGCGAGAACCCCTGGATCCGGCGCTTGGCGGCCTCGTCGAGGCCGACCTGGGCAAGCACCTCGTCGGCGCGCTTCTCGGGCAGCTCGCCGGCGAGGCAGAGCACCCGGAGCTGGTCCCTGGCCGAACGCCCGGGGTGGAAGCTCGAGGACTCCAGCGAGGCGCCGACCGTACGTACGGGGTCGGGCAGGTCCGCGTACGGGACGCCGGAGATCGTGGCGGTGCCCGAGCTCGGGCGGACCAGGCCGAGCAGCATCCGCAGGGTGGTGGTCTTGCCGGCTCCGTTCGGCCCGAGGAAGCCGGTGACCGTGCCGGGCTGGACGGTGAACGAGAGGTCCTCGACAGCGCGGACGGCGCCGAACTGC
>JANMWN010000021.1:0-2398 GCA_031394045.1 Sporichthyaceae bacterium
TCCGCCGGGGTGGTGATCGGGCCCGCTAGCGTGCCATTTGAGTCACGCGCGGCAGAAGCGACGGGGCCGCGGCCGGCGGCGGGTCGCCAGGACCATCAGCACCAGGTCGCGGCGGGCCGAGCGCGACCACGCGATCCCGGCATCGCTGAGGTCGGCGGCGCGCGCATCCCGCACCACGTTCGCCACGTCCCCGCTGTGCGTCTCGTACGTGCGGCTGCTCATGATCGCCTCGATCGGTGCCGTCGCGGACCCCTGCGGTCCTGCCCGACGATCAGATGCGCGACCTGGCCCGCTGATACGCGCGCAACGAACTCCGCGGCGGATGCTTGCCACAGATCGCGTGCCTGGCGCGTCTAAGGAGGGTGGAGGCAACGGTGGGCGCGGACGACTCGTACGAGACGTTCGTCCGGCTGCACGCCGAGGTGCTCTTCACGACGGCGTACATGCTCACTGGGAACGCCACCGAGGCCGAGGAGCTGCTGCAGGACACGCTGGTGCGGCTCTACCCGAAGTGGTCCCGGGTGATGGCCGCCGACCTACCGCTGGCGTACGTCCGCCGCAGCATCGCCAATGCTTTCGTCAGCGCCCGCCGCCGGCCGGCCAGTCGGGATCTGTCGCTGTCCGGCCTGCCCGACCGCTCACGCGGGCCCGACCTGGCCGAGGGCGTAGCCGATCGCGACCAGCTCTGGCAGCTGCTCGCCAGCTTGCCGGCCCGGCAGCGAGCGGCGCTGGTGCTGCGCTATCTCTACGACCTGCCCGACGGGGACATCGCGGCCGCCCTGCGCTGCCGGACCGCCACGGTCCGGAGCCTCACCAGCCGGGGCGCCGCCGCCCTGCGTGCCTCGTACGCCAGGGCCGACGCAGCCGCCGCCGAGGGCGCGACCGATGCGACCGACACCGACGCCACCACCACTGTCTCCAGCCCGGGAGGTCCCAGCCATGACTGAGCTGCGTACTTACGAGGACGAGCTCCGCGCCGACCTGCGAAGTGCCGCGGCCTCGGTCCAGCCGCCGGACGGGCTGGCCGAGCGGCTGGTCGCCGGCACCTCTCCGAGCGGTCGAGCCACTGCCCGGCGGCGGACCCGGCCCCGTTGGGTCGACCGGTGGGCGCTGCCGGCGCTCGCGGCCGGCACCGTGGTCGCCGTCGTCGCCACGACCGTCGTGGTCCACGCCCACGTCCGTACGCCGTCAACAACGCCAGCAGCCCCCGTCGGTGTGGTCCCGTGGAAGTCCCTCCCCCGGCCGGGCACCTCGACCGCTGTTCTCCCACCGCCACGGGTCACAGCCCCAGCAGGCACGCGCGAATGCGTCGCCGCCGACTTCGTCGGCGACTCAGCCCGATCAGATCCCGACGCGCTGGGCACCGGATGGGTACTCACGAGTATTGTCCTGCGGTCGACCGCCAGCTCCGGGTGCACCGTCAGCGCGTACGGGCTGGCGACGTCCCTGGTCGACGCGACCGGCGCTGCCCTGCCCAACGACTCGTCCTGCTGCAGCCACGGCCCGTACCGAGGTCCCGATCCCCTCGTCCGACCCGGCCAGCTGCTCGCGACGTCGGTCAGCTGGGCGGTCTACCAGGGTCGCGCACCGCGGCCGACCAAATTGCTGCTGCTGCCGACCGGAGGTGCGAGCCGACCTGAGTCCACGTTGTCCATCTCGCTGGTGGGGTTCACCCCACCGCCGCGTCCCTCGAACGCCGAAACGGGCCAGTGGCGGGCGGGCATCGGGTTTGTGCTCACACGTTCGGTGAGCGACCCAGGGTCGCTCGGCTCCCTCGATGCGGTGGCGCGGGTGCCCAAGGAGGTACGCATCGGCCAGGTGCTGACCTATCAGGTGGAACTGTTCAACCACACCAATTTCCCGGTGCACCTGGACCCTTGTCCCGAGTTCACCCAAGACCTGGGGACGATCACCTTCGCCGCAATCAAGACGTTCCACGAAGCCAGCTTCCGCGGCCTGCTCAACTGCGAAGCCGCCCCCAAGGAGATCGCGCCGCGCAGCTCCGTGTCGTTCGCCATCCAGCTAGGAACTGGCGGCAGCGTGGCGGGCAACGGGCAGCTCACCTGGGAGCTGCTGAGTGGCGGCTACGAGGTGGCAACAATCTTCACCCACGTACAGGTCGTGCCCTGACGGGCGCCGAACTTGCCGGCCAGGTGTGGGCTACGCGGAGAGGCCGAGGGCGCGCATCCGGCGGGTGTGCTCGTCGGTGAGGCGGGCGAACATCCGGCCGACCTCGGCGAGGTCGAAGCCCGGCATCCCGCCGGCCCCGATCCCGCCGACGAGCAGGTTCGAGAGGGCATCGCGCTCGGCGGCGGTGCGCTGCGCCTGCGACAGCATCTCGCCCATCAGCCGCCGCCCCCACAGTGCCAGCCGCCCGGCGACACGCGGGTCGGCGGCG
>JANMWN010000023.1:0-19126 GCA_031394045.1 Sporichthyaceae bacterium
CCAGGCCCACCACGTGACCTGGTGGGACCACGGCGGCCAGACCAACGTCTCGGAGATGACCCTGGTCTGTGATCACTGCCACGACCTGGTCCACCACCACGGCTGGACCATCACCATGACCAACGGCCAACCCCAATGGCAACCACCGGCGCACCCACCACCCCCCGACATCGAACCCCCCGGAGACCTTCTCTAGGGCCGCCCCAAGCACGCGTCCACGAAACGGTTCCGGAACTTCCGGCCCGGATCGAACCTGTCGATCAGCCGAACGAAGTCGTCGAGCCGTGGGTACAGCGGAGCCAGCTGGTCGGCGGCCATGACGAAGACCTTGCCCCAGTGCGGTCGCGCGCCGAACTCCGCCAGTCGATCCTCGACCGCGACGAGGACGGAGCCGACCGCAGTCTCGTCCTTGACCCAGGTGAAGTGGATGGCGACGCAGTCCCGCTCGAAGCTGGGACTGAGCCAGAGGTCGTCGGCCGCGACGGTGCGAACCTCCGAGACCTGGAGCACGGGGGCGAGGAGCGAGCCGAGCTCGGCCACGGCACGCAGGGCAGCGACGGCATGCACGCGCGGCAGCAGGTACTCGGACTGCAGCTCCTCGCCGTGGCTGGGGGTGAACTCGAGCCGAAAGTGCGGCAGCCGCTGGTTCCACAGGCCGGGTACGCCGAGCTGCTCGGTGCAGACGGTGCCTGCGCGGTCCGACAGGCCCGGGAGCGGGTGGCGTGGACCGGGGGCGGCAGTGGCTCCGTGCCAGTCCGGGGGAGTAGCAGGCTGCTCGTGGGCGCGGTGGGGATCGGGAGTCTCGACCCGGCTCTTGCGCCAGACCTGGTCGAACACGGGGCGCTGCCAGTCGGTGAACAGGCTGACGCTGTAGCCGCCGGACATGATCGCGTCGAACCCGTCGTCGAGCCGATCGTGCGCGAGGTTCTCGTACACGGTCTGGCTGATCTGGTACGCCGGAACGACGTCGAGGGTCAGCGAGGTGACGATGCCGAGGCAGCCGAGCGAGATGACAGCGCCGGGGAACTGGGCGCCGTCATCGCTGCGGGCGAGGGTCGTGATGTCGCCTGCCGCGGTCACCAGCTCCAGGCCGCGCACCGCCGTCGCGAGGTTCCCGTTGCGGTCGCCGGAGCCGTGCGTCCCGGTCGCGCACGCGCCTGCTACCGAGATGTGCGGCAGCGAACCCATGTTGTGCAGCGCCACGCCGTGCCGGTCGAGCTCGGCCGCCAGCTCGCCGTAGCGGATACCGCCGGCAACGGTGACGGTCCGCGCCTGGGAGTCGACGTCGATCTGGCGCGGTAGGTCGTCGAGCAGCACGAGGGCGCCGGTGGTGTCGGCGATCCGGTTGAACGAGTGGCCGGTCCCGAGCGCGCGCACCGAGGCGGCCGAGGCGACCACAGCCTGCAGCTCGGCGATGGTCGTCGGGCGGTGCACGGTGGCGGAGGCGAAGTTCACGTTGCCCGCCCAGTTACGCACTTTACGACGCTATCGCAGCGACATCGCAGTGACATCGCAGCGACACTGGCAGGATCCTGGGCATGACATCGCGACTGGTGGCCCTCCTGCGCGGGATCAACGTGGGGCGCAACAAGCGGGTCGCGATGGCCGACCTTCGAGAGCTGCTGAGGGAACTTGGCTACACCGACGTGCAGACGATCCTGCAGAGCGGCAACGCGGTGTTCTCCTGCCGCTCTGGGCTGGTGTCGTCGGCCGCGTCGACCATCGAGCGGACGATCGCGGACGATCTCGCCGTGCAGTGCTCGGTGATTGTGCGGACGGCCGCCGAGATCGAGGCCACGATCGCGGCTGATCCGTTCGGCGCCGTTGCGACGGACGGGTCCAGGTACCTCATCGGCTTCCTTTCCGCGGATGCCGTTCCGGCAGCGGCAGGGTACATCCGCGCGATCGACGTGCCCCCGGACCGGATCATCCTCGTGGGGCGCGAGGTCCACCTGTGGTGCCCGACCGGCGTGCTCGACTCACCGCTGGCCGGGCTCGGCTGGGAGAAGGCGCTGGGAGTGCCCGTGACCGTTCGCAACCAGAACACGGTCGGGATGATCGCCGGAGTGATGCGCGACTGAGCTCCGCTGAGGTTCGCGAGAGTGGGCTAGTGGGCCTTGTCGCCGGCGCTGGGCGCGCTGGGCGCGCCGCCAGACTCGAGCTGACGCGCGTACCCGTCGGCCAGCTCTTGGGCGTGGTGCGCGCTGTGCTCGAGCTCCTCGGCGGTCGGCTTCTCGATCTGCTCACCGAAGTAGAAGCCGGACAGCTTGGCCCGGGCGCGGTCCAGCGGCGAGACCTTCGGGCGTACGCCGTTCTCGTCCGGGCTGTCGTCGAGCTCGAGCGGCTGGTAGGTGACACCGGCCAGCAGGACGGCTCGCTCCTCGTCGGACACCGGCGCGTGCAACTCGAAGAACTCGCCCGACGGCATCCGCATGATCGTGCCGGTCTCGTACCCGTGCAGGAGCTTCTCGCGGTCGCGGCGCTGCAACGCCAGGCAGAAGCGCCGGGTGAAGACGAAGACCAGCGGCGGGACGATGAAGATCATGACGCGCAGCGCCCAGGTGATCTGGTTGATCGACAGGTCGAAGTGCGTGGCGATGATGTCGTTGTCGCCGCCCACCCAGAGCAGCATGTAGAAGGCGATAGACATGGTGCCGAGCGCGGTCCTGGTGGGTACGTTGCGGGGCCGGTCGAGCAGGTGGTGCTCCCGCCTGTCGCCGGTGGCGAACTGTTCGATGAACGGGTAGATCGCCAGCACGGTGAACAAGATGCCCGGGACGATCAGCGACGGGACAAGGACGTTGAGGCTCAGCGTGTGACCCCAGGCGTTGAACTCCACGTTGGGCATCATCCGCAGGGCACCGTCCAGCCAGCCCATGTACCAGTCCGGTTGCGAGCCGGCCGTGATCTGGGTGGGCGTGTACGGACCGAACAGCCAGACCGGGTTGATGCTCGCGAGCGCCGACAGCAGGACCGTGATGCCGAAGACGATGAAGAAGAAGCCGCCGGCCTTTGCGGTGTAGACCGGGAACAGGCGGTAGCCCACCACGTTGCCCTCGGTACGTCCCGGGCCGGGGAACTGGGTGTGCTTCTGGTACCACACAAGCATCAGGTGTGCGGTGATCAGGCCCAGCATGATGCCGGGGATCAGGAGCACGTGGACGATGTAGAGCCGTGGGATGAAGTCGTTGCCGGGGAACTCGCCGCCGAACAGCAGCATCGCGGCATAGGTCCCCACCACCGGGATCCCCTGCACGATCCCCTGGGCGATGCGCAGGCCGGTGCCGGAGAGCAGGTCGTCGGGCAGCGAGTAGCCGGCGAAGCCTTCGAGGATGCCGAGCGTGAGCAGCGCGTTGCCGATCAGCCAGTTGATCTCGCGCGGCTTGCGGAAGGCCCCGGTGAAGAAGACCCGGAGCAGGTGGACAGTGATGGCGGCGAGGAACATCAGCGCAGCCCAGTGGTGGACCTGGCGCATCAGCAGGCCACCGCGTATGTCGAAGGAGATGTTGATGGTCGAGGCGTAGGCCTCCGACATCTTGATGCCGTTCAGGTCGATGAACGAGCCGTGATAGACGGCCTCGGTCATCGACGGCTTGAAGAACAGGGCCAGGAAGGTACCCGAGAGCAGCAGGACGATGAAGCTGTAGAGGGCGATCTCGCCCAGCATGAACGACCAGTGGTCAGGGAAGACCTTGTTGAGGTTCTTCTTCAGGAACTTGGAGACACCCACGCGCTGGTCGACGTAGTCGGCAGCCGCTCCGCCGGCCTTGATGATCGGGCCGGTCTCTGCCTGCGTCGTCATCCGCGCTCCCAGAAGCTCGGTCCGATGGGCTGGGTGAAGTCTCCCCTGGCCACCAAGTATCCCTCTGAGTCGACGGTGATCGCGAGTTGAGGCATCGAGCGGGCAGCAGGTCCGAAGATCACGTGGCCGGCGTCAGCGAGGTCGAACGTCGACTGGTGGCAAGGGCACAGCAGCGTGTGCGCCTTCTGGTCGTACAGGGCGGTCGGGCAGCCGACGTGAGTGCAGATCTTCGAGTAGCACAAGATGCCCTGGTAGTCCCAGTTCGGGCCTTGCTGCGCCCTGATTTCGTCGGGTCGCAACCGCACCAGGACCACCGGGACCTTGGCTCGCGCGTTGAGGTTCCCCGTCTCCTCCTCGACCTTCTCAAGGTTCTCGGGTACGCACGAGACGAGGCCGCCGAACGGGATGTCTGAAGGCTTCAACGGATTGAGCGTGACGTCGCTGACGATCCGGATGTCTTTGTCCCACAACGTGTTTCGCAGCTTGTCGCCCGGCATGGGGCCGAGGTCCTTGAGCAGCGGCACAGCGAACAAAGGGGTTGCTGCGAGTGCTCCTAGAAGGGTTCGGCGGATCAGCTTGTACTGGCCGAACCCACTGTCCTCGACGCCCTCGTTGAAGTGCGCGACGGCTGTCGCGCGGTCCTCGTCGGTGCCCCGGATGGGGTGCCGCTCGGCGACCTCCTCGACGTCCGGCATCAGCTTCTTGGCCCAGTGGATCGCCCCGGCCCCGACGCAGAACAGGCCGACGCCCATCGTCATGCCCAGGAAGAAGTTCGACGCGCTGGTCTGCCCGATGAACGGGATCAGGATCAGCTTGTCGCCTGGGATGTAGACGTACAGGAAGAAGAACACGATGGGAGCGAGTGTCCCGATCACGAACATCAGCGAGATCTGCCGCTCGGCCCGTTTGGCGGCCCGCGGGTCGACGTCGGTACGGCGGAGCTTGTGCTGGGGCAGCCCGGGCGCGAGCGGGTTGTCCGGGTGCTCGCCGCCGTGGGCGGCCGGCTCCAGGTCGTGGGAGTGGTGGCTCATGAGGTCTTCGCCCCGATCCAGACGGCAACGCCAGTGACGGCTCCGAGGCCGACGACCCAGAGGAACAGGCCCTCGCTGACCGGGCCGACCCGACCCAGCGCCATGCCCCCGGGGTTCGGCGAGGTGCGAATCGTGGTGATGTACTTGATGATCGCCTGCTTGTCCTCAACCGCGATGGTGGAGTTGGCGAAGACCGGCATCGCGCCAGGGCCGGTGAGCATCGCGGTGAACATCTGCTGCGGCGTGGCGTCCTTGAGCGAGGGCGCGGCCTGTCCGTTTGCCAGCGCGCCGCCGGCGCCGTTGTAGTTGTGGCACTGGGCGCAGTTGGTGCGGAAGAGCTGGCCGCCCTGCTGCAGGTTCGCCTGCTCGAAGTCGAGCTCCTCGGCGGAGGGGATCGCCGGGCCGGGAGCCAGCGACGCTACGTACGCCGCGAGCGCGCTGATCTCGTCCTGGGTGTAGCTGACGTGACCGCGCTTGGCCTGTACTCCGGGAGCGGCCAGCGGCATCCGCCCGGTGCCGACCTGGAAGTCGACCGAGGCGGCTCCGACTCCGATCAGGGTCGGCGCGTTGCTGCCGCCCTGGGCGTTGAGGCCGTGGCAGGACGCGCAGCCCTCGAGGAACAGCGCCCGACCCTTGGCGATCGCCTGCGGGCTGTCGTCGGTGCCGGCCGCCGATGCGGTGCCGGCACTGGTCAGACCCGCGTACAGCCCGCCCATGACGAGCAGGCCGACGAACAGGACCAGGAAGGAGGCCATCGGGTGCCGCCTACGGGCGGACAGGCTGGAACTGACCGACCGGGGCTTGCGGTCGCTGGCCTGGGCTGGATGTGGTTGCACGCTGCGCCCCGTCACCGGATCAGGTAGATGGTCGAGAACAGACCCACCCAGACGATGTCGACGAAGTGCCAGTAGTACGACACGACGATGGCGCTGGTGGCCTGCTCATGGGTGAAGCGCCGGGCGGCGTACGTGCGCCCGAGGACGAACAGGAACGCGATCAGGCCGCCGGTCACGTGCAAGCCGTGGAACCCGGTGGTGAGGTAGAACGCCGAGCCGTAGTTGGTCTGCAGGGTGATGTGGTCGCGGACGAGTCCGGCGTACTCGTAGACCTGGCCGGCGATGAAGAACGCGCCCATCAGGAACGTGATGACGAACCAGCGGCGCAGGCCCTTGACGTCGCCACGCTCGGCGGCGAAGACGCCCATCTGGCAGGTGACCGACGAGAGCACCAGGACCGTGGTGTTGATCGAGGCGAACGGCCGGTCGAGGCTGTGAGTCGCCTCGGCCCATACTTCGGGACCCTGGACGGACCGGATGGTGAAGTACATCGCGAACAGCGCGGCGAAGAACATCAGCTCCGAGGAGAGCCAGACGATCGTGCCGACGCCGACGATGCTCGGCCGGTTGGCTGGCCCCCCGTGAGGATGGGGAGTCGCCGGGGGTGCAGATGCGGTTGCGGTCGCCACATCAGCATTCTGGCAGGCCCGGCGTCCGGGAGCGACCCCGACCCCCCGGTTGGTCTGGGAGTTTCGCTCTGGCCCGAAGTGACGGGTCAGGTCGGTCGCCGGGGCAGGCCGACCGATACGATCCGTTCGTGAGTACGCACCCCGCCCAGGAGCCGAAGCCGACTGAGCCCACTCAGCCCACTGAGCCCAGCCTGACCGTCCTGGTCTACAGCGACGACCGCAGGACGCGTGCGGCGGTGCTGTCCGCCCTGGGCCGGCGACCAGGGCCGGGCCTCCCGCTGATCGAGTACTTCGAGTGCGCGACCGAGCCGGCCGTCATCGCCCGGATGGACGCCGGCGGTGTCGACCTGGCGATCCTCGACGGGGAGGCCGTACCTGCCGGGGGGATGGGGATCTGCCGCCAGCTCAAGGACGAGATCTACCGCTGCCCCCCGCTGCTGGTCCTGGTCGGCCGCCCGCAGGACGCCTGGCTCGCGACCTGGTCGCGGGCCGATGCCGTGGTGGCCCACCCGCTCGACCCGATCGTCGTCGCCCAGACCGTCGCCGGGCTGCTCGCGCCGCGAGCCGCCGCACCGACCTCCGCCTGAGCCGGGCGCGGCCGTGATCGACCGCTTGGACGCAGTCGGCGCTTCCTCGCGTACCTGGCCCGGGCTCCTGAGCGCGTTGCTGCGAGGCGACCAGCTGGACGCCGACGACACCGCCTGGGCGATGGACGAGATCATGTCCGGGAGCGCCACCGCAGTCCAGATCGCCGGGTTTGCCGTCGCGCTCCGGGCCAAGGGCGAGACGGCGGCCGAGATGGACGGGCTGGTGCGGACGATGCTCGCCCACGCCCACCGGATCGAGGTCGACGGGCCGATCGTCGACGTCGTGGGTACTGGCGGCGACCGGGCCCACACGGTGAACATCTCGACGATGGCCGCCCTCGTCGTGGCCGGCACCGGGGCCCGGGTCGTCAAGCACGGCAACCGGGCCGCGTCGTCGACCTGCGGTGCTGCCGACGTCCTTGAGGAGCTGGGCGTGCAGCTCACCCTGACGCCCGAGCAGGTCGCTCAGGTCGCGGTCGACGCGGGTATCACCTTCTGCTTCGCCCAGGTCTTCCACCCCGCCTTCCGGCACGCCGCCGTGGCACGGCGCGAACTGGGTGTGGCCACCGCGTTCAACTTCCTCGGGCCGCTCACCAACCCGGCACAGCCCGGCGCGCAGGCGATCGGTTGCGCTGACCCTCGGATGGCCGGCGTGATGGCCGAGGTGTTCGCGCGGCGCGGCGTCTCGGCCCTGGTCGTACGCGGCGACGACGGGCTCGACGAGTTGACGACCTCCACGACCTCGCAGGTCTGGCGGGTACGCGGGGGAGCGGTCACCCACGATGTCGTCGACCCTGCGCGGCTCGGGCTCCCTGAAGCACCGGGCGGGGCCCTGCGCGGTGGCGACGCGACCTTCAACGCTGCCGCTGTCCGGTCCTTGCTGGCCGGCCAGGCTGGTCCCGTACGCGACGCCGTGCTGCTGAATGCGGCCGCGGCGCTGGTTGCGCTTGAGGCCGACGACGCGCCGCTCGAGGACCGGCTCGCGGCCGGCCTGGTCACTGCGGCTGAGGCTGTCGACTCCGGTGCGGCCGCGGGCGTGCTTGATCGTTGGGTTGCCGCCACCCGTAGCTTCTGAGCCGCTCGAACCGGTCCGCGGCCAGGGATCAGCGGACAGGATCAGCGGACGCGGGCGCGCCGCCAGCTCTCGCGTAGGAACCACAGCGGCAGGATCACCATCGGGACGCAGAGGACGGCGTTGACCAGGCCGCCGCCGGACATGAACCAGATGAACAGGATCGGTACGGCGCACAGGACGGACAGGACGATGCGTCCGGTCAGCCCGAAGGACATCGGGCCAGGCTCCACCCGGGAAAACACCCGGGTGTCGTTGCGCAGGGTCGACGGGCCGGGGGCGACCAGGAACCCGTTCGTGCCGGGGTCGGTGGCACCAAGGGTCGGGGTCTCGGCTCCGGCGGACGATTCAAGTACTGCCACGGGGACCGGTGCATGGCACAGCCCACACGCGAGTGCGCCACGGACGAGCGTGGCACCGCAGGAGCAGCGACCGTCGGTCATGCTCAGGAGGTCGACCAGCGCAGGGCCGGACTTGATCCTCGAGTCGTCGGGCGCCGTCAGTCGCCGTTCTCGAGTCCTAGCGAGAACGCGGCCTCGAGGTCGTGCCGGCTGAACGCCTGGAACGCGATGTGGGTCTGCGTGGCCAGCACGCCCGGCACCTTGTTCAGCGTGCCCGCGATGACCTCGGCGAGCTCGTCGTGCACGCGTACGCGGACCATCGCGATCAGGTCCGCGTCGCCGGTGACGGAGTAGACCTCGCTGACGCCGGGGATCTCGGCGATCGCCTGCGCGACCTCGGGGATCCGGTCGACCCGAGCGTTGACGAGCACGATGGCGGTGATCACGGGGACGATCCTAGGCCTGCGCGTGAGCGGAGGCACCGGGTCGGTCGGGGGTCAGCCCACCGGGCGCAGCCGCCGCCGGTCCGTTCCGCTGCCACCGCTGCTCGGCGCGTCTCGGTGCGCCGATGTCACCGAGGCGAACCGCTCGCGGTGCGCTCCGGCCCCGTGGGCCGGCGAGGACCACTGCCCCGAGACCGCGACGATCCGGGTGCCCGGCTGGTCGAGCCAGCGCAGGACGCACTCGGTCTCCTCAGCCGTCGCTGCTGGAGTCGGGCCCGGCGCAGGCTCCACGTGCTCGGCGGTGGCCAGCATGGCGTCGACGAAGGGGAGCGGGGCAACGCCGCGGGGCACGACGTCGGTGCCGACGAGCCGGCCGTGGCGTACGGCGACGATCTCCCACCCGAGCTCGGGGGTACGTCGGGCGGCGACGAGCTCGGCCACCGCTGCGAGTCCACCGAGCCGGTGCATGCGGGCGGTCGCGAGGACGAACGCGGCGAGACGGTCGCGGTGGACGGCGGCGTCCTCGTAGCGCTCGGCCGCCGACAGCTCGGCGATGCGCAGGTCCAACCGGGACACCAGGGAGCGGCTGTCGCCGTGGATAGCGAGCCGCAACGCCGTGGTGTGCACCGCGTAGTCGTCGACCGACTCGTGGCCCTCGCAGGGCGCGCCGCACCGACCCATGCCGTAGAGCGCGCAGGCGGTGCCGGTCCCCGATGCCGACATCCGGCCGGTGCACTGACGCACCTGCACGGCCTCGTGCACAGCGGTCAGGGCCGCCTCGGCGGCCCGGCGCGAGCCGAACGGACCGAGGTAGTCGGCGCCGTCATCCTTCAGTGCCCGCACCATCGACAGGCGAGGGAAAGGCTCGACGGTCAGCTTCAGCCAGAGCACCCGCTCGGGAAAGCGCGACCGCCGGTTGTACCGCGGCTTGTGCTCGGCGATCAGCCGCAGCTCGCGTACCTCGGCCTCGAGCGCGGTCGGGCACGGGATCGGCCGGACCCGCTCGGCCAGCCGGACCATCTCGCCCATCCGGGTACGCGTCTCGCTGGCGGTGAAGTACGAGCGCACCCGCGATCGCAGGTCCTTGGACTTGCCGACGTAGAGCACCCGCCCCTGCGCGTCCTCGAAGACGTAGACCCCGGGGCCGCGCGGAACACCCTCGGCGAGGTGCCGCTTGCGCCGCAGGGCCGGCGAGACCCGCGAAGAGTAGGTGGTGAGCTCCTCAAGGGTGTCCACCCCCTGGGTGCCGACCCGCTCGATCAGCCCGTGCAGCACGTCGACGGTCGCCCGCGCGTCGTCCAGCGCCCGGTGGTTGGGAGTCGTGGTCGAGCGGAAGAGCCGCGCCAGCGTGCTCAGCTTGCAGTCGGGGGCTTCGTCGCGGAGCACCACCTGCCGGGCCAGCCGGGCGGTGTCGAGCACGCCGAAGGCCGGCCAGTCGTAGCCGGTACGCGCTGCCGCGGCTCGCAGGAAGCCCATGTCGAACGGCGCGTTGTGGGCCACCAGGACCGCGCCGCGGGCGAACTCGAGAAAGCGCGGGAGCGTGTCGGCGATGGTGGGCGCGCCCGCCACCATCGTGTCGGTGATGCCGGTGAGCACCTGGATGAACGCGGGAATGGTCGACCCGGGGTTGACCAGGGTCTGGAACTCCCCAAGGACCTGCCCGCCGCAGACCTTGACCGCACCGATCTCGGTGATGGAGCAGTCGGCCGGCGAGCCACCGGTGGTCTCGAGGTCGACGACCACGAAGACGATGTCCCGCAACGGAGAGCCCAGCTCGTCAAAGCTGCCCTGGTGGGCGCTGGCGAGCAGGTCGGGCGAAGCGGTCATGCCGTGACGGTAGGCAGCGGCACCGACAGCGCGGGGGAGGCGCTCCGACGAAGTCGGCGCGCCTCCCCCGGCCGGCGGCAGCCCCCTCAGACTGCTGCCAGCCCACGCACGGCCAGGGAAGCGCCCACCGCCAGGACGGCGGAGGCGGTGATCAGGGGAAGCACCGCGGCCGTACGCGTCACCCATGGGTGACGTCCGGCTGTCGCGAGCCGGCCGAAGCCGGTGGCCGTGCGGTGGGCCAGCAGCCCGGCACCGGCGAGCGTGATCGCCATGCCGATGCCGAAGGCCAGGACGAGAAGGACCCCGAACCAGGCCCGCCCGATCGCTGCTGTTCCCAGCAACACGATCAGCGCGGACGGGCTCGGGACCAGTCCACCTGCGATCCCCAGCGCCACCAGTCCCCGCCGCCCCCCGGGAGCTTCGGTCACTGCCGGGTGCTGCTGCGGATGCTGGTGCTCATGGGGGTGCGGCTGCTCGTCGACGATCACAGCGACGGCCGCGGCCGCTGGCTCGCTCGCGTGCGGATGGGGATGGGGATGGGGATGGGGATGGGGATGCGAGTGGGTGTCCCCGTGCGAGTGGCCGTGCCCGTGCCCAAGTCCGTGCGAGTGGCCGTCGCTCCGACTGTCCGGCTGACCCTGCGCACGCCGGGCCCGCAGGGAGAACCGCAGGAGGGTGGCTCCGACCCCGATGACGAGCAGGCCGCTGACGGCGGTCAGCCACGGGTACAGGCTGGCCGGCGTGAGCGTCGCGAAGGTGCCGACCAGCAGGCCGAGCAGCAAGACGCCGAAGGTATGGGTGACCGTGACCGTTAGGGCCACCTGGGTGGCGGCGCGTAGCGATCGCTCCGACCGCCCCGCGAGGTAGAACGCCATGATCGACTTTCCGTGCCCTGGCGCCACCGCGTGCGCCGCCCCCACACCGACGGCGATCAGGACGGCGAGCGCGAAGGTCCAGGTACCGGTGGCCCCGGTGGCGGCCGAGCTCAGCCAGCTGGTGAGCGTGTCGAGGCCGCCGGGCAGGACAGCCGTGGCCGCGGTCACGGCCGCGTCCCGCTGCGCGAGCGCTGGTCCGCCGAGCCGCAGCTGGGTCGTCGCGGTCGAGACGTCGACGGGCGAGGTGAGCGCGTCCTGCGGGTACCCGCGCAAGACCTTGCTCGGGCTCGTGGTCGGGGCGTTCGAGCCGATCAGCGTCGTGCCGTCGCCTTGGATCGTCACCTCGCGCCAGCCCACCGTGCCGGCCCGGTCGTCGTCGGCGAAGCTCAGCCGGCTCGTCCCCGTGCCCACCTGCAGGTGTGCCGAGGTCGCGCACTCCAGTCGCAGCGTGAACAGCCCGGCCTGCCCCAGGACGAGGCGTCCGCTGGCCGAAACGACTGACAGCGGCAGCCGCTGACCGTCGACGGCGAGCGTCAGTGTCGTCGCTGACCTGGCGCAGGATGCCGCGGAGAAGGCGGCGAGCTCGTCCGGGCTGACCTGCCCGTCCCCGTTGCTGTCCATGGCGGGTCGGGCCTGGAGGGTCGGGATCTCGGCCAGGTCGAGGACGTGCTCGACGGCGATGGCCGACGTGCCGACGACGATCGCGTCGGCCCGGTTCTCGGTGAAGTTGCCCAGGGGGTGCGCCCAGGCCGCGGCGGCCGGACCGCCGACGAACACGACGACGAGGCCACCGGTCACCAGGAGGCGCCGCCCCAGCCGGGTCATGACGCGGCCCGGTTGGTGACCGCCGCGAGGGTACGGTCCGCGAGCTGGCGCTGCAGCGGGTCGAGCATCCCGCGCAGACGCATCGCCGCCGTCAGGTGAGTCTTCGCGGCGGCGTCGTCGCCGAGGGCGTGCTCGATGACGGCCGCGTGCAGCAGGAAACGTCCGTCGGCCGTACCCAGGTGCAGAGCCAGCCGGGACATGGCCAGGGCCTGCTGGTCGAGACCGGCTGCGTGCAGGGCCCAGGCGTACGCATCCGCGACATGGACGCTGTGCCGGCGGCTCCATTCGGCCTTCGCCGCAGTCAGCGCCGACTGGGCGCCGCCGTGGTCGGACTCGAAGTTGGCGATCTCCAGGTCGGTCTGGACGCCGTTGGCCCTGGCCAGGGCGGCCGACCCGAGGACGACCGCAAACTGTTGCTGCGCCTCAGAATTGCGGCCGAGCGACTTGAGCAGGTCACCGAAGTCGACGAGGTACTCGGGCAGCGGAGCGCGCCGGACGACGTCGGTCCAGAGCGTCACCGCCGTTGTGTCGTCACCCCGGAGCGAAGCGACCCGCGCCTGCCCCGCCGTCGCGGCGACCGTCGACGGATCAGCTGACAGGGCGGCGGCGTAGTCGGCGGCCGCGGCCGCGAGCCGGCCGGTCTGTCGCGCGAGGTCGCCCAGGTGCGTGCGTACGAAGGCGATGTCGCTGGGGCTGGTGGCCGCGGCGAGCGCCCGCTGCATCAGCGCGACTGCGCCGGGGACGTCGCCGCGGAGCTCGCGCTGGTAGGACAGCCGGGTGAAGGTCGGAACTCCCGGGCTGGTTGCGTCGGCCTGCAGGGCCGAGGCCAGCGCCTGCGGATACATCCCGAGCTCAGTGAGTGCGTCGGTACGGATCGCGAGGGCCTCGGTGTCGTACGCGTTCGACGCCAGCGCTGTCGTCGCCTCGCGCAGGGCCAGGGTGAAGTCGTGCCGCGCGGAGGCCAGCGCGGCCAGGCCTGCGTGGGCGGCATCGTCGCCGGGGGCGAGCGCGACGGCCTTGGCCAGCGCTTCGGCCGCCCTGGGGTAGTAGCTGGGGTTCAGGGTGACCCGGGCCTGCTCCACGTAGGCGACGCCGAGGGCGGCCCAGCTGCGCTCGTCCCCTGACTGCTGGGCCAGGTGCTCCTGGAGGGTGGAGATTCCTCCCGCGAGGCTGGCAGGTGCCACGGACGCGTCGGCGGCGTCGGCCTGAGCGGAGAGGACCTTGCCCCTGGCCGAGCTGCTGGCCGCGCTGTGGACAAGACCCACGGCGCCGCCGACGACAAGGGCGAACGCCACGCCGGTCGCGGCGGCGACCGCGGTGCTGGTTCTCGTACGGAACAGCATCGGGACTCCCGGAGGGACTCGCGGTTCGGGACCGCGACGGGTGGATGAGCTGGGTGGTTGGTGCCCGGCCGCGGGGTGGGTGTGGCCCACCCCGCGGACGGGCGAACGACCGGCCTGGTCGAAGGAGCAGGTCAGGCGGCCGGGGTGACTGCGACCGACGAGCGGCGCGAGCGGCGCAGAGCGACCGTCCCGCCGATCATCGTGAGCAGCCCGACACCGAGGGCGAGCGCAGACCCGATCGGGGTCGACGAGCCACCGGAGCCGTTCGTGCCGCCACCGTCGAGCGCCGTCAGACCGGCGCTGGCCGTGGTCGGGCTACCGCCCCGCGAGCCCGAGTGGGGCAGCGCGACGTACGGGAAGTGCGTGCCGAACTTGGAGTCGTTGGCATTCACCCCGTCGCCGAGGTCGTTGGGAGCGCCCACGAGCTCGCCCTCCACGACCTGCAGGGAGATGTCGATCACGTCGTCAGCCAGCCGGCGACCGTTCGGGAAGCCGGCATTGTCGCCAGCGATGACTCCCAGCCGGTTGGGCGTGGCTGTCGGCTTGATCGAGGTGTTCAGCCGGAGCTCTTCACCGGGTGCGGTGAGGTGAGCCGGCTGGTTCAGCCCGGGTACGCCCGTGAGGAACACGGACACCAGGTCGTTGCGGGGCTCGGCCGGAGCCTTGATCCCGTAGACGGCCTCGATCACCTTGGGCAGGCCCGGGTTGGTGACGTACGACAGGAACTGGCCGTCACCGGAGGGCTGTGAAGCGTTGAACTTGTCCTTGTCCTTGAGCGGGATGACCACCTCGTTGACGAGGGGGTTGCCCAGCCGCGAGACCTGGACGTAGTTGCCGTTCGCCGTCTTGCGCGAGGTCGTCGACCACACGCCTACGACCGGGTCACCGTTGGCCGTGATGTCGGCCGTGGGTACCTGAAGGGCGATGGAGTTGACGTTGTAGCCCTTCAGGCTGTCGTGCCCGACCTCGGAGAGGTTCCCGCCGTAGAGCAGGTCGAACACGCGCAGGTCCAGGAAGAACGGGTCGTCTGCCTGGCCGGCGAACGAGGTGAGCCCGCCCGCCTTGACGATGGCCTGGGTACGCAGGCTCGCGTAGTTGGGCATCGATGCCTTGCCGACGTACGACGGTGCGACCTTGCCACTGGTGATGAACGTGGAGTGGCCGCCCGAGATCTCGTAGAGCTTGTACGACTGCCGCACGTTCAGGTCCGGGTCGGTGAGGCTGGTGACCGGACCGGTGTTGTACAGGAACGTGCCGGTGTTCTGGTACGTCGTGCTGAACACCCACCGGTAGGTGATGTCGGCCTTGGCGTCACCGTTGTTGTCGATGTTGATGTCGTAGAGACCATCGGTCGCGAACGGGTAGAAGTTCGGGCCCCCTGAGGGATCCTCGAACGGGATCCAGTTGGCGATCAGGGTGGTGGTGTCCGGCTTGTCCGGGCTCACGAACGCGTAGGTGTCCGTGTTGTCGTACTGCGGAGCCCCGGAGATGAGGGGGGCCTCCCGGTGGCTGGACGCCTGGGCCGTGACCGGTCCGAGGGCCGCAGCCCCTGCTGTCGCGAGGACGGCTCCGGCAGCGACGAACGCTGCCGAACGGCGACGTGACCTCGGGCTCTTCGCCTGATCGGTGCGGAGCTTGTTGCGGGATCTGTCCATTACCGCTTCCTTCGGTCGGGGTCCGGTCTGACGGTTGCCAGACCGGCCGAATCGGTTGCGCCCCCCGTCTTCGGAGCGGGGAGCCCCGTGGATGGGTGGATGGCTGGATGGCTGGATGGCTGGATGGGTCGCGGCGGGCCGGACCGCTTAGCCTTGGCACCTGACCGACACCTGCTGACCCTGCTGACCCAGCAGGTCCCGCCGCCGAGGAGCGCCCCTGTGCCTGTGCCCGTCCCGACCGCCGACACCCGGTGGCGCTGCAGCAGCTGCGGCAACCTCACGCGCTTCGACGTCACCCGTTCCAGCCGCGTACGCGAGTTCCTCCATCTCGACCTGGCCGGTGAGCCGACGGTCGAGGAGACCGAGGTGCTGTCCGAGAACCTGCAGGAGGTCCGGTGCCGGTGGTGCTCGGCGGTCAACACGGTCGAGCTGGTCGCCCGGCCCGCCGCCGGGGGTCCGGTCACCGGGCCGGGATGAGCGAGGAGACCCTGCACGTCCCGCTGCCTCCGGCGGTCCGTCAGCGCGTCGTGTCCTATGCGGCCCAGGCGCTCGGGACGCTGGCGGCGGACGAGGTCCCTGCCCAGCTCAAGGCGGTCGCCCGCTTCACCCCGACCAAGCGGGCCCGGATGGGTGCCACGCAGCTGGCCGCCGCTCTCGATGGCGATGCGGTCTTCCGGCAGCGGGTGGCCGCGTGGACCCGGGCCGCCCTGCCGGCGCTGACCGAGGCCCTCGACCGCGGCGAGCAGCCGGCGGCCGCCGACCCGCAGGAGCTGGCCGCCCTGTCGTACCTGCTCCGGCAGCCGGGCTGGACCGCCACCGTCCAGGTGGCCACCGACTCGATCGCAGCCCACGAGCGGACCACCCGCAGCGCGCAGGCGCAGAGCGCGGTCGCGCGGCTGACCGAGCAGCTGCAAGCGGTACGGGCTGAGGCCGCCGCCGCGCTGGACCGGGCCCGGGCCGAGACCGCCCGCGAGGTGGCGGAGGCCGCTGACGTGCGCCGCCGGCTGCGTGCGGTCGAGGCCGAGCTGCGCCGGGCCCGCGTCGAGGCCGAGGAGGCCACCCTCGCCGCGGAGCGAGTGGGGAAGGAGTCGCGCGACGCGCAGGCGGCGGGCAGCACCGAGGCCCGGCGGCTGCGGTCACGGCTGGCCGACGTGGAGGCTGCGCTCGAGGGATCCCGCCGTGTATCGCGAGAAGGCCGCAGCGCCGAGAGCGTCCGGCTCCGACTGCTGCTCGACACGGTGATCGAGGCGGCCCACGGCCTCCGCCGAGAGCTCGCGCTGCCTCCGACGACCACCCGGCCAGCAGATGGCGTCGGCGGGGTGACCCCGGACGACGCAGGGGTGGCCGACCTCGCTGCGCGGGCGCTCGCGGCCGACGACCCCGCGCTGCTCGACCAGCTGCTGGCGCTGCCCCAGGTGCACCTGGTCGTCGACGGCTACAACGTCACCAAGACCGGCTACGGCACCCTGTCGCTGGCCGAGCAGCGCAGCCGCCTGGTCACCGGGCTCGCTGTCCTGGCGGCCCGTACCGGCGCCGAGGTGACCTGCGTCTTTGACGGGACCACGCTGGACGGCCGGGTGATCTCGGCGTCGCCGAGGGGCGTACGCGTGCTGTTCAGCCCCGAGGGCGAGACTGCGGACGAGCTGATCCGCCGCCTGGTCCGTGCTGAGCCCACCGGGCGCCCACTGGTCGTGGTGTCCAGCGACCGGGAGGTCGCGGACGGTGTGCTTCGCTCCGGCGCGCGCCCGCTGCCGTCCACCCTGCTGCTGCGGCGGCTCGACCGGGGCTGAGCCGGTTCTGTCGGTGCCTCGTCCTAGCGTTCGCGACGACGAGCGACATCGATGGACCAGAGACATCGATGGACCAGAGACATGGGAGGTTCACGTGCACATCGACTGCGATACCTGTGAGGCCCGCGGCAGGGACTGCGGCGACTGCGTGGTGACCTTCTTGCTCGGGTCCGCGCCTGAGGGCGTCGTGCTCGACGCCGACGAACGGGCCGCGCTGGGGGTTCTGGCGGACAGTGGACTGGTGCCCCCGCTGCGGCTGGTGGTGCCCTTGGGGCCGACGAAATACGAGTCCGGTAACGGAATGCGTACGAATGATGACAGCATGAAGTCAGCGGGTTGAATTGCTTCCGTCGTGACCGATTCGTTAGGGTACGACCTGAGCACAGGCAGAACGTCGTCCACACGGGCCGGCGGCCGGTGCTCCCGCTTAATCCGTTCGGCACCTTGTTGATCGACCTTGAGTCACCTGCTGTTCGTAGCAGGAGCGGCCCAGGACTGGTCGGCGAGACCGGAGGGAACCGGGGAACCATGTTCCTTGGGGTGAATCCGCACGGTGCACGTCTTCGGAGCCCGCTCCGGCCGACGCGTACCGGACGGTAGGACGCACTTCCCCGTCCGAACCCGACAGCTAACCCGGTAGGCGGCCGAGGAAGTGAGGAGTGCCGCCTCAGTGGCGAACCCCCGAACCCGCTCGATCCGCTCCATCCGTATCGCCGTTGCCTCGATCACTGCCGCGCTCGTCGTGGTGGGCCTGGTGCCCTCTGCCGGTTCGGCGGCGCCCAAGCTGACTCTCGCGCAGGCTCAGGCTCAGATGACCGCCTATGAGACTGAGGCCGCGGCAGCCCAGGAGACGTACAACAACGCCAAGGTCGCCCTTGACGCTGGCAAGAAGGTGCTCAAGCAGATCCAGGCGCGCGTGGCTCGCTCTCAGGCAGCAGTTTCCGCTGCGCAGGTCTCCGTCGGGCGTCTGGCGTCCGCCGCCTACCGCTCGGGCGGCGTCGACCAGACGCTCCAGCTCCTCCTCGCCGACAACCCCACCCAGTTCCTGGACCAGGCCTCCGCCCTCGACGGCGTCAGCCGCCGCCAGGGCGACGTCCTTCGTACGGTGGCCGCAGCACAGCAGCGGCTGGCCATGGACAAGCTCGCGGCGGCCCAGCAGCTCGGCCGCCTCCAGGCCATCAGCGACACCGCAGCCGCGGCGTACGCCGAGCAGCAGGCCAAGACCGATGCGGCGACGGCGGTCTTCAACTCCCTCGCCGCCGCCGACCGGGCCGCGTTGCTCGCCTCGCAGGCCGCCGCGCGGTCCCGCGCCGCGGCAGCAGCCAGGGCACGGGCCGGCGCCTCGCACCGGCCCAGCAGGCGCGGCGGCGGCCGACACTACGGCGGCGGCAGCGGGATCGGCGCCGGAGCGGTGGCGTACGCGATGGCTCAGGTCGGCGACAACTACGTCTTCGGGGCGACCGGCATGAGCTCGTGGGACTGCTCGGGTCTGACCATGAAGGCGTACGCCTCGGTCGGCGTCTCGCTCCCGCACTCCTCGCGGGCGCAGTACGGCTCGGGCCGACATATCTCGTACAGCAACCTGCAGCCGGGCGACCTGGTCTTCTTCTACTCACCGATCCACCACGTCGGGATCTACATCGGCGGCGGGATGATCGTGCACGCGGCCAACCCGAGCGCAGGAGTGACGACGGATCCGCTGAGCTCGATGCCGTTCTCCGGCGCCGTTCGGCCCTACTGACGGCACAGCTGAAGGGCCTGCTGCTCACGGCGACCCTTGCGGTCGCAGTGGCAGTGACGTGCACCTCTTGCACGGCACGGTCGGCCCGACCTGATGCCACAGCCCCAGCCACCGGGTCTGGGTCGAGCCGGTTGGTAGCCGGAGCGCCTTCGGTGCCGGCCCTGCTGGCTCTGCGCGCGCAGGCGGTCATCAGGCATGACACCGCAGCGCTGGCCCGCACCGCGGCGGCTTCGGCCACGTCCGGCGTACGCGAGCTCGGGCAGCGGACGGCCGCCCTGCCGCTGACTCGCTGGCGCTATGTCGTCGAGTCCGACGGACCCGGCCCGACC